>NZ_JBFBCF010000005.1:97312-392015 GCF_040683035.1 Streptosporangium sp. NPDC051022 | reverse complement strand
CACCCGGTTACATTCCGAACCCGGAAGTTAAGCTCTTCAGCGCCGATGGTACTGCACCGGGGACGGTGTGGGAGAGTAGGTCGCCGCCGGACAATTTTTCGGAAAAGGGAGGATCGTCCCCTCGGTTGAGGGGGTGGTCCTCCCTTTTTGGCGTTCCCGGAAGAGGGTTCCGGGGGGTTTTCCGGGGGTGTGTGGGGGGTTGTGGGGGTTCTTCTTCGGGTGTTTTCCGGTGGGGGCTGGAGGGGTTCGGAGGGGGTGGGGGACGTGTCTCGTTCGCGGGGGGCGGTCCCCCCTTTTTTTGTTTTCGGGGGTTCGGCGGGAGCTTTCCGGTGGGGACTGTGACCGGGGTTCGCCGGGTTGCGCGTGGTGCATCGGCGCCGGTCGGGTCTGTGGCGGTGTTCGCCGTACCGGCGCTGTGAAGACGCCTTGTGAGGCGGTGAATCAGAGCGTGGGAGGACTCGTGAGGCGGTGGTGCAGAGCGGAGGCGGTGGTGCAGAGCGTGGGAGGAGCCGTACTGGCGCTGTGAAGAAGTCTCGCGGGCGGTAGAGCGTTGGGGTTTTGGGCGCGGTGTGGGGACGTCTCGTAGGCGGTGGGGCAGAGCGCTGTTCGCCGTACCGGCGCTGCGGAGTCGTCTCGTGGGTGGTGGAGCGCGGGAGGGGTTTTGGGCGGTGTAGGCGAGGGGGAGCTTCGAGGACCGCGGGGCTACCGGGCGTGGAGTTCGCCGGAGAGTACCGTCACGGCCCGGCCGGCCAGGTCGACCCGGTCGCCTCGCACGGTCGTGTGGACCACGCCGCCGCGCTGGGAGAGCTGGGCACCGATGAGGGTGTCGGAACCGAGTTTGCCCGACCAGTACGGCGCGAGCGCGCAGTGGGCGGAACCGGTCACCGGATCCTCGGGGACACCGACCCTGGGGGCGAAAAACCGGGAGACGTAGTCCACGCCCGGCTGCGATGCTTGGGCCGTAACGATGATCCCTCTCGCGTCCACGGCCTCCAGCGCGCGGAGGTCTGGGGAGACGGTCCGGACCGCCTCCTCGGACTCGACCTCAACCAGGTAGTCCCACACGTTCTTACCGATCCATCGAGGCTCGACCCCGAGCGCTTCCAGCAGCCCTTCCGGTGGAGTCGCCTCCTCAAGGACCTTGGCGGGGAAGTCCATGCTGATCAGACCTGTTTCGTCCCTGGTGGTGGACAGGATTCCGCTCCTCGTCGCGAACCGGAGGGTTTCCGGGGCCGATCCGGCGGAATACAGCACGTGCGCCGTCGCCAGGGTGGCGTGACCGCACAGGTCCACCTCGACGGCGGGGGTGAACCAGCGGAGTGAGTATGGCTCGCCGCTCTCCCCGCTGAGCAGGAAGGCTGTCTCGGAGTGACCCATCTCCGAGGCAAGATCCTGCATCCAGGCGTCCGGAACCGGATTGTCCAGTAGGCAGACTCCTGCGGGGTTACCCTTGAAAAACTGGTCGGTAAACGAATCGACCGTATAGATATGCATGACGTCACCCTAGCTGTGGAGGGGATGAAAGGCTCAAAACGGGTAGATGGCTCAGACAGACCGGTGCGCTAGCCGTACAAAGTGGGAATATGCGCTGGGCGTGTCGCGCGGCGAACCTTACTTCGTCGGTTACCGTCCAAGAGTGTAGGGACAGGCCGAGCACGGCGTGGTCCTGTAGGAAAGGACGAGCCGATGGGGGCAGTGCGTAAGGTGGCGAACTACCTTGGCCTGGGCGGTGCGGAGGATTACGACGAGTCCTACGACTACGAGGACGAGGTCGACGGCGAGAGCGAAGACTGGCAGCCGGCCTCCGAGCGCGCGGCCAAGCGCTGGCGCGCGATGGTCGAGCCGTCGCGGATCGTCATGCTCACGCCGCGCAAGTACAACGACGCCCCGACCATCGGCAAGCACTTCCGCGAGGGCCGCACCGTCATCATGGACGTCAACTGCATGAGCACCGCGGAGGCCACCCGGATGGTCGACTTCGCCGCGGGACTCGCCTACGGCTGCGAGGGCCACATCGAGCGCATCGCGGAGAAGGTCTTCCTGCTGGCCCCCGCCGACGTGGAGATCACCACCGCCTGACCTCCGAACCGGGGGGGCGTGCCCCGCGCCCTCAGCCGGCCCGAGGCCCCCTGCGCAGCAGGCGGGTGAGTTCAGCCAGGTCGGAGGTGGCTCCCTGGGCGCGCTTTTCGGCCTCGCGGCCGTACTCGTGCAGCGCCCACACCGCGCCGTCGGCCAGTTCCCGCAGCTCGGAGAGCTGTTTCGTGACGTATTTCGCGTCTGCCCGCTCCCGCTGGCGGCGGCGCCAGAGCTGGTGGGCCCCCGCCGCGGCCAGAAGCGGCGCCAGCGCTGCCGCGGGCAGCGCGTCCGGGACGGTGATGGCGGCGACCAGGGCGACGGATCCGAGGGCGAGCAGCGCGTAGGCGAGCCAGGGCAGTCCCCGGTCGGGGACGCCTTCCTCGGTGATGTGCCGTTCCGCCGAGGCCATCGACTCGGGGTCGGGTCCTTCGGGGCGGAGGATCACACGGTGGCCGAGGAGAGGCATGGTGACCGACTCGGGCGGGATGACCTGGGTGGCCTTGGCGAGGCCTTCCGCGACGGTCCGCACGATCGGTGCGGCGACGTGGAGCGCGATGGGAGCGAGGGAGGAGTCCGAACAGGGGCGCAGGTCGGTGATGAGGTGCTCGACGAGCGGTTTCGTCGCCCCGTCGGCTCCGTCGTGGTTCTCGGGGCGGCCGCCGGGCCCGGCGGAGCCGTCCGGTCCATCGGAGACGATCAGGTGGCGCAGCACGGCCAGCACCTCCTTCTCGGCACACGCGCTCGAAAGCCTGCCCGTACGGCCCGCGGACCTCCCGTCGGCACTCGCCCGAGCCGTGGTGATCTCGGTGCAGCGGCCGAGCAGGCGGGTCAGCTGGGCCGAGGCCTGAACCGGCTGGGCGAGCTCGGGCAGTTCGGCCAGCTCGGGGAAGTCGACCAGGGAGGGCGGGACCACCATCGACGGCTCGTGCGGGGTCAGCGCGCTCAGCCATCGGGCGGGTTCGCTCCGGGAGGGCACGGCGACCGCGTCGAGCTTGCGTAGTACGAAGATCTTGCCCGCGGGGCCGTAGGCGCCCTGGGCGGCGGCGAGCCAGAGCGCGCGCTGGCCGCGGGTCACCGGGCGTTCGAGGGACAGCTCGCCGAAGGCGATGCCCATCCAGGAGGCGTGGATCCGGTCGCCCTGCCCGGACAGGGCCAGGGCGAGGCAGAGGAAAAGGGCGGTCCGCCGCTCGTCGAGCTGGGCGGCGCGGCCCAGCGGCTTGAGCGCGTCCTCGCCGCGAACGAGCAGCACGAGGGCCTCGACGGCAGGGGACAGCCAGTAGCCGGGGACGTTCGGTGACTTCGGTGGAATCGTGGAGAAGGCGGCGTCGGCGGCCAGGTCAGCCAGGAGCGCCTCGGCGTAGCGGCGCAACTCCGTCCTGGCGTGAGGGTTCGCGGTCAGGTCCGTGCTCAAAGCAGAGAACTCTCCGAAGTTGTGACCGGTGACCGCGCCAGCGTAGTGCGATTCGGTCATCCCCGGCGGGAGGCGCGCCGAACCCAACTTTGCCGGATGATCGCCTTGATATGGCAAATCAAGGCGATCATCCGGTGAATGGCTCACATACGCTCGGGCACCGGGACGCCGAGCAGCTCCAGGCCGGTGTCCAGCACGCGCAGGGTGAGCGCGCACAGGGCGAGCCTGGAGGCGCGGGTGGCCTCGTCCTCGGCCTTCAGGACGGGGCACTTCTCGAAGAACGCGGTGAAGGCGCTCGCGGTGTCGAAGAGGTAGGAGGCGAGCTTGTGCGGCGCCGAGTTCGCCGCGACCTCCGCCACGACCGCGCCGAACCCGAGGAGCTGCAGGGCCAGGGCGCGCTCCTCCGGGCGGCCGATGACGATCGGGCCGGTCGCCTCCGCCGGGTCGACCCCGCCCTTGCGGAAGATGGAGCGGATCCGCGCCTGGGCGTACTGCAGGTAGGGGCCGGTGTTGCCGGTCAGGGCGAGCATGCGGTCGAAGTCGAAGACGTACTCGCTGTCGTGGCTGACCGACAGGTCGGCGTACTTGACCGCGCCCATGCCGACGGCGTGGGCGATCTCCTCGCGCTGGGCCTCGTCGTAGTCGCTGTCGCGGATGACCTCGGCGGCGCGGACCTCGGCCTCGTCGAGCAGCTCCAGGAGCTTGATCGACGCGCCGCTCCTGGTCTTGAACATCTTGCCGTCGCTGCCCAGCACGCTGCCGATCTGGATGTGCTCGGCGCTGACGTGGTCGGGCAGCCAGCCGGCCATCCTGGCCGAGTCGAACAGCATCGACATGTGCTGGGCCTGGGTCGCCCCGATCACGTAGAGGATCCGGTCGGCCTTGAGGTCCTGGACGCGGTAGCGGATCGTGGCCATGTCCGTGGTGGCGTAGCCGTACCCGCCGTCGCTCTTGCGGATCATGAAGGGGAGCGGCTGGCCCTCGCGCCCGATGTAGCCGGGCGGGAAGACGCAGAGCGCGCCGTCGCTGACGACGGCGATCCCGCGCTCCTGCAGCTCGTCACAGACCTGGGCGAGCATGGGGTTGTACATGCTCTCGCCGGCGATGTCGTCGTCGGTCAGCGTCACGCCGAGCTGGGTGTACACCTTGTTGAAGTAACGGACCGTGGCGTCCATGAAGATGTGCCACAGCCGCATGGTCTCCGGCTCTTCGGCCTGCAGGGTGACCACCCGTGAGCGGGCGCGCCTGTTGAACTCCGGGTCGGCGTCGAACTTCGCCCTGGCCGCCTGGTAGTAGGCGTTGCCCTCGCCCGCCTCCAACTGGGCGACGGCGGCCTCCTCACCGATGTCCAGCAGGTGCTCGATGAGCATGCCGAACGGGGTGCCCCAGTCACCCAGGTGGTTCTGCCGGATGACCTTGTTGCCAAGGTGCTCGTGGACGCGGGCCAGCGCGTCGCCGACGATGGTCGTGCGCAGGTGGCCGACGTGCATCTCCTTGGCGGCGTTCGGCGCGGAGTAGTCGATCACGACGATCTGCGGCACGGACGACGTGGCGACGCCGCCGTGCGGGTCCGCCAGCGTCTCGTTCGCCTGGGCGGTGATCCAGTCGTCGGAGAGGGTGAGGTTGAGGAAGCCGGGGCCGCTGATCTCGGCCGTCCCGGGGAAGTCGACGAGGTGGTCGACGATCCCCTGGGCGACCTCCCGCGGGGCCCGTCGCAGTCGCTTGCTCAGGCTCATCGCCACGTTCGCCTGGTAGTCGGCGAACTGCGAGGGACGGATCAGCGGGTCTGCGTCGGAGTACTCCGGGCCGAAGGCGTCGGCCAGCGCCCGCTGGACGCGTTCGGTGAGTACAAACTGCGGGTCGGTCATAAATCAAGGGTATCGGTTGGTCCACCGTGACCTTGCGATTTATCAGGGGATCGCATGTTGTCGGGGGATCGCATGATTTTGAAGACGATCGTCAGGACGACCGCGGCCACGGCGCCGACCGCGATCGCGACGAGGTCGTCGACCGGGTCGCCGGGGGCGAGCGCGAAGAACTCCCGGCTCGGCGGGAAGGCCACGGCCTGTACGAACAGCACGGCCATGGCGGCCACCAGCGCGACACGCCACCAGAGGTACGGCCGGGCGATCAGGACCAGCACCCACCACGTGGTGACGAAGAGCGTGATCACCGCCGCGGTGCGGTTCTCCGCCAGCGTGGAGTCGTCGAGCCCGGCGAGCAGGTACGACACGTAGACGGCGGCCGCGCAGATGACTCCGGCGGGGATCGCCAGGCGGAGCACCCGCGGTACGAATCCGGGCCTGGCCCGTTCGCCGCTCGGCGCGAGCGCGAGGAAGAAGGCGGGGATGCCGATCGTCAGCGCGTTGACCAGGGTGGAGTGCCGGGGCGTGAACGGGAAGACGAGCCCGATGACCCCGGTGAGCAGCGACAGGACGAGCGCGTAGAAGGTCTTGGTGAGGAAGAGCGTGGAGACGCGCTCGATGTTGGCCAGGACCCGTCTTCCCTCCGAGACCACGGAGGGGAGGCTGGTGAAGTCGTCGTCCATCAGCACGACCTGGGCGACCGCCCTGGTGGCGCCGCTGCCCGATCCCATCGCCACGCCGAGGTCGGCGTCCTTGAGCGCCAGGACGTCGTTGACGCCGTCGCCCGTCATCGCGACGGTGTGTCCCCGGGAGCGCAGGGCGCCGACGAAGAGCCGTTTCTGGTGCGGGCTGACCCTGCCGAAGACGGTGTTGGCGTCGAGGATCTCGGCCAGCTTTCCCGGATCGTTCTCCGGCAGGGTGCGGGCGTCGACCGCGTTCTCGCCGCCGGGGACGTTCAGGGAGGTGGCGATGGCCGAGACCGACTCGGGGTTGTCACCTGAAATGATCTTTATGGTGACGCCCTGTTCGGCGAAGTAGCGCAGGGTCTTGGCGGCCTCCGGCCGGATCCGCTGCCTGAGCACGACGATGGCCGCGGCCTCAGCCCGGTCGCCGCCGACGGGGTCGGCGCCGGGGCGGCCGTCGTCGGCGTGGCTCCCGGCCGTGTCGTCCGCGGCGGCGTGACCGCCGCCACCGTGGTCACCGTCGGTGTGACCGCCGCCGACGTGGCTCTCCGTACGGCCGCCCGCGAGGGCCGGGCGGACCTGGCCGTCCAGGGAGGCGACCCGGCAGAGGGCGAGCACGCGCAGGCCGGTGGCCGCCAGCTCCTCGGCCTCTTCGTACTCCGGGCTGCCCGGAGTGAACAGGACGTCGG
Source organism: Streptosporangium sp. NPDC051022 (assembly GCF_040683035.1). NCBI lineage: Bacteria > Bacillati > Actinomycetota > Actinomycetes > Streptosporangiales > Streptosporangiaceae > Streptosporangium > Streptosporangium sp. NPDC051022. The sequence goes on along the minus strand of NZ_JBFBCF010000005.1, from coordinate 385,291 downwards.
CGGCGCCGAGGACCCAGGCGCCCCGTCCGGCGAACTCCGCTCCGCTCCACTTGCGGGCCGAGGAGAAGGGCACCTTGGCGGTCGCGGTCCAGCCGGGCGGGGGATCGGGGTGCTCGGCGCGGATGGCCAGGGCGGTCGGGTTGGGGTTGTCGTCCAGGCCGGCCAGCGCGCTGAGGGCCTCGTGGGCGGGCAGGTCGTCGCGGAGCACGCGGACCTCGCCGAGGGTCATGCCCCCCGAGGTGAGCGTGCCGGTCTTGTCCAGGCAGAGCACGTCGACCCGGGCCAGGACCTCGATCGCGGGCAGCTCCTGGACCAGGCAGCGGCGGCGTCCCAGCCGGACCACGCCGACCGCGAAGGCGATGCTCGTCATCAGGACGAGGCCTTCGGGGATCATGGTGACGATGCCCGCGACCGCGCCGGTGATGGCCTGGCCGAAGTCCTCCGCCTTCCTGAGCTGGCTCCAGACGAGCAACGCGCCGACGGGGACCACCAGCCAGGTGATGTAGGCGATGAACCGGGTGATGCCCGCGCGCAGCTCCGAATGGGACAGGTTGAACTTGCTCGCCTCCTCGGCGAGCCTGGCCGCGTAGGCGTCGCCGCCCACCCGGGTCGCCACGTAGCACCCGGTGCCCGCGACCGCGAAGCTCCCGGAGAGCGCCTGGTCGCCGGGGGCCTTGTGCACCGGGTCCGCCTCGCCGGTCAGCAGGGACTCGTCGACCTCCAGCCCGTCGGAGCCGACCACCTCGCCGTCGACCAGCAGGCGGTCGCCGGGACCGAGCAGGACCAGGTCGCCGAGCACGACCCGCCGCGGCGGGATCTCGACGTCCACCCCGTCCCGTCTGACCCTGACCGGGGCCTCGTTGACGACGGCGAGCCGGTCGAGGGTGCGCTTGGCCCGCATCTCCTGGACGATGCCGATCGCGGAGTTGGCGATGATCACCAGCCCGAACAGGCCGTCCTGCCACTGACCGAAGATCATGATCAGTGCCCAGAGGACGGCGATCACCGCGTTGAACAGGGTGAAGACGTTGGCCCTGACGATCGTCCAGGGCGATCTGCTCGATCGCCTGCGGACCTCGTTGACCTGTCCACGGGCCACCCGCTCGGCGACCTCGGCCGTGGTCAGCCCCCGCTCGGCCAGCTGCTCCACGCTTCCCCCCGAGATTCCTGCGGCCCTCTCACCATACGTTGGGCGCGCAGTACCGGGTGGTGTCGTGCCGGGAAACATCGCGCCGGGCCAGGGCGCCGGGGCATGCCGGTCGGGACTCCCGGGCCGGGGGAACCCGCCGGGGAGCACCCGTGATCGAGGGGAACCGCGGCCGAGGGGAACCGTGATCGGGGGGACGGGAAGAGAGCGGGGGGCGGCCCGCGGTCACCAGAGGCGGTGGGGGCGGTGTGAGGCGGCGAGGCGCTCGCCGATGCGGTTCACCACTCCGTGGCGGGCCAGTTCGTCGGCGAGCACGCACGCGGCGCTCACGCCTCTGGCCTGTGAGGCGCCGTGCGCGATGACCACGGTCCCGTTCAGGCCGAGCAGTACGGCGCCGCCGTGCACCTCGGGGTCCAGCCGCCGGTACAACCGCTGGATCTGCTTCCTCTGCAGCAGGCCTCCGAGCCGGGCGGTGCGGCTGTTCTGGATCGTCTCGCGGAGCTCGGCGAAGGCGTATCGGACACTGCCCTCCATGGTCTTCAGGGCCACGTTGCCGGTGAAACCGTCGGCGACGATGACGTCCACGACTCCGGTGAGCAGGTCGTGCCCTTCGACGTTGCCCGCGAAGTTCAGGCCGGGAGCGGCGGAGAGCAGCTCGTGTGCCCGTTTGACGAGCTTGTTGCCCTTCTCCGCTTCGCTGCCGATGGTCAGCAGGCCGACCCTGGGGCTGTCGATCCGCAGGGCGGTCTCCGCGTAGGCGGTGCCGAGGTGGGCGAACTGCACCAGCATCTCCGGCTTGACCTCGGCGTTCGCCCCGGCGTCCAGCAGGATGGTCGGGGTGGGGAGGGTCGGCAGGGCGACGGCGATGGCCGGTCGGAGCACTCCCGGCTGGCCGCGCAGCCTGAGCTTGCCGGTGGCCACGATCCCGGCGGTGGACCCGGCGGAGACCGCGGCGGCGGCGTCGCCGCGCCGTACGAGGTGGCAGGCGACGGCGATGCTGGAGCGCGGGCGGCGCAGGCTGGCGAGGGCGCCCTCGTCCATGGCCAGGGCCTCCTCGGCGCGGATGATCGGGATCTCGGTCGTGGCGTCGTGGCGGGCGAGGGCCTCCTGAAGGAGGTGAGGGGCGCCGACGAGGACGACGCGGAGGTCGTGCTCCCTGACGGCCTGTACGGCCCCCGCCACGATCTCGTCCGGAGCGTGGTCGCCGCCCATCGCGTCCAGTGCGATGGGCAGGGTGGCCGGTGTGACGCGGGCAGCGTCGGTATCAGGCAAGCGGTCACCTCGTGCGGGATGGTTTGTCCGCATCGTAGGCGGGGTTCCTGCCTGGTGACGCCGCCGGGGGGATCAGGGCCTGTCCGGGAGGTTCCAGTCGCTTCTCTCCCTGGCCACGATGATCTTTCCAAAAGCGGCCCTGCCGACGACCCTGATGACGGGGCCGCCGTCCGCGCCGAGGCCGCCCGAGATGCCGCGTTTGGCGAACAACGCGCTGACCTCGTCGATGACGTGGGCGTTCTCCGGAACCCGGACGATCAGCTTGCCGCAGAAGGAGTTCACCTCAAGGGTGATCTCGCGCCCGGGCAGCACCGCGTCCGACAGGTCCACGATCAGCGCCCCGAAGGTGGCGTTCAGCGTCGTGTGGCGCCCGGCGATCCAGCGGCCGCCCTTGATGACCTTGCTGAAGACGGCGCTGACCTCCTGCCGGGCGATGGCCGGTTCGCCGGCCGAGGTCGTGGTGCCGGGCAGGTCGTCGATGATCGGGGCGAGCTCGCCCACGGTGACTGCGTTGTAGGTGGCTTCCAGACGGTCGGCGTGCTCGAGGCTGGTGAGACGGCCGGTGGCGAGGGCCTCGGCCAGCACGGTCGCCACGCGGTCGCGGTCGGCGTCCGACGCGCGGAGCGCGGGGTTGGCGGCGGCCGTGAGCGGGACGGGGTCGTGGGAGGTCATGTGAGGGATTGTACGACCAATCGAGATATATCGCGATAGCTGTGCGGCTGGGAGCTCGCTGGATATCGGAACCGGCCGTAGAGCGTTTTGGTCCGGGTATATAAGCGCCAACGACGCGCGAGTAGCAGGAGAGGTTTACATCAAGAACGATAAAAAAATGGAAGGAAGCCTCAGTGAGCTTGCAAGAGGGCTCTGCGCGCGGGTTCCGGGCCTACACCACGAAGCATCTCGACGACTTGCTGCGGAGGGCCGGCCTCGACGCCGAGGAGCGAATCAGGGTCAGGGCGGTCGCGGCCGTACTGCCTTTCCGCACCAACGCCTATGTGGTGGACCGTCTCATCGACTGGTCCGCCGTGCCCGACGATCCCATTTATCGTCTGGTCTTCCCACAGTCGGACATGTTGCCCGAACCGGACGTCAGCCGGTTGGCGGGCCTGCTGAGAGACGACGCCCCGCCCGCGGAGATCCAGGCGGTGGCGCACGGGATCAGGGAGCGGCTCAACCCGCACCCCGCGGGGCAGCTCGATCTCAACGTTCCCCATGTCGGCATGGATCCGGTGCCGGGTATGCAGCACAAGTATCCCGAAACCGTGCTCTTCTTCCCCAGGCAGGGGCAGACCTGTCACGCCTACTGCACCTACTGCTTCCGGTGGGCGCAGTTCGTCGGCGAGCCCGAACTGAAGTTCGCCTCCGACGACGTCGCGAACCTGGTCGGCTACCTGAAGAACCATCCTCAGGTGACCGGAGTGCTGCTCACCGGCGGCGATCCCATGATCATGGGGGAGTCGGTGCTCCGCCGCTACGTGGAGCCCCTGCTCGAACTGGAGCAGTTGGAGTCCGTCCGCATCGGCACCAAGTCGCTGGCCTACTGGCCGCAGCGCTTCGTCTCCGATCCCGACGCCGGCGACACGCTGCGGCTGTTCGCCTCCGTGGTCGAGGCGGGCAAGCACCTGGCCCTCATGGCGCACTTCTCGCATCCGCGGGAGATGGAACCGTCCATCGTGCGGGAGGCGGTGACCCGGATCGGCGACACCGGCGCGGTGATCCGGACGCAGGCGCCGCTGATCAGGTCGATCAACGACCGCCCGGAGACGTGGTCCTCGATGTGGCGCGGGCAGGTCGCGATGGGCATGGTGCCCTACTACATGTTCGTCGAGCGTGACACGGGGCCACAGGACTACTTCGCCGTGCCACTGGTCAGGGCGTACGAGATCTTCAGGGACGCCTACTCGCGTGTCTCCGGGCTGTGCCGTACGGTGCGGGGCCCCTCCATGTCGGCCACGCCGGGCAAGGTCTGCGTGGACGGCGTTGCGGAGATCGCAGGTCAGCGGGTCTTCGTGCTCCACTTCATCCAGGCGCGCGACCCGCGGCTGGTCGGACGCCCCTTCTTCGCGCGTTACGATCCGGCGGCCGTGTGGCTCACCGACCTGCGGCCCGCGTTCGCCGACCGGTTCCCGTTCGAACCGGTGACCGCCGCCTGGAGCCTGTACGTCTGAGAGCCGTGTGTTCGGCGGCCGTCCGCGTGTGCTCCAGGACCGTTCCCGGGTCGTACGGCATGACCGCCGCGGGGAGACGCCCGGGAGTTCCGCCAGAGGAGACCCCGGCGGAGGGCTGAGAGGTGCCTCGAACGGCCTGGTGGACGCCGTACGGGCTTGTCCGCCCACCGGAGGCCCCCGCGAGCCCCGGGCTCTCTTCGGGGGTCCTGGAGCCTTCAGGGGCCTGCCGGGGCTGAAGGGGCCCGGCGGACCTCGTCGGTGTGGTGCGGAGGTGGGTGTCTCGGCCGGGGGAGGGAACCGTGACGGGAGGGAGTCGGTGGGTCAGGAGTTCTGGGGGTTCGGGGGACGCACGGAGGTGCGGCGGGCGATCTGGGCTTGAAGTCTGGCCATCTGCCAGTGCAGCTCGATGAGCTGCTCGGTCAGCTGGAGACGCGGAATCTCGGACGGGTCCTCTGTGGCCAGGTGGTCGATCGCGGTCGACAACTCTTGCATCGCGCGCCCCCACTCCATGACGGCTTCCTAGGATCGAAACAACGTTCGAATCATAGCGGAACGCCGATCGCGGTGTCAGTTGATTGGCCGCCGGTGCGCTTCCTCCGCTTTTCGCCGTCGGGGGAAGGGAGTGAGGTGGGTCCACGACCTGGGAGAACGCCGGGCCCGCGAAGAGGTGGGGCGCGACACGCCGAGAGGCGCGACACGCCGGGGGCCGGGTACGGCCCGCCGGCGTCGCGATCGCGGGAGCGCTCAGGTCGCGATCGAGAAGACTCAGGTTTCGTAGACCGGGGCGATGTATCCACGGGCCAGGGTGTGGGCGGTGATGTTGAAGCCCACCACGGCCGCCGGGGAGTCCGGCCCCACGTCGAGCTTGTCCACGTCGAGGGCGTGCACCGCGAACAGGTAGCGGTGCGGCCAGCCGGGCGGCGGCGCGGCGCCGCCGTAGGCGTTGATGCCGTAGTCGTTGCGGCCGTGCACACCGAAGGAGGTGCCCGGGGTCCCGGCGCCCGCGGGCAGCTCCGTCACGTCGGCGGAGATGTCGAACAGCAGCCAGTGCCAGAACCCGCTGCCGGTGGGGGCGTCGGGGTCGAAGCACGTCACCGCGTAGCTGAGGGTGCCCTCGGGGGCACCCGACCAGCGCAGGTTCGGGGAGATGTTCTGCCCGTTCGATCCCCAGTCGTCGAACACCTGGGCCAGGGACATGGTCTCGCCGTCGCGGACGTCGTCGCTCTCGACGGTCAGCGCGGGGACCTGGGGCAGGAAGTCATACGGAATCGGTGGCCGTGAGGACACGGATTCACCTCCGGTGGAAGCGTCGTTTCGGTCGCTCCACATCCTGCCCTGTCGCCAGGTGCCGTTGGCGGATTCCACTCCGCCGCCGGGCGGTCTCCCTCCGCCTCAGGCGTTGTAGGCGGCGAGGACCGCCTTCGGGTCGCCGTCCATCTTGATCTTGCCCTTGTGCAGCCAGATGACCCGGTTGCAGGTCTCCTCGATCACGTCGAGGTTGTGGGCGACCAGGAAGACGGTTCCGGCCTCCTCGCGCATCTGCATGATGCGCTCCTGGCTCTTGCGCTTGAACTCGCGGTCGCCGGTCGCCAGGGCCTCGTCGATGAGCAGCACGTCGTGCGCCTTGGCCGAGGCGATGGCGAAGCGGAGCCGGGCGCCCATGCCCGAGGAGTAGGTGGACATGGGGAACTGCACGAACTCGCCGATGCCGGAGAAGTCGACGATCTCGTCGTACTTCTCCTTCACCTGCGTGGGGTTCATGCCCATCGCGTAGCAGCCGAGCACGATGTTGCGCTCACCGGTCAGCTCGCGCATCAGCGCGGCGTTGACGCCGAGCAGGGAGGGCTGGCCGTCGGTGTAGACCGCGCCCGAGTGCGGCGGCAGCAGCCCGGCGATGGCGCGCAGCAGCGTCGACTTGCCGGAGCCGTTGCGGCCGATGATGCCGATGGCGTCGCCGTGGTGGGAGACGAAGGACACGCCGCGGACCGCGTGCACCTCCTTCATCTCCGGCCTGCCCTGGCGCTTGACCAGGCGCATGAGGGCGTTGGCCGCGTTGCCCTTCTGTGTTTCCGAGGCCGCGCCGTACACCCGGTAGATGATGTGCAGGTCGTCCACGATGACCGTCGGGGTGCCCGCGCGGGGATGACGGGGAGGCTCCGGGTCGGGGTGCACCCTGACGTCCGTGCTCGGGACGCCGGGCTTGTCGGCCTTCACTTGGGGCAGCTCCTCGGTCAACTCAGCCACGGCCGTACTTCTCCTCGGCTCGCCAGAAGTACCAGAAGCCACCTATCAGGGCGAACACCGCCCAGAATACGCAGGTGAACCACACCCAGGATCTAACGGGGTGGCTCTCGATGAGCAGGTCCCGCATCAGCTCGATGTACGCGGCGGCCGGATTGAAGTACATGAGATCGGCGACCCACTGGGGAAGGTGGGCGCTTTCAACGACCTTGTCCTGAATGTAGAAGAACACGCCCGAGGCGTAGAGCCAGGTGCGCATGATGAAGGGCAGCAACTGGTTCAGGTCGCGGGCGGTCGAGCCGATCCTGGCCAGGACCAGGCTGGCGCCGATGTTGAACATCGTCTGCAGCAGCAGGGCCACCGGGATCAGCAGCCACAGCACGGTCAGCGGCTCGCCGGTGATCAGCACCAGCACGAACAGCACGCCCATGGAGATCAGCAGCTGCTGGAACTCCTGGATCGTGTACGCGAGCGGGAGCGCCGCGCGGGGGAAGTGCAGGGCGCGGATCAGCGACAGGTTGCCGGAGATCGACTTGGCGCCGCCGCTCACCGAGCGCTGGGTGTAGGTGAAGACGAACATCCCGGTCATGAGGAAGGCGGGATAGTTCTCGACCTTCTTGCTCGCGCCGAGGATCAGGCCGAACATCAGCCAGTAGATCGCCGCGTTGAGCAGCGGCGTCAGGACCTGCCAGAGCTGGCCCAGGGCTGAAGTGCTGTACTTCGAGACGTTACGCGACGTGGCGTACGTCATGACGAAGTGCCGTCGCTCCCACAACTGACGCAGGTAGACGGGCAGGCTGGGGCGTGCGATGGCACGCCGAAGTCCGTAACGCTCGGCGAGCTTGGCCAGCGGCTCCTGCTGATTGGCAGGGGTACCGTCACTCGGGCCGCCCGCCTGGGCGTCCGCGACCGCGGATTCCGGCTGGCTCATGGCAAGGACTCTATTGGATGTGAGTGGATGGAGTGCCTGCGGCGGTGTTCCGCCGCACACATTGGACGGGATCTCCGGGAAAGAGGTTCCAGGGCAATTGTGCGGTTCGCCGTCGAGCCTCCGGCCCTTTGGACCTCGTCAACGTTAGCCCAGCCGCAGGTCGCTCGTGAGCAATGGACGCGAGCATCCGAGAGGCGGGGGTATTTTTGCGTGACCCATCCTGTCCCACATATACCTCTATGTCGTTTTCGTAGCTTCCTGTGGGTTTGGACGGGCCGGGCCGGTGGTCGTGTGATGCCCGGCCGCTCCGGCGTGACCGAACTGCAACATCACAGAGACAACTCGGTGTGGAGCGGTACGGGATAGTCGCGTCCGACTGGTGTGGCGTCGGTGCGTCGGCCGGTACGGCGGAGACGCGGGAGCGCGAGACCCTCAGCCGGCCGTCCGGCCCTCGGGAATTCATGGCGACGTCCGCCTGCAAAGGGAGGAAACACCGTAATGCGCGTTACTAAGGGCGCACAGGTCATCGCTGGTATCGCGCTGCTCGCCCTGGGCCTGGCCGCGTGCGGCGGTCAGGCCGCCACGGACAAGGCGGCGGGTGACCCGCCCATCCGTATGAGGGTCGCCGAGCCGCAGAAGCTCTTCTACCCCGGCGACACCATCGAGACCGAGGGCGCCGAGGTCCTGAACGCGGTCTTCGCCCCGCTGGTGAAGTACAGCGACGACAAGCAGGTCGTCGACAACGTCGCCGAGTCGATCAAGACCACCGACAGCAGGGTCTGGACGATCAAACTCAAGTCCGGCTACACCTGGCACAACAAATCGAAGCTGGTCGCGCAGAACTACGTCGACGCGTGGAACTTCGCCGCCAACCGGGACAACGCCCAGGGCGCCAACAGCTTCTTCAGCCGCATCGAGGGCTGGGAGGACCTGAACCCTCCGGAGGGCCAGCCGGTCAAGGTCACCAAGATGAAGGGCCTCAAGGCGCTCAACGAGAGCACCTTCCAGGTCACCCTGAGCAAGCCGTTCTCGCAGTTCAAGACGATGCTCGGCTACGTGGCCTTCTATCCGCTGCCCGAGGTGGCCTTCGGTCCCGACGGCAAGGTCACCGAGGCGTACGCCAAGCAGCCCATCGGCCAGGGGCCCTTCAAGATGGACAGGCCCTACAACAAGGGCACCGACCAGACGATCGACCTGACCCGGTACGACGACTTCCCCGGCCCGAAGCCCAAGTTCGACAAACTCCAGTTCAAGATTTACGCCGACTCCGAGACGGCGTTCAACGACCTGCGCGCGGGCGAACTGGACATCCACGACGCGCTGCCGCCGGCGACGATCGCCAGCGCGAAGGCCGAGTTCGGTGAGCGCTACATCGACCAGGCGGACGCGGGTGTCGGCTACATCGGCTTCCCGCTGCAGTACAACGACACCTACTCCAACGTCAAGGTCCGCGAGGCCATCTCGATGGCCATCGACCGTAAGACGATCACCGAGACGGTCTTCGCCGGGACCCGAGCCCCCGCCGACGACTTCATCAACCCGCTCCTCGACGGCTACCGGCCCAACATCTGCACGGTCTGCACCTACGACCCGGCCGGGGCCAAGAAGCAGTACGAGGAGAACAACGGCCCCAAGAAGGTGGAGCTGGGCTACAACTCCGACGGCGCGCACAAGGAGTGGATCGAGGCCATCGCCAACAACCTCCGCGCCAACCTCGGCGTCGAGGTCACGGTCAAGCCGTTCGAGAAGTTCGCCATCCTCCTCGACGGCCTGGTCAAGAAGGAATACGGCGGCATGTTCCGGATGGGCTGGTTCATCGACTACCCGTCGGTCGAGAACTACCTGACCCCGGTCTTCTCCACGGTCGCCATCAAGACCGGCTCCAACTACGCGGGCTGGTCCAACAAGGACTTCGACGCGGTCCTCGCCCAGGGCGACGCCGCCCCCACGCTGCAGGACGGCCTGAAGTACTACCAGCAGGCCGACGACATCCTGATCAAGGAGCTGCCCTACATCCCGGTCTTCTACTACCGGACCAACGCCGCCTACTCCCAGCGCATCCGGGGCCTGAAGATCAACCTGATCAACCTGGTCGAGTGGGACAAGATCGAGAAAATCGGCTGACCGGCGGCCGGGGGCCGGGTAGGGCCCGGCGGCCCGCGGGCCGCCGGGAACGGTCCCGCCAAGCCCCTCGGCGCCGCGTGACCCTCCGGCCCGAAGGGCGCGTTCGACGGTACGTACGGGAGGCGTGAATTGGGTCGTTACGTCATCAGGCGTCTGATCCAGGCGATACCTATCGTGCTGGGCACGACCCTGCTCATCTACGCCATCGTCTTCGCACTGCCCGGCGACCCGGTCACGGCGCTGGCGGGCGACAGGCGGATCGACTCCCACATCGTCGACGTCCTGCGGGCGCGGTACCACCTGAACGACCCCTTCCTGGTCCAGTACTGGCACTACCTCGCCGGGCTGTTCCACGGGAACTTCGGGGTCACCGCCGCCGGGGTCCCGGTGACGGAGATCATGGCGGGAAAGTTCCAGGTGACCGTCAACCTGGCGGTGACGGCCCTGGCCATGGAGGCGGTGGCCGGCATCGGCCTGGGCGTGTACGCGGCGCTGCGCCACGGCCGGGCCCAGGACTCGCTGATCCTCGCCGCCACGCTGGTGCTGGTCTCCATCCCCGCGCTGGTCACCGGCTTCGTGCTCCAGCTGCTGCTCGGGGTCAGGCTCAGGCAGGCCGGGATCGACCTCTTCCCCGTCGCGGGCCTCACGGGGGACTGGCGGGGCTATCTCCTGCCCGGCTTCGTGCTCGCCGGGACGTCGATCGCCTACCTCACCAGGCTCACCCGGACCAGCCTGATGGAGACGCTGCGCGCCGACTACATCCGCACCGCCGTGGCCAAGGGCCTGCCCAGGCGCAGGGTCGTCGGACGGCACGCCCTGCGCAACGCGCTGATCCCGATGGTCACCTACCTCGGCGCCGACCTCGGCACGCTGATGGGCGGCGCGGTGATCACCGAGACGATCTTCAACCTGCCCGGGGTGGGACAGCAGCTGTTCACGTCGATCTACCTGCGCGAACAGCCGGTGGTCGTGGGCGCCGTCACCGTCCTGGTGCTGGTCTACATCCTGGCGAACCTGGTCGTCGACCTGCTCTACGCCGTTCTCGACCCGAGGATCCGCTATGAGTGACACCCTTGCCGGGGCCACCGGACGCGCCAGGCAGGCCAGGCACGCCGGGTACGGAGGGCCACCGGGCGGCACCGGGGGCTCCGGCCGGTCCCGGGGCACGCGGCGGCTCGTGCGGGCCAGGCCCGCGAGCCTGTGGAGCGACGCCTGGCAGGACCTGCGCCGGCGCCCGATGTTCGTCGGCGCCGCCTGCCTCATCGGCGTCTTCCTGGCCATGGCGGCCTTCCCCCGGCTCTTCACGTCGGTGGACCCGTTCGACGCGGCCACCTGCCGGCTCGCCGAGGCCAGGAAGGGCATGAGCGTCCTGCACTGGTTCGGCACCGACAACCTCGGCTGCGACGTCTACGCCCGCGCCGTCTACGGCGCCCGCGACTCGATCCTGGTCGGCGTGGCGACCACGGTCGTCACCGCGCTGGTCGGCGGCCTGCTCGGCCTCGTCGCCGGATTCAGGGGCGGGGTGACCGACACGCTGTTCTCCCGGGTCACGGAGATCTTCTTCGCGATCCCGGCGATCCTCGGCGCCCTGCTCATCCTGTCGGTCTTCCGCACGGGCAACGTCTGGACCGTCGTGCTGGCGCTGGCCGTACTGGCGTGGCCGATGACCTTCCGCATCACGAGGGCCGCGGTCATCACCGCCAAGGGGCAGGACTACGTGATCGCGGCCAGGGCGCTGGGCGCCTCGGCCGGCCGGATCATGTTCCGGCACATCCTGCCCAACGCGGTCGCACCCGTGATCGTGGTCGCCACGATCAACCTCGGCACGTTCGTCGCGGCCGAGGCCGGGCTGTCGTTCCTCGGCGTCGGGCTGAGCTCGCCCGACATCTCGTGGGGACTCATGATCTCCGACGCCCGGCGGCGCTTCCTGGAGGCCCCGGAGCCGTTGCTCTTCCCGGCGCTGTTCCTGAGCCTGACGGTGCTGGCCTTCATCATGCTGGGCGACGCCGTACGCGACGCCCTCGACCCGAAGCTGCGGTAGGGGAGAACCGTGAAGATGTCCTCGACGCGGGGCCGGCCCGACGGACCTGCCGGGGCCCGCGAGCCGCTGCTGGTCATCGACGACCTGCACGTGGAGTTCGCCACCAGGAGGGGGGTCGTCAAGGCGGTCAACGGGGTCAGCTACTCGCTGGAACCCGGCGAGACGCTCGCCGTGCTCGGGGAGTCGGGCTCGGGCAAGTCGGTGACCGCGCAGGCGATCATGGGCATCCTCGACACGCCGTCCGCACGCGTCCGCGGGGGTGAGATCCGTCTGCGGGGCACGAACCTGCTGGCCCTGCGCGAGGACGCCCGCTCCCGGGTCCGGGGGCGGCGGATCGCGATGGTCTTCCAGGACGCGCTCTCCGCGCTGAACCCGGTGTTCACCGTGGGCTCGCAGATCGGGGAGATGTTCCAGGTGCACCTGGGGGACTCCAGGCGCGACGCCCGGCGCAAGGCGATCGAGCTGATGGACCGGGTCCGCATCCCCGGCGCCAGACAGCGGGCGCACGACTACCCCCACCAGTTCTCCGGGGGCATGCGCCAGCGCATCATGATCGCGATGGCGATCGCGCTCGGCCCCGAGGTGCTGATCGCCGACGAGCCGACCACCGCGCTCGACGTGACGGTCCAGGCCCAGATCATGGAGCTGCTGGCGGAGCTGCGGCGCGAGAGCGGCATGGGGCTGATCCTGATCACCCACGACCTCGGCGTGGTGGCCGATGTGGCCGACAAGATCGTCGTCATGTACGGCGGCCGCGTCGTGGAGAACGCCCCCGTGCACGATATCTACCGGACCCCGGCCCACCCGTACTCCAAGGGCCTGCTGGAGTCCGTGCCCAGGATCGACCGCAAGGGCCGGGAACTGCCCGCCATCGAGGGCATGCCGCCGGATCCGCTGGCCCTGCCCCCGGGCTGCGCCTTCACCCCCCGCTGTTCCTTCCGGCAGGACAACTGCCTCACCGACGTGCCGCCGCTCTACCGGATCGGGCCGACGCGCGGCAGTGCCTGCCACTACTGGAGGGAGGTCCTCGATGGCAGCCACGGGTGAGCCGATCCTCGAGGTCAGGGACCTGGTCAAGCACTTCCCGCTGAGCCAGGGCGCCGTCATCAGGAAGCGGATCGGCGCGATCAGGGCCGTGGACGGGGTCTCCTTCGACCTCAGGCGCGGCGAGACGCTCGGCATCGTCGGCGAGTCGGGCTGCGGCAAGTCCACGCTGGCCAAGCTCCTGATGGCGCTGGAGCGGCCGACCTCGGGCTCGGTGAGGATCAAGGGCAGGGAGATCGCCCAGACCAGGGGCGCCGAGCTCAAGCGGATCCGCCGCGACATCCAGATGGTCATGCAGGACCCGTACACCTCGCTGAACCCCCGGATGACCGTGGGCGACATCGTCGGCGAGCCGTACGAGATCCACCCGGAGGTCGTGCCCAGGGGCGACCGCCGCCGCGTGGTCCGGGAACTGCTGGAGGTCGTCGGCCTCAACCCCGACCACGTCGACCGCTACCCGCACCAGTTCTCCGGCGGCCAGCGTCAGCGCATCGGCATCGCCCGCGGCCTGGCGCTCAGGCCGGAGATCATCATCTGCGACGAGCCGGTCTCCGCGCTCGACGTGTCGATCCAGGCCCAGGTCGTCAACCTGCTGAAGCGGCTGCAGGGCGAGTTCGGCCTCGCCTACGTCTTCATCGCCCACGACCTGTCCGTGGTGCGTCACATCTCCGACAGGGTGGGGGTGATGTATCTGGGCAAGGTGGTCGAGCTGGGCGAGGACGCCGAGATCTACGAGCGGCCGGCCCATCCCTATACCCAGGCGCTGCTGTCGGCGGTGCCGGTGCCCGACCCGGACGGGCGCGAGCGGCGCCGGCGGATCGTCCTGCGGGGCGACCCGCCGTCACCGGCCGCCCCGCCCTCCGGCTGCGGGTTCCGCACGCGGTGCTGGAAGGCGCGGGACGTCTGCGCCGAGCAGGAACCGCCGCTGCGGGTACGGCCCGGCCTCGCGCACGCCAGCGCCTGCCACTTCGCCGAGCCCACGGCGTGACACGGCGTGACACGGCGAGGCCCCCCGCACGTTCGCGAGGGGCCGGGCCGGGATGCCGGTGGACTCAGTCGCCGAGGCTCTCGAAGGACGTCTCCGTGGTCACCGAGTCGCTCGGGTACTTGTCGCCGATGACGGCGGGGAGCAGGCCCGGGCCCGTGTCGCGGACGCCGAGCGCGTTGCGGACGAATTCGACGGGCGGCCAGGTGCCGTCGGGCGTGTCGGCGGAGGCGACGGTGGCCGAACCCGTCACGGCGAGGCCGACGACGGCGGAGGCGACGAGAATGTGACGGATCATGGTGGTTCCCCTGAACACCCCGGAGTGGACGCGCTTCGGCGAAGCTCTCCGCTTCCGGGCGATTACGTACTGTCGCCAGAAGTATTCCGGGCGTCGGAGCGGCGGTCCAGCATCGCCGGGCCCCGACTGCGTCAAGCGACGGCGATGACGACGGAACCCCGGTGGGCGAACCCCGTCCGCGGCAAATCCGCTTAGGTTTCGGAGGTTCGCCCCGGAAACGCCCCGCACGCCCCATCGAGTCTCAGGGGACCGCGGGACACCTCCGCCCCGCCGGGTCCCAGGGGAGCGGCGGGAACACCCCCGTGCCCCGCCGGCCTCAGGAGACAGGGGACAGCCGCACGTGCGCCCCCGGCGGCAGCGCGAGCCGCTGGGAGGCGTCGCCGGAGTTGACCGCCAGCGCGACCAGGCCCGCCGAGTCGGTGAACGCGACCAGCTCGCCGGGCGGCACCGCGGCGAACGTCTCGCGGAACGGCACCGAGACATGCCTCCTGCCCAGCCAGACCACCAGGGTCTCCCCGGGCCGCACCCCCAGGACCGCCAGGTCGTCGGCGCTGATCGACAGCTGGGTGTTGCCGTGGGCGTCGATCGACAGCACCTCGCCCTCGGCCGCGCCCTCGCGCACCAGCGAGGTCGGCGCGCGCAGGGAGACCAGCCGGTCCAGCGGGTACTCCGGTCCCAGGCCGGCCATCTCCTGCCCGGTCGCCAGACGCGCCGCCACGGGGGCGAAGACGTCGCGGCCGTGGAAGGTCGGCGAGACGGGTCTCCTGAAGAGCTCCTCGTTGGTGAGCTCGCGGGCCGCCCGCGCGCCGCCGACGGCCTGGACCGCCCACGACAGCACTCCGTTGTCCGGGCCGAGGAACACGTGCTCGCCCGCCTCGATCGCGACCGCCCTGCGCGAGCCGCCCACGGGGTTCACCGCAGCGATGTGGACGCCGGGCGGGAGGTGGGGAACCGTCTGCGCGAGGATCGCGGCGGCGCGCCGTACGTCCCCCGAGGGGACCAGGTGGCACACGTCGATGATCCGGGACTCCGGTGCGATTCCGGCGATCACGCCGTGGCAGGCGGCGACGTAGCCGTCCGCCAGGCCGTAATCGGTGAGAAGGGTGATGACTGAGGTCACATCTGGTGACTGTACGTCTCGACATCGGTCATGAACAGCACGAAATTCCCGACTATCCTGGCAATCGGGCCCGTGGACGTGGCCTGGCCGCCACGTGCTCGACCGAGGAGGACGGCAATGGACAGCGCACCGATCCCCGGTGACGGCGCCGCTCCCGAGCCGGCTCCCCGGCCCCTCACGGACAGGGAGCGGGAGCTGCTGGCCTTCGAGCGCCAGTGGTGGCGCTATCCCGGCGCCAAGGAACAGGCGATCCGCGAGACCTTCGACATTTCGGCCACCCGCTACTACCAGCTGCTCGCCGAGCTCGTCGACAGGCCCGAGGCGCTCGCCCACGACCCGATGCTGGTCAAGCGCCTGCGCAGGCTCCGCGAGGCGCGCAGGCGCGACCGTGCCGCCAGAAGGATGGGCTTGCGTCCCTGATCTCCGGGGTACGGGGCACCACGCGGGGGCGGCCGGTGATGCGCGCGGCCGGTCCCGGCACCGGAACGCGCCGCGCGATCCGGACAGACCGCCACGCCGACGACGGACCGGGAGAGAGCATCGCCATGGACACCCTCGAAGGACTGCGCGCCATTCTGGCCGACCCCGCGGGAGCGGTGATCGGCCTCGACTTCGACGGCACGCTCTCCCCGATCGTGCCCGACCCCGACGCGGCCAGGATCCACCCTGACGGCCCGGCGGTGCTGGCCAGGCTCGGCGAGCTGGTGCGCGCCGTCGTGGTCGTGACGGGCCGCCCGGCCGCGACGGCCGTCGAGTACGGCTCGCTGGCCGGGGTCCCCGGGCTGGTCGTGCTCGGCCACTACGGCCTCGAACGCTGGGAGGCGGGCAGGCTCACCGCGCCGCCCCCGCACCCGGGCCTGGCCAGGGTCAGGGCCGAGCTGCCCCCGCTGATCTCGGCGATCGAGGGCGCCAGGTTCGAGGACAAGGAGCGGGCGGTCGCCGTGCACACGCGGCAGACGGCGAACCCGCAGGCCGAGCTCGACGCGCTCCGCGGCCCGGTCGCCACGCTGGCGGCGGAGGCGGGGCTCACGGTCGAGCCGGGCAAGTTCGTGCTGGAGCTGCGGCCGCCCGGCATGGACAAGGGGGTCGCGCTGAGCGCCTTCCTCGCCGAGCGCGCCGCGCGCTCGGTGCTGTTCGCCGGCGACGACCTGGGAGACCTGGCGGCCTTCGCGGCGGTGCGGGCGTCCGGGCTGCCCGGCGTCACGGTGTTCAGCGGCTCCTCCGAGATCACCGTGGAGGCCGACATCGTCGTCGACGGCCCCGACGGGGTGATGGAACTGCTCGCCTCGATCGCCGACGCCGTCGAGGGCGCCGATGCCATTGAGAGTTAAGTCATCGGCAAGTGGGGGTCGATAGCTTCCCCCGCATGAGAAAGAGCTCCCTCGCCCTCGCCGCGCTGGCCGGCGCCGCCATGATCGTCGCTCCCCTGACCGCCTCCGCCTCCACCGCCGCCGCCCCGGCCTCGTCCACCTCCGCCTCGGCCACGCAGACCCTGTCCTTTCGCGGGATGCACCTCAGGATCCCCTCCAGCTGGGAGGTCTACCGCGACACCGATCGGGTCAAGGTGATAACGGGGGCGTGCTCCAAGCCGTCGGCGGGATACTTCACCCCGAAGTGCGAGGCCTTCTGGATCTTCGGTCCGAAGGTGATCAAGTACGGGCACGAGGGCTTCTCGGCCTACACGCCGGATCAGCCCTTCTACCCCGCCAGCGACGTGGAGCCCTGCCCGTTCAACGGCAAGTACGGCCAGGTCCTCGGCAAGGCCTACGCCAGTGGCCTGCGCCAGGTCGGCCGCGGGCACAAGGCCGAGTTCCGGGGGTGGCTCGGCCGGTGCGTCAAGACCGGCAACGGCAAGCAGACCGCGACCTTCTACCAGCGCGAGTGGTTCCTGCCCACGTCGAAGATCCTCATCGTGGACGTGTGGGACAACGCGTGGCTGGTGGACGTGCTCCGGTCGGCTACCTGGGGCTGATGAGGATCCCGCAGACGGCCAGCCCGATCAGGACGGGGGCCATGAGGAAGGCCTGCCAGGTGCCGAACAGGTCGGCCAGCGCGCCCAGCGCGAACGGCCCGGCGCCCACCGCCGTGCTGGAGAAGAGCGAGGAGGCGGCCGTGGCCCGCTCGGGACGGACGCTCGCGGACGTCAGCACACGCGAGAGCGCCAGCGGGAAGTGCAGCGAGACGCCCACTCCCGACAGGACCAGCCCCGCGTAGGACAGGACGGGGGTCGTGCTCGTCCAGAAGAGCAGCCACCCGGCCGCGGTGAGCCCGAGCGCGCCGACGAGCAGGGGGGAGGGCGGGATCCGCAGGGCCAGCCTGGCGCCTCCGAAGCGCCCGACGGCCAGTCCCGCGGTGAAGGCGGTCAGCGCGGTCGCCGCGACCGCGGCGGACAGCCCCGTCCGGTCGGTCACCAGCTTCGCCGCCCAGAGGTTGAAGGAGAACTCCAGGGCGACGCAGCAGAACAGCACCGCCCCCGCCAGGTAGAACCGCCGGCCGAGCCCGGTCCCGGTCCCGGCAGCGGCCCCGTCGCCTACCCCGCCGCCCGCACGGCCGTCCGTATGACCGTCCATACGACCGCCCGCGCTGCCGTTCGCACCGTCGCCCTCGCGGTCGCCCTCGCGGTCGCCCACACCGTCGCCCACACCGTCGCCCGCGCCGTTGCCTGCGCGGTCGGACGCGGCGTCGCCCTGCCGGTCGACGTCAGGTCGGTCGTCGCGCCGGTCGGTGCCGTGCCGGTCGAGGCCGGGTGCGGTGGTCCCGCGCTCGGGGACCCACGTGCGGCCCAGGAGCAGCGCCAGCAGTACGGTCAGCACCGGGGTCACCAGCAGCGCCGCCCGCCAGCCGAGCGCGCTCTGCGCCGCGAGGCTGACGACGAACGGCGCGCCCAGGCCGATGGTCCCCCCGACCGCGTTGGCCTCGCTGATCGCCGCGGGACCCGCCGGGCCGTGGTGGTCGCTGAGCACCGACATGCCCGTGTAGAGGCTGACGGAGCCCATCCCGCTGGCGATGCCGTACCCGAGGAGGGTGACCGGCAGCGCGTCGCCGAGGACCACCAGCAGCACTCCGACGTTCATTCCCGCCAGACCCGTCCAGGTGGCGGCGCGGCGCCCCACCCTCCGGGTCAGCCAGGGCAGCATCAGGCCGGTCAGGACGCCGCCGACCGCCATCATGGTGCCGTGCAGGCCGGCGACCGTCTGGGAGACGCCCTGCTCGATGCGGAGCAGCGGGAGGGCGGCGCTGAGGCCGTACAGGTAGGTGGTGAAGACGCCGAGCTGCAGGTAGAGAAGCCAGGTCGCGTGATCACGAACGAGTCGGACGGGGACGATCGTGGTCAATGCCTCTCCCGCCGTGCAGTTCTGGTGGATCAGACGAAAATTCCACCAAAACTATCTCACGGCAGGTCAAGGCCTCAGCTGAGCGCGGCGAGCTGGTCGGAGAACCAGCGCTGCGGGGGCAGCGCGGTCGCCGCCCCGGCCAGTTCGCTCCCCCTGCGGGCGCGCTCGTCCTCGGGCATGACGAGGCCCTCGTGGATGGCGCGGGCCGTGGCCGAGACGTCGTAGGGGTTGACCAGCAGCGCGTGCTCGCCCAGCTCGGCGGCGGCGCCCGCCTCGCGGGACAGGATCAGCGCGCTGTTCGGCGACAGGACAGGGCCCTCCTTGGCCACCAGGTTCATCCCGTCGCGGATCGGATTGACCAGCATCACGTCGGCCAGCCGGTAGGCGGCCAGCGACCGGGGGTAGTCGTCCTGGACGTTGAGGATCAGCGGGTCCCAGTCCTCGGTGGCGTACTCGTCCTCGATCTCCAGGGCGCAGCGCTGCACCGCCGCGGTGTACTCCCGGTACTCGGGCAGGTCGTGCCGGGAGGGGTAGGCGAAGGCGAGGTGCACGACCCTGCCGTGCCACTCGGGGTGGGCCGCGAGGAACTCCCGGTAGGCGATCAGGCCCCTGACGATGTTCTTGGACAGCTCGGTCCGGTCGATCCGCACGATCAGCTTGCGGTCGCCGACCATCTCCCGCAGGGCGGCCATGTGGGACTCCACGTCGGGCTCCGACGCCCGCGCCCACAGCGCCTCACCGTCCACGCCGAGGCCGTGCACGCCGATCCGGGTGATCCTGCCGCCGTGGGTCACCGTACGGCCCACGCGGTCGGCCTGCGCGCCGAGCACGGTCTCGCAGCAGTCCATGAACGCCCCGGCCCAGCGGGCGGTGAGGAAGCCCGCGTGGTCGGAGCCCAGGACGCCCTCGAGGAGCTCGGCCGCGACCTCGTCGGGCAGCAGGCTGAAGTATTCCGGCGGCGCCCAGGGGGTGTGGGAGAAGTGGGCGATCCGCAGGTCGGGCCGCTCGACCCTGAGCATGGCGGGGACCAGGCCCAGGTGGTAGTCCTGCACCATCACCCTGGCGCCGTGTGAGGCCTCCTCGGCCAGCGCCATCGCGAACGCCTCGTTGTAGGTCTGGTACGACTCCCACTCCCGGCGGAACCTGGCGTCGAACTGCGGCCGGTTGGGGGTGTCGTAGAGGAGATGGTGGACGAACCAGAGCGTGGAGTTGGCGACCGCGTTGTAGGCGCGGTGGAAGGTGGCCGCGGGGATGTCGAGCATCCGCAGCGCGCCGGTGTCGTAGCCCGTCCGGTCCAGGCGGCCGCCGGGGGCCAGCCGTACGGCGCTGCGGTCCCCGTCGGACAGCGCGGCGCAGACCCACAGGAAGTCGAGGTCCTTGGCCACCCCGGACAGTCCGGAGACCAGTCCGCCGCCGCCCCTGCGCATGGTCAGCGAGCCGTCCTCGGACAGGGTGAAGGAGACGGGGCCGCGGTTCGAGGCCACCAAAGTCGCGCTCATTTTGATCCCCTCGCCTAGGACTGGCTTGTCCCGAAGGTTAACCAAACATAACCGGCGACCGTAGGATGTCGAGCGACTGTGACCGCTGATGGGGGCTCGTGATGGCGCTGGACGAGACGACCGAGGAACTGGCGCGCGCAGCCGCAGGAGGCGACCACCGCGCGCTGGGCGAGCTGCTGCGGCGGATCGAGCCCGAGGTGCTGCGGCACTGCGGGCGGATCCTGCCCTACCGGCAGGACGCCGAGGAGGCCTCCCAGGACACCCTGCTGGCGGTGGCCCGCAACATCGGCCGCTTCGAGGGACGGGCGCGGTTCAGCACATGGCTGCACATCGTGACCGCCAACTGCGCCCGCACCACCTACCGTTCGCTGAAGCGGCGCTCGGCGGAGCAGAGCTCGGAGGAACTGCCGCTGCTCAACAAGCCCGACGTCGCCCGGGTGAGCGTGATCGCCGGTTCCCGGCTCGACCTGCTCGACGCGATGGAGGCGCTGGAGGCGGACAAGCCCGATCTGGCCCAGGCGCTGGTGCTGCGCGACATCTGCCAGCTCGACTACAACGAGGTGGCCGAGCAGCTCGGCATCCCGCTGGGTACGGCCAAGTCCCGCATCCACCAGGCACGCAAGTATGTGCAGGGGGCGCTGGGCGACGCCTACGGTTTCTGACCTCGTCGTGGCGGCCGGTCAAGACCGGCCGCAGTGACCGACGGGGACGCGGGCCTGTTCCGGCGCTCCGCGCCGACCTGCGACGGCAAGCTTGTCCGAAAAATGACACACTTTGTCTTATCTGGCGAGACGACTGGTCAGGATCGCGGTAGGTCGGGGTAGAGTGCTTGAGACCTGCGTGTCAGGTTTACAACTGAACATTGCTCATCCAGAGGGGTGGAGGGACCGGCCCTGCGAAGCCCCGGCAACCCTCCCGGTTCATGACTCGCGATCGGGCGAGGTCGACCGGGACAGGTGCCAATTCCGGTCTGTGGCCAGGGTGGTCGCAGACGAAGATGAGGGAAAGGCCTCGCTTCATGGCGCTCGCGAACACTGAATCCACCACCTCGCTCGACTTCGGTCCCGCCGTCGCGCTGTCCTGTCGGGAGTGCGGTGCCCGCTACGAGCTCGGTCCGAGCTTCGCCTGTATCGAGTGTTTCGGGCCCCTTGAGATCGCCTACGACTTCGGGCGCGTGACCCGCGAGCAGATCTCCGAGGGGCCGACCAGCATCTGGCGCTACCGTTCCCTGCTGCCGGTCCCGGCCGACGTGGCCGCCAAGCCCAACATGGCGCCCGGCTGGACCAAGCTCGTCAAGGCCGACAACCTCGCGCGTGAGCTGGGCCTGCGCTCGCTGCACGTCAAGGACGACTCCGGCAACCCCACCCACTCCTTCAAGGACCGCGTGGTCGCCATCGCGGTCGAGGCGGCCAGGAACTTCGGCTTCCACACCCTCTCCTGCTCCTCGACCGGCAACCTGGCGGGCGCGGTGACCGCGGCCGCCGCGCGGGCGGGTCTCGACGCCTGCGTGTTCATCCCCTCCGACCTGGAGCAGGCCAAGATCGTCATGGCCTCGGTCTACGGTGGCAAGCTCGTCGGCATCGAGGGCACCTACGACGACGTGAACCGCTTCTGCTCCGAGCTCATCGGCGACGAGCTGGGCGACAAGTGGGGCTTCGTCAACGTCAACCTCAGGCCCTACTACGCCGAGGGCTCCAAGACCCTGGCCTACGAGATCGCCGAGCAGCTCGGCTGGCGGATCCCCGACCAGATCGTCATCCCGGTCGCGTCCGGCTCCCAGCTGACGAAGATCGACAAGGCGTTCAAGGAGCTGATCGCGCTCGGTCTCGTCGAGGACAGGCCGTACAAGATCTTCGCCGCGCAGGCGGAGGGATGCTCCCCGGTCTCCGCCGCCTACAAGGCGGGTCACGACGTGATCCGGCCGGTCAAGCCCGACACGATCGCCAAGTCGCTGGCCATCGGCAACCCCGCGGACGGCCCCTACGTGCTCGACATCGCCCGGCGTACCGGCGGCGCGGTCGAGGACGTCACCGACCCCGAGATCGTCGAGGCGATCCACCTGCTGGCCAGGACGGAGGGCATCTTCGCCGAGACCGCGGGCGGTGTCACCGTCGGCGTGCTGCGCAAGCTGGTGGAGTCGGGGCGGATCGACCCCGACGGCGAAACGGTGGTGCTCAACACCGGCGACGGCCTGAAGACCCTTGACGCGGTGGCGGGCCAGGCGCGTCCCACCGCCGTCATCCGGCCTTCTCTCGACGCGTTCCGCGCGGTCGTCGCCTGAACTCCTGAAAGGTACTGAATTATGAGTGTTTCTGTGCGGATTCCGACGATTCTCCGTACGTACACCGGTGGCGAGGCCGAGGTGAACGGCGAGGGCGAGACCCTGCGGGACGTTCTCCAGAAGCTCGACGCCGACTTCCCGGGGATCGGTGCCCGTATCCTCGATGAAACGGGCAAGATCCGTCGTTTCGTGAACGTCTACGTCGGTGATGAGGACGTCCGTTTCGCCGACAACCTCGACACCGCCACGCCGGCAGGTGTCCAGATCTCCATCATCCCCGCGGTCGCCGGAGGCTGAGCCCCGATCTCCCGGTGGTCACCGAGGGGTGATCGCCGGCGACGGCCCGAGGCGCTCACTGCACCGAAACGGCACTCATAGGACACATTTCCGCACCCGCACCGGCCTGGCCGTGTGCGGGTGTCGTGTTTTGTGATGCAAGCTCATATTTGTGGCATCGAGATATAATGTAATATTTAACTAACTAATCGTGATAGCAAAACTATGTCTGCGTGTTGAATGCGTCCGTAAAGCGGTAGTTTGCTGGTTGACTCTGTTGCCCTA
Source organism: Streptosporangium sp. NPDC051022 (assembly GCF_040683035.1). Taxonomy (NCBI): domain Bacteria; kingdom Bacillati; phylum Actinomycetota; class Actinomycetes; order Streptosporangiales; family Streptosporangiaceae; genus Streptosporangium; species Streptosporangium sp. NPDC051022. The sequence goes on along the minus strand of NZ_JBFBCF010000005.1, from coordinate 362,244 downwards.
CGGTCTCCCACAGGTATGGTCGAGGACGATCGACGTAGGCGATGTCTCCGCCTCGGAGATTGAGGACCTCGCGAAGGAATGGGCGGCGTCCTCAAGTCCAGTAAGAGGAGTCGGAAGTGGCGCAAGGCACCGTCAAATGGTTCAACGCGGACAAGGGCTACGGCTTCATCGCGGTAGACGGTGGTAAGGATGTTTTCGTCCATTACTCCGCGATCATGATGGATGGCTATCGTGCGCTCGAACAGGGCCAGCGGGTCGAGTTCGAGATCACGCAGGGACAGAAGGGACCTCAGGCGGAATCCGTTCGAGCAGTCTGACCCGGCCTCTCCGTCAGCTCGTCGGGAACTGCCGGAGGGTCACGTGGCAGCGCAGTCCGCGAGGATCCCCTCCGGCTCGTAGGCCCGGCTCGTCGTTTCGATCGGCGGGCCGGGCCTTCGCCTAAGCTGTGACCAGGTCAAACGGACCCTGGCTTGCACTCGACAGGGGAGAGTGCTAAACAGTTGCTTAGCACTCCCTGCCGGTGAGTGCCAAACCTGGATCGAGACGATGGGGTCCGCCGAACGGAGTCGCGGACCCACATGCCGTCGCGGGCGTCGGCTCGATCTGGTGCAAGCCACCCTGTGTTTGGGAGGTCTAGCCGTATGGCAGCCAAGATGATCGCGTTTGACGAGGACGCCCGGCGCGGTCTCGAGCGTGGTATGAACCAGCTCGCGGACGCCGTCAAGGTGACCCTCGGCCCCAAGGGCCGTAACGTCGTTCTGGAGAAGAAGTGGGGCGCCCCCACGATCACCAACGACGGTGTCTCCATCGCCAAGGAGATCGAGCTCGAGGACCCGTGGGAGAAGATCGGGGCCGAGCTCGTCAAGGAGGTCGCCAAGAAGACCGACGACGTCGCGGGTGACGGCACCACCACCGCCACCGTGCTCGCCCAGGCTCTGGTGCGTGAGGGTCTCCGCAACGTCGCCGCCGGCGCCAACCCGATGTCCCTGAAGAAGGGCATCGAGGCCGCCGTCGAGCGCGTCTCCGAGGAGCTGTCCAAGCTGGCCAAGGACGTGGAGACGAAGGCGCAGATCGCCTCCACCGCCTCCATCTCCGCGGGCGACCCGCAGATCGGCGAGATGATCGCCGAGGCGATGGACAAGGTCGGCAAGGAAGGCGTCATCACCGTCGAGGAGAGCAACACCTTCGGCCTGGAGCTTGAGCTCACCGAGGGCATGCGCTTCGACAAGGGCTACATCTCGCCCTACTTCGTCACCGACCCGGAGCGTATGGAGGCCGTCCTCGACGACCCGTACATCCTCGTCGTCAACTCCAAGATCTCCGCCAACAAGGACCTGCTCCCGGTCCTCGACAAGGTCGTGCAGGCCGGCAAGCCGCTGCTGATCATCGCCGAGGACATCGAGGGCGAGGCCCTGGCCACCCTGGTCGTCAACAAGATCCGTGGCCTGTTCCGCTCGGTCGCCGTCAAGGCTCCGGGCTTCGGCGACCGCCGCAAGGCCATGCTGGGCGACATCGGCATCCTGACCGGTGCCCAGGTCATCAGCGAGGACCTGGGCCTGAAGCTGGAGTCCACCACGCTGGACCAGCTCGGCCGGGCCCGCCAGGTCATCGTCACCAAGGACGAGACCACCATCGTCGACGGCGCCGGTGACGCCGAGCAGATCGCGGGCCGGGTCAACCAGATCCGCGCCGAGATCGAGAACACCGACTCCGACTACGACCGCGAGAAGCTGCAGGAGCGCCTGGCCAAGCTGGCCGGTGGCGTGGCCGTCATCAAGGCCGGCGCCGCGACCGAGGTCGAGCTCAAGGAGCGCAAGCACCGCATCGAGGACGCCGTCCGCAACGCCAAGGCGGCCGTCGAGGAGGGCATCGTCCCCGGCGGTGGTGTCGCGCTGCTGCAGGCCGGCGCCAAGGCGTTCGACAAGCTCGAGCTGTCGAACGACGAGGCCACCGGTGCCGCGATCGTGAAGAAGGCTCTGGAGGAGCCGCTGAAGCAGATCGCCGTCAACGCCGGCCTCGAGGGCGGCGTCGTGGTGGAGAAGGTGCGCAACCTCACCCCGGGTGAGGGCCTGAACGCCGCCACCGGCGAGTACGTCAACCTGTTCGAGTCGGGCATCATCGACCCGGCCAAGGTGACCCGCTCGGCGCTGCAGAACGCCGCCTCCATCGCGGCGCTGTTCCTCACCACTGAGGCTGTCATCGCCGAGAAGCCCGAGAAGGCCGGTGCCGCTCCCGCCATGCCCGGCGGCGGCGACATGGACTTCTAAGTCCAGGCGCTTTCCCAAAGAGGCGACCCCGGGGTACCGGGGTCGCCTCTTTGGTTTTCCGGGGGACCGGATTCTTTCCGGCCGTTGTTCCGGGCCCGGTGTTCCGAAAGTGGGATTGATGTTCCGTGGCGGATAGGTGTGGAGCCAATTACCGTTCGTTTCACGACGGTTTCGAACATCGGTGAGATCGGGACGGCTCGTTTTCCCCGAGAAGCCTCATCTTTGCCGGGAAGACGGCAGAAGCTTCGCCTGTCTGGAGCATTTGGGTTGCGGGGCATAGTCGGCTGCGTTCCAGGCGTGGTGTACCAGGGCGTTGCCGTGCAGCACCATCGCGTCGGCCCGGAACGCGTCGAACCTCCTGAAACGCTCCTCGGCGGCTCGGAGGAGGGGGGTCGCGATTCCCTGGCGGCGGGTGGGTTGGGTTCTGTGGGTTCGTGCTGGGGCGGGTTCGTGCTGGGGTTCGGTGGGTTCGTGCTGGGGTGGGTTCGTGCTGGGGTTTTGTGGGTTTTGTGGGTTCGCGCTGCGGTGGGTGGGTGGTCCGGCCGGCCGTTGTTGGTTTCGGTCTGGTGGGGTCAGGCCTGCGGCCTGGCGGGCGCGGTGGCGTGTGTCCTTTTATACGCCGGCCGGACCACCCACCCACCTCCGCGCACGACTTGCTCCGCCGTACGGCGCGCAGGCCGTAGTTGGTCCCTCTCCGGCCGCCCATCGGACTCGGGGCGGCTGAAGCAACCCGTGCGGGGCCGCTTCAGAGCCCGTCACCGTAGCTGAAGCCTCACTTTCGAAAGGAGCGCATGGCTGAGGTGGGAGGCTGCGCACACTGAGGAAGCCTCACCCACCCGTGGGGCGGCCGCTTCGGTGAGGCGCCTGATGCCCACCCCTCATCCTTGTCCAGAGCGCCCCACTTCATCGATGCCCGATACAGGCGGTCGCGGTGCCGCCCTTACGATCGCCGCTGTCATCGATCACCAGCATGCCCCAGCCGTGCGGTGCGGTCGCCGGATCGTCCTCCGCAGCATCTCCGGGCGCCGCGCGTTGACCAGCTCGGGATCCACACCGACTCCGACAGTAGGAACTGGAGCCGCCGCACCGCGGCATGCTGTGCCCCGGCCACCGGCTCGGCCCCGGACAGGCAGGTGAGCGTCTTGTTACGCTCGCGTGGGGCCAGCAGCCCGGTCGGATACTCGCGAAACCCGCGCCGCCGCCCAGCGCCGAAAGCAGGTCATCGAACCCGGCCGCGTACCCCTCCAACGGCCCCGGAGCGGGCGGGCACGGGCAACCGTTACCGCCCATGGTCACCCAAGTCGCACTTCGGGGTCGAGAGGGCTTATCTCTTCTCTGCCCGGCTCATGGACACATCCTCGCCATATCCAGTTGGCCGAGGGAAGAAGGAAGCCATCGGGGCTGGAGGAGGTTGGCAGCGAGCGAACGGCTCAGGATGAAGTGGGGCGCTCTGGACAAGGATGAGGGGTGGGCATCAGGCGCCTCACCGAAGCGGCCGCCCCACGGGTGGGTGAGGCTTCCTCAGTGTGCGCAGCCTCCCACCTCAGCCATGCGCTCCTTTCGAAAGTGAGGCTTCAGCTACGGTGACGGGCTCTGAAGCGGCCCCGCACGGGTTGCTTCAGCCGCCCCGAGTCCGATGGGCGGCCGGAGAGGGACCAACTACGGCCTGCGCGCCGTACGGCGGAGCAAGTCGTGCGCGGAGGTGGGTGGGTGGTCCGGCCGGCGTATAAAAGGACACGCGCCACCGCGCCCGCCAGGCCGCAGGCCTGACCCCACCAGACCGAAACCAACAACGGCCGGCCGGACCACCCACCCACCGCAGCGCGAACCCACAGAACCCACAAAACCCACAGAACCGCTAAACATCACACCGGTGACCTACTGAATCACCATAAAAACCGCCGTAAACACCCCAAGCACTACAAGCGCCAGGACAACCGGCTGATCCAGGAAACGCGCCTCAGCGTAGCTCGACGGGCAGGTCGGCGGTGTGCAGGACGGTCAGGGAGGTGACCGCCCTGGTCAGGACCACGTAGAGGCGGGCCAGGCCGCGCGGCTCGGCGCTGACGATGTCGGCGGGCTCGACCACGATGACGTGGTCGTACTCCAGACCCTTCGCCAGGGTCGCCGGGACGATCAGCAGGCGGTGCTCCTCGGCCGAGTCCTGGCTCAGTACCCGGTGGTCCAGGGCGGCCAAGGCCGCGGAGACCGCGGCGACCGAGGCGTCCGGGACGATGACCCCGATCGACCCCTCACGGGACAGCACCTCCCACGCCGCCTCCCGCACCGCCTCCGTCAGGGACGCGGCGTGGCCGGGCGTGCGCCGTACCGACAGGGAGCCTGCGCCGGGCCGCAGCGATCGGGGCGGGGCCAGGCCGGGGGCGACGGAGGGCAGCAGGCGGGCGGCGTAGTCGAGGACCTCCCGGGGGACGCGGAAGCCGAGGGTGAGCTCGGTGACCGCGCCCTCCTCGAAGCCCAGGTGCGTGAGCACCTCCTCCCAGGAGCGCGCGGACCAGGGGGTCGTGCCCTGCGCGAGGTCGCCCAGGACGGTGGCCGACCCCGTACGGCAGCGCCGCCCCAGCGCCCGCAGCTGCATCGCCGACAGGTCCTGGGCCTCGTCCACGACCAGATGCCCCAGCGGGGCGGTCCGCTCGATCAGGTCGCCCAGCTCGTCCATCAACGCGCCGTCCGCGGCCGACCACTTCGCCGAGCGGAACGACTTGGCCGGTTTGGCCCACAGCAGCAGGGCCTGCTCCGAGGCGGTCAGGTCGTCCTTGGCGGCGGCGGCGAGGAACTCGGGGTCGCTGAGGAGCCGGTGGAGCACCTGCTGCGGGGTCAGCTTGGGCCATACCGCGTCCACCAGCTGTTTGACCGGCTTGGAGCGGGCGACGGCGTCCTGCACCCGGTCGTCGGGGGACTCGCCGCGCTGCTCCATTCGCACGAGCACCATGTGGGCCAGCCGCTGGGCGAGGGTCGCGCGGCCGGGACCGTAGCGGGTGGTGCCGCGCAGCGAGGCGACGATCTCGCGGACCTCGTGGTCGGCCACCCGGTAGCGGTTGACCCCCTTGGTGAACAGCACGCCCTCGGTGGGCTTGACGACGTGCATCCACAGCGCGCGCCTGAGCACCGGTACGATCCGCGCGTCTCCCTTGATCGCGCTGACCGCGGGATCCTCGGGCGCCGCGTGGTCGCCCAGGATCGCGCCGACCGTGGTCTGGTCGACCTTGACCTCGCCCAGCGCCGGGAGCACCGAGGAGATGTAGGACAGGAAGGCCCGGTTCGGGCCGACGATCATCACTCCCGACCGGGCGAGCTTCTCCCGGTGGGTGAAGAGCAGGTAGGCGGCCCGGTGCAGGCCGACGGCGGTCTTGCCGGTTCCGGGCGCCCCCTGCACGCACACGGTACGGCCGAGCTCGGAGCGGACGATCTCGTCCTGGTCGGGCTGGATGGTCGCGACGATGTCGCGCATCGGGCCCGAGCGGGGACGTTCGATCTCCTCGGTGAGGATCCTGCTGTGCGTGGGGGCGCCGCCCTGGTCGAGCGGCTCGTCCTCGTAGGCGGTCAGGTCGCCGCCGTGGTAGCCGAACCTGCGGCGGCGCGTGACGCCCATCGGGTCGGACGGGCTGGCCTGGTAGAACGCCCGGGAGACTGGCGCCCGCCAGTCGATCACCAGGGGGCGGCTGCGGTCGTCGTGGACGTGCCTGCGTCCGACGTGGACGGTTCCGGGGAGGTCGTCGTCCGCCGCGCGGTCCAGGCGGCCGAAGAACAGCGGAGTGCCCGAGTGGTCGGCCAGCGCCGCCACCCGCTGGTCCAGCAGCGCCTGCAGGATCTGCTGGGAGACCCAGTCCCCGGCGGCGTCCGAGGAGAGGGACTGGGCGTGCTCGCGCATCGCGCGCAGCGCGGCCCTGGAGACGGCCAGGTGCTCGCGCTCGGCGATGAGGATCTCGGCGGGATCGGTGGGATCCGCGCTGGGACTCCCGGGGGAATCACGGGTTATGTCTGGTGACAGTTGATGTGCGGACACGCGTAAGCGCCTCCCATTCGACAAACGGAGGTGGTGATCGTCAGGCAGCGAATCGACAAGCCTACCGACGGTCTCCGCACGGCTCAAAGCGATTAACCGGGCGCCGGGCCGGTACGGCCGCCGCCCGGCGCCCGCGAAACACTCACTCGACGCGCGGACGACGCCCACGCGACGCTCACTCAGCGCACGCGGACGATCACGTGAGCGTCACCGGGAGAGCGCTCTCCGGCGGCGGGTCGACCGCTTGGTGAGCGCCCTAACACCGTCCGTGTTTGTGCGCCAAAATCGCTAAAAAGCCGGGCAAATCCAGTGACTCGCACAGATCATGGGGGTATGTCGCCAGTGGCCGTCGAGGCCTAGCGAGGGGGTGGATGCTTTGTCGAAAGCCTGCGGTATCTCGTGGACCTGACAACGGACGACGACGTGTTCGCCACGTGACGCTAATCGCCGGCGAGCACGTCGTCCGCGTCGATGATCTGATAGGCGTATCCCTGCTCGGCCAGGAAGCGCTGCCGGTGCGCGGCGAACTCCTGGTCGACCGTGTCGCGGCTGACCACCGAGTAGAATCGCGCCCCGCCGCCGTCGGACTTGGGGCGTAGCACCCGGCCGAGTCGCTGGGCCTCCTCCTGGCGCGACCCGAAGGTGCCCGAGACCTGGATGGCCACCGAGGCCTCGGGCAGGTCGATGGAGAAGTTCGCCACCTTGGAGACGACCAGCACCTGGATCTCCTTGTCGCGGAACGCCTGGAACAGCCGCTCCCGCTCCTTGACCTTGGTCTCCCCCTTGATCACCGGCGCGTTCAGGTGCTCGCCGAGCTCGTCGAGCTGGTCGATGTACTGCCCGATGACCAGCACCTGCTCGTCCAGGTGCCGCCTGACCAGCGCCTCGGTCACCCGGGTCTTGGACGGCGTCGTCGCGCAGAAGCGGTAACGCTCCTCGGAGTCGGCCATCGCGTACGCGAGCCGCTCCTCGTCGGTCAGCGTCACCCGCACCTCGACACAGTCGGCGGGGGCGATCCAGCCCTGGTTCTCCATCTCCTTCCACGGCGCGTCGTAGCGCTTCGGGCCGATCAGGGAGAACACGTCGCCCTCCCGGCCGTCCTCGCGCACGAGCGTCGCGGTCAGCCCGACCCGCCGCCGGGCCTGCAGGTCGGCGGTCATCCGGAAGATCGGCGCGGGCAGCAGGTGGACCTCGTCGTAGACGACCAGGCCCCAGTCGCGGGCGTCGAACAGCTCCAGATGACGGTAGACGCCCTGCTTGCGGGTCGTCATCACCTGGTAGGTGGCGATGGTGACCGGGCGGATCTCCTTCTTGGTGCCGGTGTACTCGCCGATCTCGTCCTCGGTCAGCGAGGTCCGCTTGATCAGCTCCTGCTTCCACTGGTGCGCCGAGACCGTGTTGGTCACCAGGATCAGCGTCGTCGCCTTGGCGTGGGCCATCGCCGCCGCGCCCACGATCGTCTTTCCGGCGCCGCAGGGGAGCACGACCACGCCCGAGCCGCCGTGCCAGAACGCCTCGGCGGCCTCCCGCTGGTAGGTGCGCAGCTGCCAGCCGTCCTCGTTCAGCGTGATCGGGTGATGTTCACCGTCGACGTATCCGGCGAGGTCCTCGGCGGGCCAGCCCAGTTTGAGCAGATGCTGCTTGATGTTGCCGCGCTCGCTCGGGTGCACCACCACGGCGTCGGTCTCGATCCGCTCGCCCAGCAGCGGCTGGATCTTCTTCGAGCGCAGTACCTCCTCCAGCACGGCCCGGTCGGTGCTGGTCAGGACGAGTCCGTGGACGGGGTGCTTGTCCAGCCTGAGCCTGCCGTAACGGGCCATGGTCTCGGCCACGTCGACCAGCAGCGCGTGCGGCACCGGATAGCGGCTGTAGCCGATCAGCGCGTCGACCACCTGCTCCGCGTCGTGCCCGGCCGCCCGCGCGTTCCACAGGGCCAGCGGGGTCACCCGGTAGGTGTGCACGTGCTCGGGGGCACGTTCCAGTTCGGCGAACGGCGCGATCGCCTTGCGGCACTCGTCGGCTCGCTCGTGGTCGACTTCGAGCAGCAGGGTCTTGTCCGATTGGACGATCAGCGGTCCGTCAGTCACAGACTTCTCCCTTGTCATACGGTCAGCGGTCCATGGTCGCACCCGTCACCGTACGGCAGGCGCGGTCGGCGAGCCCATGGTCGCACTCGCGTGGGAGACTCGTCCGTTCGTCACCCCGCTTCCGTATGTCCAACGGATATGGGCCGCCGGACAGTCCCGGAACGCTCGGTGGCGGAAGGCGCCGTTCGTCACATTTGCCGGAGCGCTCAGTCGAAGGCGCCGTTCACCCCCGCCACGACGACGGCCCCGATGCCCAGGGCGACCAGGGCGACGTTGACGCCGATGCTGATCCAGACCCACTTGAGCAGGTTCCTGGCCCCTCGGGGGTCGCTCTCGACCTTGCTGAGCGCGACGCCGGACATGATGGCCCCGGCGAGGCCGCCGAGGCTGACGTAGCAGGTCATGGCGCACACGATGCTGATGACCAGCGCGACGATCGCGTGGGTCCTGACGCCGTCGTTGTTCTGGTGGGGGGTGGGGCCGTAGCCGTACTGCGGGGAGTACTGCCCGTAGCCCGGCTGCCCGTAGTCCTGCCCGTAGCCCGCCTGGCCGTATCCCTGGCCGTAGTCCGGTTGCCCGTAGGCCTGCTCGTAGCCCTGCTGCCCGTAGCCCTGCTGCCCGTAGGCCTGCTGTTCGGGGGCCTGTCCGTAGCCGGGCTGGCCGTACCCCTGTGAGCCATACCCCTGTGAGCCATATCCCTGCGAGCCGTGGTCCTGTGAGCCGTAGCCTGAAAGGCCGCTCTCCATGGTGGGGCTCTGGTGGATGTGGTTCGGTGCGCCGTGTCCGGGGTTCTGGCCCGGTCCCGTGCTGTAGGGACTCTTCCAGTCGTCCGGGTTCGTGCTGGGGCCTTCGGGGTGACCGCTGCTCACTGTGATTCGTCTCGTTTCTGTCGGATGCCGAACACCAACGAACATCGCGATATGGGGATCGAGTCGGCGCCGTTGGGCAACCGGCGCCACGGGTGTGCGCGACCGCGCGCCTGACGATCAGTTGATGTCGGCGATCCCGGTGATGCGGTGCAGGGCGAAGCGGTGCACCGCCGCGCGGGTCTCATCGTAGGCCGTGAGGTATCCCCCCTCCATCCGTGCGGGTTCGAGGATCCGGCTCGTCGCGTTGCCCTGGGAGTCGAGGTAGCCGATCCACACCTGGGAGCCCTGCCGGATGGCCTCGCGCAGCGCGTTGATCGTGGCGGTCGCCGGAGAGCGGGGGACCTGGCCTCCGGGGGCGTCCACGGGGGCCCGGCGGGCCTGGTGGGCCGCGTCACCGGCGCGCACCGCCCGTATGGCCGCCGCGACGACGTCGGCCTCGGGACCGTTGAACGTGACGGGCTGGCGGGGGGAGGGCTGGCCCTCGGTCCTGCGGACGTCGAGCTGCGTGATGATCACGTCACCGTCCAGCGACTCGGCCGCCGGGGCGTATCCCATCGCGCGCAACGAGTCGACGAGCGTCGACCTCGACGTCTTGGAGGCGATCACGGTGGGGGCGAGCCTGCGCAGCCGCAGCGGGAGGGCGCGCCGGTCGGCCATCACCTCGTCCAGCAGGGAGGAGTCGTCGCACCGGATGTAGGCGCTGGCCGTACCGACGCGCATGCGGCCGTGACGGCGGGCCACGTCCGTGACGAGATAGCCGAGCGGCTGCGGGACGGGCGTGGCCGAGTGGCGCTCCAGCATCGCCAGCATCTCGTCGGCGCCCTGCCCGGCGTCCAGCGCCCGCCGGATGGACCGCTCACAGAACCGGTAGACCGTCGCGCCGCCGGTGGACTCCACGTCGGCCGCCAGCGCCAGCCAGCGCCTCAGCTCGCCGGTGAGGGGGCCGGGGGCCACGGCCGTCAGGTCGGCCTGCAGGAGCACATGGTCGAGCGGCTCGGGCAGCAGCGGGGCCAGTGCCAGGGCCGCGGCCTCGGCGCGGCCGCCGCCGCAGGGGATCAGGGCCAGGCCGTGACCGGCGATCGCCCCCAGGCCGGTCACCCCGATCTGCTCCGCCTCGCGCAGCGTGAACTCCACGAGCTGGTCGCGCCGGCCGCCGCGCCTGCGGGGCTGCTCCCAGGACAGGCGCTCGCGCACCGACTCCAGGGAGGGCGCCACACCGGAACCTGCGGCGGAGAGCATGCTCAGGGCGGTCGCCCGGACCTCGGCGGCGGCCGAGCGCCGCAGGTCGGGATGGAGGGCGTTGAGCAGCCTGTCGCGCTCGTCGCGCTCGCCGATCATCCCCGGCACCCGGTCCATGGTCAGCCAGGTCGTGGCCAGCACCACCCAGCGGTCCTCGGTGCTCTTCACCCGCCAGCCGTCGTAGGCCGGGGTCGGCAGCCAGTCGCCGTCGACCGACCCGCTCGCGGCGATCAGCCCGGCGGCGTGGGCCACCTCGACGATCAGCCCCGTCACCCACTCGGGCACGTCGAGCATGGCGGCGGTCCGCTTCAGATCGCGTACGGCCAGGCCGCCGCTGCGCAGCACCCCGGGTGGGTCGACGCTCCAGCGTTCGCACAGCTCCTCGACCGCGCGGACGAACGTGAACGCCTGCCCCGCGGCGGTGCGGTCGGCCATCCCCCGGTCGCGGGCCGCGCCGTCGAGCGGGGGAGGGACGGGGGAGAGGTCATGGTGGATCCGGCCGCCGCGCAGGAACAGGCCGACCTCGCGGGGCAGCACCACGGTGTCCTCGCCGGTGGCGCAGAGCAGAGCGCGGGAGAGCAACTGCTCGATCGGCGACTGGGCTGTGGCGGCCCGCACCTCCCGGCGGGCGTTGGGCACCCGGCCGCTGGCCGGTCCCCAGGTCAGCTCGTTGAGCGCCGACCTGGCCTGTGGTGAGACGTCCTCGACCAGCCGCCCGACGACCTCCGGGGTGCCCAGCAGCCGGGCGAGGTCCTCCTTGGTGTCGCCGTTCTCACCGTCGATGTCCTGGATGAGCTCGGCCAGTCGCTCGGCGGGATGGTGTCTGAAGACCTCGACCGCGGGCTGGCCCAGCCCCGCGGGCGCCTCCAGGACCTCCCGCACCCCGGGGGAGGGAACCAGGGCGCTCTGCGGTCCGTAGGCCAGGGCGAGGGTCCGCAGCCGCTCGACGGTCTCCTTGAGCGCGGCCCGCAGCACGGGGGCCGCGACCCCCTCGGGCAGCGCGCGGGCCATCTGGGCGCGCAGCGCGCGGTAGTCGACCGGTGCGGGGAGCACGACCAGCGTCTCCAGCACCGAGAGCGTGAACCGGTCGAGCCGGTCGAGCACGCGGCCGACGGCGGACGGGCTGCTCGCCCGCCCGGCCAGCCCCTCCACATGGGCCGGGACCGGGGTGATGAGTTCGGGTCGCACGGTGACCAGAGCCCGCAACTGGTCGTCGCTCCGGCTGCGCAGCCACTCGATGAACTCCGTGCTCATTCCGTCAATGGTAGGAGTCCTGACCGACAAAGCTAGGTTTGGGAAAGTTCGCGTTCATGTGAACAACGGTGAATCGGAGTGTGAACCGGCTCCCGGCGGTCCGGGGACGCCCGGTGCTCAGCCGATCGCGTGGACCGCGGGGTGGGGCAGCAGACCGAGTGCGAGGCGTACCCAGGAGGCGACGAAACGGTCGAGCTCCGCGCGCCCGGGAGGTTCGCCGACGGTCTCCTCGAAAAGCCTGTAGTGGACCACCGCGCCGCCGAGCACGGCGCCGATCGCGGGCCAGTCGAGCTCGGCGTCGGCGTACTCCGGCTGGGCGCGGAACCACGTGGTGATCGCGTCGAACATGGGCTGCAGGAGCCCCTCGCGCACGATCGCGACCAGTTCGGGAAACTGGCTCAGGTCGCGGAAGAAGACCCGGGTCAGCTCGTTCTCCTCGCGGACCTTGGCCAGCCCGGCCTCGCACAGGTGGGCCAGACGTTCCTCGAGGGCGATCGAGGAGTCGAGGGCGTTCATCTCGGCCAGCGTCTCGGCGACCTGTGCCCGGGTCCTGGCGGCGTGCTCGCCCATGGCCGCCGCGAGCACCTCGTACTTGGATCTGAAGTGCCGGTAGAGCCCTCCGGCGCCGGGGGACAGGCCGGAGGCGGCCTCGATCTCGGCCACCGAGGTCGCCGAGTAGCCCCGCTCCGCGAACAGGCGCAGGGCTTCGTCGATGATCCGTTCGCGCGTTGATCTGGTCATTTTGCTACCGATACCTCCACCATGACCATATCCAGTGGCCAATCCGCCGGGCCGAGGCTCGCCGGGCCGTGGGCGTGGCGGGCAGCGGGACCCGCCGCGCACGGCGGCATGGGCGGTACGGCGGCGCGGCCGTCACAGGAGAACACGAAAGACGCGAACGGTTCGTTCAACGCGATCAGCGCATGATGCGCGAAAGACATGTTCGGCGCGGACTGCGCGAAAAGTGTGGAGGGCGGGGGAAGCGCGAAAAGCGCGGCCGGTATGGCGCACGAGGCGGCGAAGGGGGGTTCTCCGGCTGCTCGGACACGGCCGCTTCCTGGCCGATGAGGGGATTTTTCCTGATGTGGGACTTTCCCGAAGGGTTCCGTAACGGATGTCGTCCCGTACAGTGGCTGGGATTACCCCCGCCCCCCGAAGATTTGGCATCCTGCGAAGGTCCTGCGAAGCTCGAGTCCTCCGCCGGGCGGATGGGAGCTGGAGAGCGAATGAACTCGGTGGGGTTCGACCTGGACATGACGCTGGCCGACACGCGGGCCGGCATCGCGGCCGTCTACGACGAGCTGGCGCTGCGCCTGGGCGTGTTCATCGACAGCGCCGCCGTGGTCGCCAGGCTCGGGCCGCCCCTGGAGTGGGAGCTGACCAACTGGCTCCCCGCCGAGGACATCCCCGAGGCCGTCGCCGTCTACAGGTCGCTGTACCCCTCGATCGCCGTCCCGGCCACCACCCTGATGCCCGGCGCGCGCCAGGCCGTCGAGGCCGTACGGCGGGCCGGGGGCAGGGTCATCGTGGTGACCGGCAAGAACACCCCGGACGCGCGCAGGACGGTCGACTTCCTCGGCCTGGAGGTGGACATGGTCGCGGGCTCGGTGTTCGGCACCGAGAAGGGGCCCGCCCTCGCCGAGTTCGGCGCGGCCGCCTACGTCGGAGACCACGTCGCCGACATCGAGGCGGCCCGGGCCGGGGGCGTCGTGAGCGTGGCGGTGGCGACCGGCCACTATCCGGCGGGGGAACTGCGTGATCACGGAGCCGACGTGGTGTTCGGTGATCTGACGGAGTTCGCCGAATGGTTCGACGGCTGGAGGACACCCGCCGCACTCGTGTAATTCAGGCGTGAATACACGGTCGCCCCGGGCGCTCGCTGGGCATAACCTACATCCATTCCTTTTCACGACAGTCTGAACGAGGTCACCCCTGTGCCGAGTGGCAAGGTCAAGTGGTACGACGCCGACAAGGGATTCGGCTTCCTCACCCGCGACGACGGCGGTGAGGTCTTCGTGCATTCTTCCGCGCTGCCCGGTGGCGTGGACTCCCTCAAGCCGGGCCAGAAGGTCGAGTTCGGCGTGGCCGAAGGGCGTCGCGGGCAACAGGCGCTGTCGGTGCGCGTGATCGACCAGCCCCCGACGCTCACCAAGGCCGCCAAGCCGAAGGGCAAACGCAAGAAGCCCGACGAGATGGTGGTCATCGTGGAAGATCTGATCAAGCTGTTGGACACGGTCTCCATGTCCTACCAGAAGGGCAAGCACCCCGAGGCCGTGCACGCGAAGAAGATCGCCGCGGTGCTCCGCGCCGTGGCGGACGATCTGGACGACTGACCTTTCTCCCGGCCCCGGCGGTCCTTCGCGGCTCCCGGTGGCCCTCACCCCCCGCTCGATCTCCGCTCGATCCCGCGATCCCCGCGGGTTCCGCCTGTCTCCCGAGGTATCCGCAGGTCCTCGTGGGGGCAGGCGGTTTCTCATGAGCGGAGGTCTCCTCCGCCGGTCGCCGCGGCTCGGCCACGGCGACCGGTCCCGGGAAGGGCGAGGGGAGGGCGCGGGGAGAGCGTGGGGGCGGTCGCGAGGGCCGGCGGCGGGGTCAGCCGTGGGGGTCAGCCGTGGGGGTTGGTCAGCGGTTTGGTCCGCTTGTCGGCGGGGGGATCGCTCCGCCGTACGATCGCGGTCGTCGTGACCCCCGTCCCGGGCAGGAGCCTCTCCCAGGGGGCCGGGCGCGGGGTTTCGCCGGGAGTGGCGGGCCGCGAGGCGTCACCGGTGGAGACGTCCGTGGGAACGTCCGTGGAAACGTCTGTGGAGACGTCTGTGGGAACGCCGGGAGAGCCGAGCGCGGGGGCGGCCGGGGAGTCGAGCGAGGGGAGTACGGGAGGCGCCGCGGGCACCGGCCCGCTTCCGCTTCCGCTTCCGTCTCCGCTTCGGTCTCCGGCGTCGGCACGGGGAACGGCAGGGGAGTCCGCCGGTGAGGGCGCCGCCTCGGCCCGCGCGGCCTCGACCCTGGCGTCTCTCGCGTCCACCCGCCTGCGGCGCCGTACCAGCAGCCAGCCGAGCGAGACGCCGAGCATCACGGCCATCACCGTCAGCCCGGCGCCCCCGCCGGTGAACAGCGAGAACAGCAGCCCGACCAGGCCGCCGCCCACCCACGCGACCTGAAGGAGCGCCTCCACCACGCCGAAGGTCGACGAGCGCACCTCCTCGCCGATCTCGCGCTGCACGATCGCGTCCAGCGCGAGTTTTCCGAGCCCCTGGGCGAACGCGGCGACCAGCGCGACGGCCACCGCCGTCCACAGGGTGAACGCGAACGCCGCCACCGCCGTGGTCACGGTCGCGAGCCCGAGCGTGGCCAGCACGATGACCTGCGGGGAACGGCCGCGCGTCCACGAGGCCACGGCCGTCCCCGCCAGGCCGCCGGCCCCGGCCGCCACGGCCAGCACGCCGATCGTGACCGTGGGGGCGAGGCCGGGCAGGTGCCTGTCCTGTACGAGGAAGAGCAGGTAGAACAGCAGGAACCCGGAGTAGAGGCGGACGGCCGCGTTGGCGGCCATCGCCTCGGTGACCACCGGGCCCACGTTCAGCAGGGTGCGCCAGCGGGCCGGCCGCTCCTCGTTCTCCTCCAGCAGCACGTCGAGGTCGGGGGAGTCGACGTGACGCGGGAGCCGTACGGCCAGCACGCCCAGGAGCAGGAAGATCGCCAACGCGCCGCGCAACGTCCACTCGGCGCCGAGCCAGGCGCTGACGCCGGCCCCGACCGGCACCGCCACACCCGCGGTGACCAGGGCGAACAGGGCGACCCTCGCGTTGGCGGTGACCAGCGCGATGTCGGCGGGCAGCACGTTCGGCATGATCGCCGCGCGGGAGACGCTGTAGGCCTTGGACAGCACCAGCACCGCCAGCGCCGCGGGGAAGATGGTGAACACGTCACCGGGCACGATCGCCGCCGCCATGGCGAAACAGAGCAGCCCGCGGCCGAACAGGGTGCCCGCCATCACGAAGCGCCTGCCGGAGCGGAACCGGTCGAGGACCGGCCCGACGAACGGCGCGACCACCACGAAGGGGATCATCGTGATCAGCAGGTAGAGCGCGACCTGCCCCCTGGCCTCGTTGACCGGAAGCTTGAACAGCGTCCCGGCCAGGGCCGCGGTGACCAGCGCGTCGCCCGCGCTCTCCAACGCGGTCAGCTCGATCAGCTGACCCAGCCCCGTACGGCCGGCGCCCTGCGCGTGGGTCAGCCGCCGGGAGGCCGCGCCGACACGCCGGGTCCCGCGCGCCGCGCCTCGCCCGGCGCGCACCGTCGCCTGTCCCGCGCCTCGCCCGGCGCGTACGGTCGCCCGTCCCGCCCCGGCCGCCGACCGGCCGACCAGACGGGAGGCGTCGCCGACCGTCTTCCGTGCTCGCTCCCACCCACCTGCCACGCATCCAGTCTTACCCAAATGACAGATGGGATGTCCGATGCGGTATGACACTCGACGTCCGATCCCGCTCTGACCTGGAGGAGACCGCCTCCTGGTTTCGAAGGTGACGTTTCCCCGGGAGTTTCCCCGTCCGGAGGGGAATGGGTTGCCGGTCTCGCGATGTCGGGCTACGGTCCTGACGGCGCCGCCGAAACCCGGGAGCGCCGTTCCCGCCGGGGCTGGACGCGGGATCGCCCGGGCGGGACCCAGGGGACGGGCGGGGAGCGGTGCCGTTCGCTCCGGGCATGGGTGAGAATGAACTGTGAGTCAGCGCAGCGAGCTAGGCAGTAAGGAAGGCGGCCGTCGGGTCGCGAGGCCGGCGGAGGTGGACTCGTGAGCCGCCCCCGGACCCGCGCCGCCGTCGTCGATCCGGCCTGCGCCGCCGCCGTCGACCTGGCCCGTTCCGCGATCGAGGAGAACGTCAGGCCGGACGAGGTGGGCGAGCACCTCGGTGTCGAGGCCGAGGGCGAGCGGGTCGTCACCCATTACTTCACCTGCCTCGACCGTGCCTACCGTGGCTGGCGCTGGGCCGTCACCGTCGCCAGGGCCTCCCGGGCGCGCAACGTGACGGTCAGCGAGGTGGTGCTCCTGCCCGGCGCGGGCGCGCTGCTGCCGCCCGAGTGGGTGCCGTGGAGCGAGCGGCTGCGTCCAGGCGACCTCGGCGTCGGCGACCTGCTGCCCACCCCCGCCGACGACGCGCGGCTCGCGCCCGGTTACACCCAGACCGAAGACGACTCCGACCGCCAGATGTTCTTCGAGTACGGCCTGGGCCGGGCGAGGGTGCTCTCCCCGATCGGCAGGGACCGTGCCGTGCGGCGCTGGCATTCGGGCGAGTCGGGACCGCACACCCCGCTCGCGCACGCCGCCCCCGCCCAGTGCTCCACCTGCGGTTTCTACTGGCCGCTCGCGGGCGCGCTGGGCACCGGCTTCGGGGTCTGCACGAACGAGTACGCCCCCGACGACGGCCGTGTGGTCGCCGCCGACCACGGTTGCGGCGCGCACTCCGAGGCCGCCGTGCTGCCGCACCAGGTCGAGCCCACCTCGCCGATCCTGGACGACCTCGCCTACGACATCGCAGAGGAATCCGCGGAGACGGACCTGGCAGGCTCCGTCGACGACACCACCGCCGAGCCGCTGGGTCACTCCTGAGCCGACGCCGTTCTCACAGGCCGCCGGGCCGATCGGGCCCTGGCGGCGGTGACGCGACGGGACGCGACGTGACCTGTGGGGCCCCCGACCTTTGGACTCATCGCTGTGACTGACATCTTCGGCACCGACCGACTGCGTTCCGCCGTGCTCGCGGCCTGGACCGCTTCGCCCGCCCGGTTCCGCGAGGACGCCAACGCGGAGGAGGACTTCGCGCTCGGCGGTTACCGCGACCGGCTGATCGTCGAGCTCGCCCAGAACGCCGCCGACGCCGCGCTCCGCGCCGGAGTGCCGGGGCGGCTGCGCCTTTCGCTGCGCGAGGGGGTGCTGTCGGCTGCGAACACCGGCGCGCCGATCGACGCGGCGGGGATCGAGGGCCTGTCCACGCTGCGCGTCTCCGGCAAGCGTGGCGAGTCCGGCGCGGCCGGGCGCTTCGGCGTCGGCTTCGCGGCCGTGGTCTCCGTCTGCGACGAGCCGGTGATCGGCTCGCTCGGCTCCGGCGTCGTCCGCTGGTCCCGTGACCAGACCGCCGTCCTGGTGGCCGCCGAGCCCACGCTGTCCAAGGAGTTCGCCGAGCGCGGCGGCCACGTGCCGCTGCTGCGCCTGCCGTTCCCCGCGGGACCGGTCGAGGTGCCCGGCGGCTTCGACACGCTCGTACGGCTGCCGCTGCGCGACAGGGCCGCCGTGGAGGCCGTCCGGCAGATGCTCCGGGAGACCGGTCCGGCGCTGCTGCTCGGCCTGCCCGCGCTGGAGTCGATCGAGATCGACCTGGAGGGCGAGGAGCGTACGGTCCGGCTGGACGGCTGGCGGGTGGTCTCGGCCTCGGGGCGGTTCACCCCCGAGGAGGTCACCGAGCTGTTCGCCGACCGGCCGACCGAGGAGCGGGGCCGGCCGTACTGGTCGGTCCGCTGGGCCGTGCCCGTCGACGAGGCCGCCTCCCCCGGCGGGGAGCCCCGGCCGTTGCCCGCGCGGGTGCCGCCGGTGGTGCACGCGCCGACGCCCAGCGACGAGCCGCTCGACCTGCCAGTGCTGCTGATCGCCTCCTTCCCGATGGCCACCGACCGGCGCCACGTGGCCATGGGCCCGCTGACCGACTTCCTGGTCGAGCGCGCCGCCGACGCCTACGTCGAACTGCTCGCCGGGCTGGCCCGCACGCCCAGGCTGCTGGACCTCGTCCCTGGCCTGATGGGCAAGGCGGAGCTCGACGCGCAGATCCGCAGGGCCATCCTGCGCAGGCTTCCCGACGCCCCGCTGCTGCCCGCGCTCTCCCCGCCCGCCGACGCCGAGGAGCCCCCGGCCGACGGTGCGGACCTGGTCGTGGCCGGTCGGCAGGCGTCCGTGTTGGCGGCCCCCGGCGAGCTGCTGGAGAAGGTCGCCGCCATGGTCCCCGGGCTGCTGCCCGCCGGATGGCCGTCCAGGCACCCGGCGATCACCGGTCTCGGAGTGAAGCGGATCGAGCTCGCCGACATCGTGGACATGCTCTCCGGTGACGCCGTCGCGGACCGGGAGCCGTCCTGGTGGCGGTCGCTGTACGAGGTCCTGCCCGCCGACGACCCCGAGGCGCTCGGCGCGCTGCCGGTGCCGCTCGCCGACGGCCGCCTGGTGCGGGGTCCGCGCGGCACGCTGCTGCTGTCCGACGGCTCCTCGCTCGACCTGGCCGTGCTGGCCCCGCTGGGGCTGCGCGTCGTGCACCGGGAGGCCGCCCACCCGCTGCTGCTGCGTCTCGGCGCGGCGGAGGCGACGCCCAGGACCGTCCTGGAGGACCCGGTGACCCGCGCCGCCGTCGCCGAGTCGCTGGAGAGCCCCGACTCCGAGCCGGTGGCCCAGGCGGTGCTCGCGCTGGTGGACGCCGCCGGGCTGGTCGCGGGCGAGGCCCCGTGGCTGTCGGAGCTGGCGCTGCGCGGCGCCGACGGCGAGCTGTACCCCGCCGGTGAGCTGCTCCTGGCCGACGGCGCGCTGGCCGGTCTGCTGGACGAGGAGACGCACTTCGGCACGGCCGCCCCCGAGCTGGTCGACAGGTACGGCTCGCGGGTGCTGGCCGCCGCCGGGGTGCTCGACGGGTTCGCCGTGGTCAACGACACCGACGTGATGATCGACCCCGACGACTGCGACCACGACCTGGACCGCGAGGAAGAGTGGCTGGAGGCCGTGCTCGACCTGCTGCCCGAGATGGACGTGCCGCCGGTCGCCAGGGAGTTCTCCGCCGTGCGCGACCTGGAGTACGTCGCGGACTGGCCCTCGGCCCTCGCCCTGCTGTCGCGCCCGCCGCTGCGCTCGGTCCTGCACCCGCTGCGGGTCCTCGTCGCCGGTGAGGTCGTGGAGGTGCCCTCCTACACCGCGTGGTGGCTGTCCACCCACCCGGTGCTCGGCGGGCGGCGTCCCACGCAGCTGCGGCTCCCGGCCGCCGACCCCCTGCTGTTCGGCCTGTACGGCGACGCCCCGGCCGTCGTCGACGAGGCCGTTCTGGCGATGATCGGCGTCCGGAGCACCCTGACCGACCTGCTCGCCTCGCACGGCGGCCCCGACGAGCTTCTGGAGCTGCTGGGCGACCCGTCCA
This sequence comes from Streptosporangium sp. NPDC051022, assembly GCF_040683035.1. Taxonomy (NCBI): domain Bacteria; kingdom Bacillati; phylum Actinomycetota; class Actinomycetes; order Streptosporangiales; family Streptosporangiaceae; genus Streptosporangium; species Streptosporangium sp. NPDC051022. Next base: position 342,345 of record NZ_JBFBCF010000005.1, on the reverse strand, counting down.
TCGAGGTCGACCGGGCCCAGCTCCGCGCCCTGTGGGTCGCCCTGGCCGGGGTCGCCCCCGTCCGTGTCGCCCCTCCCCGGGCGGTGCGCGCCATCCTCGACGGCGAGATCGTCGTCGCCGACGCCGAGGACGGCCACCTGCTGTCCGGCGGGACGTCGCCGTCCGGCGAGGCCGGGGGCGGCGCGGGTGAGCCGGTGGTCGTCGAGGCGCCCGACCTGCTTCCCCTGGTCGCGGGCCGGCCGCTGATCCTGGCCCCGTTCGACCTGGCCGAGGCGCTGTCGGAGCTGCTCGACCTGCCGCTGGCCGGGGAGGAGGCCACCGGTGAGGTGACCTCGGAGGGTACGGTCCGCGAGGTCCCGGCGGCGGTGCGGTCGCTGCTGCCGACGGCGCCCGCGACCTATGTGGAGCACGAGAAACTGCTGGTGGACGGGGTTCCCGCCACCTGGCGGTTCTTCGAGGGCACGGTGCACGCCACGGGCGTCGAGGGGCTGGCGCGCGGGCTCGCGTGGGCGTCCGGCCAGTGGGGCGACCGGCTCGCGGTCGCCGCCCTGCTCCGTGACCCGGCGGCGGTGCCCCTGCTGCTGGCCGAGGCCGACCTCGACAGCTGGACCGCCTCAACCGGCTGACGCGACGCTCCCTCTTCCGTAGCCCGCCGTCCGCCGCCGTCCGTCGTCAGGGGGCGGTGGGCGGCACGGGGGGTGCGGGGAGGATGGGCGAGGTCGCCGTCGCGGGCCCGGTCGATTCCGCCGAGGACGGTGTGTCCGGGGACGGCTCCCGCTCATCGGGCGCCTTCCCGCGGTCGAGGCGGCGGACGAACCAGAGCCCGAACAGGCCGCCGCATATGCCGGACACGCAGGTCCAGATCCACCACTGGTGGTCCGGACCCGGCCGCACGATCAGCAGAACGACCAGGGCGACCACCCACAGGCCGGTGCCCGCGAGGATCGTGGCCGAGTTGTTGGTCCTCAACGGTTGAAGATCCGGCAGGCGAGGCTGGTTCACGTGCTCCAGCGTAGGCGACGCGGCCTCCCCCCTGGCAAAACGCGTGCCGCTCAGACCGGAACCGGCCGGGGGCACGGTATCGTTCACCGGAGCCGGGACAGGCGGATCGCCGTCCAGGCCGGAACCGGGTCAGGGACACGGATACTGTCCACACCGGATCGCGCGCGGGAACATGCGGTGAATTCTCATGTCGTACGGCGGCCCGCCACGTGAGACCATGCGGTCTGCCGTACAAGAGCTGAGAACCGCCGGTTCCCGGTCGTCCGGCGGCCGATTCCCCATCCGACGCCTCCAAACACGGCGCTTTGCCGCCGCCTGACCCCGGCCGGCGTAGTTTCCCAGGAGTTTCCGGCATGACTCGCTACACCCCCGTCACCACCAGCGACGTCGGCTGGCAGGCGTTACTGGCCGACGCCTTCGAGGCCCTTCTCGGCCGTCCGCCCGCCGGTTACGACCCCGGCGCCGAGTACGCCGCCTACTACCACGGCAACTTCTTCCACGAGACGAGGAACGACAGGGACCCGACCTGGCTGAACCCGGCGGTCCTGTCCGGAGGCGAGCCGATCGAGGTAGGGGATCTCTACCTGTACGACATGGGGGAGCCGCCCCTGCGGTTCGACGCGAGCCGTTCGCTCTTCCAGTTCTCCAGCCACGGCCTCTCCGACGCCTTCGCCGCGGATCTGGCGCGGGCGTGTTTCGCGCCCGACATCGTGCGGGGCGCCGACCTGGCGCCGGTGCTGTGGCGCCACGACCTCGACCTCGCGGACCCGGTCCTGGCGGAGAACTGGCACGTCTGCTACGCCAGGATCGCCTCGAACGGAACGCTCCTCGACGCGATGCGGGTCGCGACCGGCATCGGTCGCGGCCCCGGCAGCCTGATCCCCTTCGAGGGGAACGCCGACGAGGAGTGGGCGCCCGCGCTCGCCGCGATCGCCGACCCGCGCCTGCGCGCCCACCTCAGCCTCGGCTGCTGTGACGCGGCCGAGGCCGAAGGCCTCACCTACCTGGGAGCCGACGTTCCCCTCGGCTCCCTCCTCGGCGACAGCGGCTGCTCGGCGGTCGCGGGCTGGGAGGACGGTCACGGCCAGGTGGACGTCACCGTCGTCCGGCTCGGCGCCGCCGTCACGAGCCCCCGCCCGGCCTGACCGCCCCGGCGAGGCTGAGGCCGAGGTCGCGCGGAAGTGATGTGTGACCGCTGTCATACGTTCCTGGGCGGGTCGTCACGGGGAGTCCGGCCTGATGTCGCAGATGTAAAGGTGATCCGAGCTCTCCTGCTGGTAATCCGACCAGTCCGCGCCGTTCGCGTAGCGGGCCCAGTCCTCCTCGCTGATCTTCGTGCCCTGGTCACCGTGACAGGCCACCCGCCCCGGGTCGGCGACGATCTCGGCGAGTTTCTTGAGGTTCCAGAGGGAAGCGCCGTTGGAGCCGGCTGTCAGGGCGACGCCACCGTCGGCGCTGAGAGCCACGGAATCGATCTCCTGTCCGTATCCGTGCAACGCAGCCAGCCGGGTCGGCCTGGACGGGTTGGAGAGGTCCCACAGGAGCCCCGAACCGCTCGCTCCGGCGAACAGGGCTCGCTTCCCGTCAGGGGTCAAGGCCATGTCGTACATGTCACCGAGGGGTATGTCGAACACAGCGATGCGAACCGGATGCCGCCGGTCACCGAGGTTCCAGATCTCGACCTGATGCGCGCTCCCGACAAGGACGACACGCCCGTCCGCGCTCATCGCCGTCTCCCTCGCGGCTTTCGCGGGCTGGTCCAGATCCACCGACCTGACCGGGTGCGAGGGGTCGGCGAGATCCCAGACCGTCACCACCCCGTCGATGTCCAGGGTGACGGCGGTCCGGCCGTCCGCGCTGAGATCGAGGTCGTGCATGGGGGAGGTATGTGCTCTTGTCATCGACAGGCGCACCGGATGAGAGCGGACGCTCAGGTCCCACACGGTCATGTCGCCGTTCGTGCCGACGATCACCGCCGTACGGCCGTCGCGTGACAACGTCACCGCCTCCACGCGGTTGATATCGTCACTGTTCCTTTTGCCCGTCCTCTCGACCGCCAACGTGGCCAGCCGGGAGGGCTTGGCCGGGTCGGCGAGATCCCACACGATCGTGGCGTCGTCGTTGCCTCCGGCGGCCAGCGCGGTCCGCCCGTCGAAGGACAGCGCCACCGAGCCCACGAATCCCTTACGGCTCTTCAATACGGCGAGCCGATCGGATTTTTCGACGATCTTGGGGTCGAGCCAGGACTTGAGGTCCCACACGCTCTCCTTGTCCTCATCGTCGCCGTCACCGGTCAGGGCGATCCGCCCATCGCCGCTCAGCGCCACCGGGTTGGACACACCTGACGTGAGGCTGTCGCCGCGTCCCCAGAGCAGCGTGTCGGTCAGCCCTGCCCGGGTCTGCTCGTCGGAGTGGATCTTTACTGCGGCCACGCCGAGATCCCAGGCCATGGGAGGGTCGACACCGCGTAGTTCCGCGGCGTGGAGTGCGAGGCCGCGCGCCAGCGCGATGCGCTCCTGGGCCGAAGCACTGTCGTGCTCGCGTTTCCACACGAGTCCGGTGGCGGCCAGGAAGACGGCCAGGAGTGCGGCAAGAGTGATCGCGTACGTTCTCCGGCGGGTCCCGCCGCGCGCGTCCACCTGCGGGTCCCCGGCCAGATCGTTCATCTCGGTCTCCAAAGCGTCGGGCTCACACGCGTGCCGCAGGCCGCACTTCCGGGTTCCGGAAGCGCTGCGCGCACCTCTTCCTGCTTCCACCGCTCTGGGCGTCTTCGAGCGCGCCCGTCGCCACAGTACGGCGACCGCTGATCAACTGTGTGCCGGTAGATCAATTTGATCGGCTTACCGTATGAAGCCGTGCCTTTGGCGGGTTTCGCGCTCCGTCCTCGTCGGTGACCTCGCCGCTCTCGGCTTCGGCGGGACCTTCTCTTCGCGGTACGGCCGTCGCGGGCGGTCCCACCTTCTCGGGAGGTGGTCGGCCGGGGGGCGGGTGTTGCCGTGTCCGGGTTGGGGATCGGGGCCGGGTCTGACACGCTGTACGGCTCACGCCGAGAAAACCCCGGGTGGAGGGAATCATGTGCGCAGGTATATAGTTAGCAAAGGTAATGAGCGATGCTAATGAACACGTCACGGAAGGACCCCGTCGCGAACCTGCGAAGCGACGCCGGTCTGGCTTCGGCACTGCGCGTCTCGCTGGCGCGACTGAACAGACGCCTGCGCAGGCAGGCAGGGGGACACTCACTGACCCCCACCCAGGTCGCGACGCTCGTCGCGGTGGAACGGCATTCCGGGATAACCCCCGGCGAATTGGCCGAGCACGAGAAGGTGCAACCGCCCTCGATGACCCGCGTGATCGCCGTGCTGGAAGAGCGGGGGCTGGTGTCCCGTACACCGCACCCCTCCGACCGGCGTCAGGTGACCGTGAGGGTGACCGAGCAGGGGTCGGCGCTGCTGAAGGAGGAGCGCCGTCTCAAGGAGGCGTGGCTGACGCAGCAGTTGAAGGAGCTGTCCGCCGAGGAGAGAACGGTGCTCAGGCAGGCGGCCCCGATTCTGGAGAAACTCAGCCGGAACTAGCCGACCCTGAGGAACCCTGCGCCTCGGCGGTTCAGAGGGACGCCGAGGCGCCTGTCAGCGACTTTGAGGTCGCCCGGACATCCGTGGGTTCTGGGGCATCCGCGGCTCTCGCGGGGACCGTGGACGCCGAAGAAGGGCGTCCGGCCGGGAGCCGGGGGCGCCTGGCCAGGGTGCTCGCCGTACCCGGCAGGCTCGCCGTCGCACCCGGCAGGAGGCTGGGACGGCGTGCGAGGGCGCGTCGCCGGCGGGCCGCGGAGATCGCCGCCGCCGGTGAGCTGCAGGCCGTCGAGACCGGTGCCGCGCAGGCGGTGCCCGAGACGCACGGCGGCATGTTCCGCTCCCTGCGCAACTACAACTACCGGCTCTTCGCCGCGGGTGGAGTGGTCTCCAACGTCGGCGGATGGATGCAGCGCACCGCGCAGGACTGGCTGGTGCTGGAACTGACGCACGGCAGCGCCGCCGCGCTGGGCGTGACCACCGCGCTGCAGTTCCTGCCGCAGCTGCTGTTCGGGCTCTGGGGCGGCATGCTCGCCGACCGTTACCCGAAGCGGCCGCTGCTCATCGTCGCTCAGTCGATCATGGGCCTGCTGGCGCTCACCCTGGGCGTGCTGACCCTCACCGGTCACGCGCAGGTCTGGCATGTCTACCTGATGGCCTTCGCGCTCGGTCTCGTCCTGTGCGTCGAGGTGCCGACCAGGCAGTCGTTCGTGGTCGAGATGGTCGGCCGCCAGGACCTGTCCAACGCCATCGCGCTGAACGCCTCCAGCTTCAACCTGGCCCGCGTGGTCGGCCCGGCCCTCGCCGGTGTGCTGATCTACGCGCTCGGCGGTACCGGCCCGATCTTCGTGATCAACGCGCTGTCGTTCCTCGCCGTGCTCGGCGGCCTGGCGCTGATGCGCGCCTCGGAGCTGACCACCCCCGACCCGGTGCCCCGGGCCAAGGGGCAGCTGCGCGAGGGGCTGCGCTACGTGCTGGTCCGGCCCGACCTGCTGATGCCCATACTGCTGGTCGCCTTCGTCTCGCTGTGCGCCCAGTCCTTCTCGATGTCCATCGCGCTGATGGCCCGAGGGACCTTCGGCGCGGGCGCGTCCTCCTTCGGCCTGGCCTCCAGCATGTTCGCGGTGGGCGCGCTGGGCGGCGCGCTCATGGCGGCCCGGCGCGTACGGCCCAGCCGTAGGCTGCTGATCGGCGGCGCGGTGTCGTTCGGTCTGTTCCAGATCCTGACGGGTCTGGCCCCCTGGTACCCGGTCTACCTGTTCCTGCTGATTCCCGCCGGTGTCGCGTTGATCTCGGTCAACACGGCCGCCAACACCAGCGTGCAGCTCGCCGCCTCCCCGGAGATGCGCGGCCGCGTGATGGGCATCTACGTGCTGGTGTTCACCGGCGGTGCCCCGATCGGCGCGCCGCTGCTCGGCTGGGTCTCCGAGATGGGCGGCCCGCGCACCGGAGTGGTGGTCGGCGGGGTGCTCACCCTGCTCGGCGTCGGTGCGGCGATAATGCTGACCAAGGCGATCGGCAGGAGGTCGCATGCGGCTGTTCGTGGGAGTGCTGCCGCCGTGGCGAGCGTGTGACGAACTGGCCCGCGCGCTGCGCCCCCACCTGGGGGCGTGGCCCGGGCTCCGCTGGGTCGACCGGGCGAACTGGCATGTGACGTTGTCGTTCCTGGGCGAGGTGCCCGAGGAGATCATGTCCGAGCTGGAGACGAGGCTCGCCCGCGCCGCGTCCCGCCACGCCTCGATGACGCTGTCGCTGGCCGGGGCGGGCGCGTTCCCCTCGCCCCACCGGGCCCGGGTCTTCTGGACCGGCCTGTACGGCGCCCGCCTCCCCCTCGCCCGCCTGGCCGACTCCCTGGGAGCCGGAGCCCGGCGGGCGGGAGTCGCGCAGCTCGACCGGCGGCGGTTCCGGCCCCATCTGACCCTGGCCAGAGCCCGCGCGGAGACCGACATGAGCGACCTGGTCGAGGCCTTCGAGGCGTTCGCCGGGACCTCCTGGGAGACGGACACCGTGCACCTGGTGAGAAGCCATCTCGGGCCCGTGGTCCGGTACGAGACGATCGCGGAGTACGCCCTGGCGGCACCGGCACCCGATGGGCGGAGCTAAGCTCCAAGGCGTGGATCGTCCCCGTCGCTGGCTCCTGCCCACGGTTCTCGTACTGCTCGTGCTCCTCGTGGTGATCGGCGCCCTCATCACCTGAGGGCCTCACACCCGGCCGATCAGGCCCGGTGCCCGAGCCCGCCGCCATACCCGCCCCTTCGCGCCAACCCTCGGAGCCGACCGCGTCGGCCGGCTCACGGCGGGGTGGGGGGAACGTCAGTCTCGTACGGCGTGCCGAGCCGTGCGGAGAACTCGGCGTGAGTCCGGTCGCGGGCCCTTGACCTTCCATCGACTGGAGTTCGTAACCTCTCCACGTCGCACTGAATGTCGCACTGAATGTCGCACTGACGGTGAGCGAAGACGGCGCCGGCTGGAGAAGGACCAGCGATGCGATCGGTGCCGACGTCTGTTCGTCGACCGCACCGTTGCCAGGACACGCAAGAGGCGCGGATCGCGTCACAGAACCCGGGAGCGGCAAGGAGAGCGGCGGGACTCTCCGGCCCGGAGAGACGTCCAGGGCCGAAGAGCAAGCCGGGGAGAAACAGGTGCGCGGTGGGCCGGGTTACCAGGCGTATTCCTCCGGGGCGGTCTTGTAGGCCGGGAAGATCTCGTCGAGCCGGGCGAGGGCCTTGTCGTCCAGCTTGATCTCCAGGGCCTTGGTGGCGCCGTCGAGCTGGCCGAGCGTACGCGGGCCGATGATAGGCGCGGTGACGGCCCTCTGGTGGAGCAGCCAGGCCAGGCCGACGTTGGCCGGGTCCTCGCCGAGCTCGTCGCAGAACGCCTCGTACCGCTCGACCTTGTCGCGGTGCTTGTCCAACTGGTTGGTGATCACCTCCGACGCGGAGCGCCCCTTGTCGATCTTCCGGAGGATGCCGCCGAGCAGGCCGCCCGCCAGCGGGCTCCACGGGATCACGCCGAGCCCGTAGTCCTCGCACGCCGGGATGACTTCGAGCTCGGGGAGCCGGACGAGCAGGTTGTAGTGCGACTGCTCGGAGACCAGGCCGAGGGTGTTGCGGCGGGCGGCGGCCTCCTGGGCCTTGGCGATGTGCCAGCCCGCGAAGTTGGACGACCCGACATACAGGATCTTGCCCTGCTGCTTGAGGACGTCCATCGCCTCCCAGAACTCCTCGAACGGCGTGTTCCGGTCGATGTGGTGCGCCTGGTAGATGTCGATGTAGTCGGTCTGCAGCCGCCTCAGCGACGCTTCGGCGGCGCGGCGGATGTTCAGCGCGGACAACAGGTTCTCGTTGGGCCAGTGGCCCATCGAACCGTAGAGCTTGGTGGCGATGACGGTCTTCTCACGGCGCCCGCCCCCCTGGGCGAACCACCGTCCGATGATCTGCTCGGTGAGGCCCTCGCCGTGCTTCCAGCCGTAGGTGTTGGCCGTGTCGAAGAAGTTGACGCCCAGCTCGTGGGCGTGGTCCATGATCGCGAAGGCGTCCTCCTCCGTGGTCGAGGGACCGAAGTTCATGGTGCCCAGGCAGAGGCGGCTGACCTTCAGGCCGGTACGGCCAAGCTGCGTGTAGTCCATGTGATCCACCCTAAGCACCTGGAGTGCACTCCAGGCGAGCCCTCGTTCCCACCGGGAGCGACGTCCGATGATCGTGGTGGCTCCCGCAGGTACGCCGCCCCGCAGGGCATGATGGCTGGATGGCGAGTAGACCGGGGTATGTCGTGATTCGCGTGCTCGTGGTGGCCGCGCTGGCCGGGGTGGCGCTGTCACCGGGGCAGGGGGCCTGGGCGGACGGGGACCAGGACGACGGGGAGAAGCCCCTGTTCACCTTCAAGGACAGCCGGATCACCGAGTCGAGCGGTCTGGGCGTCTCACCGACGCACAAGGACATCTACTACACCCACAACGACAGCTCCGACGGGCCGTTCTTCTTCGCGGTCGGCGCCGACGGGCGGACCCGGGCGAAGTTCACCCTGCGGGGGGCGTCGGCCCGTGACTGGGAGGCGATGGCCGCGACCAAGGACCCGAAGACGGGGCAGGGGGTGCTCTGGTTCGCCGACATCGGCGACAACTTCGACGGAGCCTGGCCCGACGTCTCGATCTACCGGGTGCCCGAACCCACCACGCTGCGCGACGCCGTCGTTCCCGCGACGCGCTACCGGTTCCGCTACGAGGACGGCGGACGCAACGCCGAGGGGATCATGGTCAACCCCCGCACCGGACGGCTCTACGTCGTGAGCAAGGAGTTCTCCGGCTCGGTGTACGCCGCCCCGAAGCAGTTGCGCACCGACAGGACCAACGTGCTCCGCAAGGTCGGCCCCGCGCCCCTCATGGCGACCGACGCCGCCTACGCCCCGGACGGATCGAGTTTCGTGATCCGCACCTACTTCTCCGCCACGGTCTACCGCGCGCCGGGGGAGCAGATCGCCCGGGTGTCGATGCCGCAGCTGGAACAGGCCGAGTCCATCGCCTACACGCTTGACGGCAAGGCGCTGCTGACCGGCACCGAGGGCAAGAACAGTCCCGTCTACCGGGTGCCGCTGCCGGACGACGTGCTGCGGGAGACGGCTCCGTCCTCCGCTCCCACGCCGACGGGCGGTACCGGCAAGGGGGCGGCCCGGGACGGCGACCAGGGAGGCGGGACCACGCTGGTCTCGGACGCCAGGGAGGACGCCGGGACCGGGGGCGGGGTGCCCGGTTCGGCGGTGGCCCTCTGGCTGGCGGCCGCCGTCGGCGCCACGGGCATCATCACCTTCATCGCCCGCCGCACCCGGTAGGCAGCCGCTGCCCCAGGTCGGTGGTCGTTCGTCCCCGGTGGGTGCCCGTCGCCTTCCGGTCGGCGTCCGCCGAGTCCGATCGGCCGTCGTCCTGCTCGGTCTGTCGTTTCACCTGGTGGGCGGCTGCCGCTTCAGGTCGGCCATTGCCATGTTCGGTCGGCTCCGCCCTACTTGGTCGGTCGCCGTTCGTTTCGTGCGATCCGCGTCGGCCGGCGGGGCGTCCGTTCCTGCCCGGCTCGCCGTACTCCGGTGGGGCGCCGCTTTCCGCCGGTGCTGTGACCGAGAACGTTCACCGGGTTGAGCACTGCTCATCAGCGCCGATCCGCTCCGCTTCACCGCCCACCGTACCGGCGCTCGGACGGGTACGAACCCGGTGGAGACGGTTAGGCGGGCTCGGGCGTGGGCGTGGGCTCGGTGAAGGTGGCTTGGGCGGGCGCGGACCCGGTGAGGACAACCTGGACGGGCAGGGGCAGGGGCAGGGGCAGGGGGAAGGCAGGTGGTCGCCGCGTGAGGTTCATTGTTCTGGGCGGACCGTTGGGGTTCGTGGTGTGTGCCCGATAACGGGTACTCAGCTGAGATTGAGTATCTCGTCGCAAGCGAACGTCAACCGGTACCCGGCATCCTTCGTCTCATGCATGATCAGAGTCCGGTGCCCGGACCGCGTGATCCCCGGCCGGGGGTGGAGTGCCCGGAGTGCGGCGCGCCCGTCGCGGGGATGCCCGACCGCTGCCCACGCTGCGAGCTTCCGCTCCGGGGACCGGTGGCGGCCGCGCTGTGGCGGCTCGACGGGGAACTGGCCGGACTGCGGATCAGGGAGGCTGATCTGCTGGTCCGCCGCGGTCACATGCTCCGACGGCTCCGCGCCGAGGGCGTTCCCGGAGACCGGGCGGGCTGGGGCGCCGGGGGAGCCCACGGGGATCGGGAGAGCGGAACCGGTCAGGCGGCCGGTGCGGGGCAGCGGGTTGCGGGGGTACGGCCCGCGATGGCCGGAGCGGGTCCGGCGGTGGCCGGACAGGGGATCGCCAGGCCGGGGATCGCCGGGCCGGGGGGCGCCGGGCCGGGGGGTGCGGGACCGGGGGGCGCGGGGCTCCCGCCGTCCCCGCCGCGCAGGGACTTCTCTCCCAAGGCCGTGCAGAACCTGCTGCTGACGCTCGGCGGTCTGCTGCTGGTCGTGGCGGCCGTGGTGTTCACGGTGGTCAGCTGGGGACACATCGGCATCGGCGGGCGGGCGGCGATCCTCGCCGGGGTCACCGCGCTCGCCTTCGCCACGCCGAAGTTCCTGGTGAGGCGGGGACTCGGCGCCACCGCCGAGACGATCGCGATGCTCGGCGTCGCCCTGCTCTTCCTGGACGGTTACGCGGCCCGGAGGGTCGGCCTGGCCGGTGCCGACGGCGTCGAGGGGTTCCACTACGCCGCTCTGCTGTTCGGCCTGTCCGCGCTCCTCGTGGCGGGATACTCGCGGACGCTGCCGCTGAGGCTGCCGCTGCCGGTGGCGATCGTGCTCGCGCAGTTCCCGCTCCCGCTGCTCGCGGTGGACGAGGCGATCTCCTGGACGACCGCCGCCTTCACGGTGACGGCCGCCGCCGACGTCGCCTTCCTGGCCTTCGTCACCCGCGCCGGAGGACTGGGCACGGCCATCCGGAATCCGGCCGACGGGGCGGAGGTCTCGGAAGAGGCGACCGACGGGGCGGCGACTCCGGGTACTCCGGGTACTCCCGGAGATCCGGGGGCCGGGGAGGATCCGAGGGAGGCGCCCAAGGGGGCCGGGGTTCCGGTTCCGGGGGGCGGCCGTGTCGCGGGGCGTGTGCCCTGGGACGTGATGATCGCCGGGGTCTGTTTCGGTGTGACGTGGATGATGGGCGTGCTCACCGGGTTCTTGGACTCCCTGGGGAGGTCGATGGACGGTCCGCACGTCGAGGACCTGGCGGGCGGCCTGGTCAAGGGAGCCCTGCTCGTCGCGCTGGCGGCGATCGGACTGGTCGTCGCCCCGCGCATCGAGGAGAGCAGGCTCAGGATCCTCACGGCGGGATCGATGTTCGCGCTGGCCACCGGCCTGGCGAAGCCGTTCTCACCGCTGGTGTCGTCCGGCTGGTGGGGGGTGCCGTACACCGTGGGCGCGCTGGCGGCCGTGGCGGTCGCGCTGTACCTGCCGGGCCTGAACGACCCGCGGGTCCGCTCGGCCGGTGCCGTCTCCGCCGCGTCCCTGGCCGGGCTGACCGCGGTCCCGTTCCTGCCGTCGGTGGTCACCACGCTGCTGGTGCCGTTCGCCCGGCTGGACGGTGTGTGGACGGGGGTTCCCAACGTCGCCGAGGAGTGGCGGACGGTCCCGGCCGCCTCGGCCCCGGTCGTGCTGGGACTGCTCGCGCTCGCCTCGGCGGTGGCAGCCCGGCGAGGGCGGCCGGCCAAGGGCCTCCGTACCCCGCTGACGGGTCCCCGTGCCCTGACGATGGGGCCCCTCGCCCTGGCCGTGGGCACGACCGCGGTGGCCGTCGCCCCGGACGCCTTCGCCTGGGGGTACCAGGTGGAGCTCGCGGTCCTGCTGGTCCTGGCCCTCGTGCTCGTCGCCTTGCTGGTTCCGGCCAGGACACCCCGGTGGGAGGCGCCCCTGACGTTCGCGGCCGTGGCGGTGTCCGCGGTCGCGGTGGTCACCGCGCTCGCCACGCGGAGCGGGACATACGTCGCGCTCGGCGTGTTGCTCGCCGTGTGGGGAGTGGCGACGTTCGCCGCCCGGGTGCCGAGGGCGGGCGCCGCGGCTCTGGTCATGGCGGTGTCGTCGGGAGCCGGCCTGGTCTGGGCGGTGACCGTGGGGACGCGGTGGCAGCCGGTGGGCGACGGGCTGTCGCTGGCGTCGGCGCTCGGCGCGCTGTCGGCCACGCTCCTCGCACTCGGGTACCGCCGTCGCGTCACCGCCGAGGGGGAGGTCGCGGGAGACACCCCCGTGGGCGATGCCTCCAAGGAGGACGTCGCTGCTGGAACCGCCGCGGTGGATGCCGTGGACGGTGCCACGGGCGATGCCGGGGGCGATTCCGAGGGAAGCAGCGGGGGAGACGCCGTAGAGGACGGCTCGGAACCGGGGCGTACGGGGGGAGCCGGTGGGGCCGCCGACCCCCGGTGGACCGCCGGGCTGGTGGCGGGCGCGGTGCTCGCCGCGTTCGCGCTGCCGCCGATGGCCGTGCCCCTCGCCCGGATCCTCGGTTTCTACCGCCCGCTCGTCCACCCCTGGACGGCACAGGGTGCTTCCACGGAGCGTTTCCCGATCCTCGTCGTGGTCGTGGTCCTGCTCGCGCTCGCGGCGGTGACGGGCTGCCGGCAGGTCGCCGGGCGCAAGGGGGCGCTCAGGGCCGGGCTGGTGGCGTGGCCGGTGGCGCTGGCAGCCCTGCCGGTCTCGGTCCGCCTGCCGTACGGGCTTGAGGTGGGCCTGTTCGTCGCGGGTGTCGGCCCGGCGGCGTGGACGGCCGCGCGGAGCCGTACGAACTGGAGGTTCGGTGCGGCGGCCGGGCTGGCGACGGCCTCGCTGGCGCTCTCCTGGGCGCTCGCCGCCGAGCCCGCGACGCTGGCCGCGCTGCCCGCGGTGGCGGTGATCGCGGCGGCGACCGCGTTCCGCGGGCGGGAGCGGGCGGTGCGGGTCGGTGGCGCCGGGCTGGCGGCGTTGCTCGCAGGCGGGGAGGCGCTGGCCGTGGGACTGGCCCTGGAGTGGCCGGTACGGTACGCGGCCTTCGGCGTGCTCGCCGTCGCCTGTGCGGCGGCTGCCGTGGCGGGCGGATTCAGGCGCTCGTCGTTCGCGATCGGTGTGGAGACGGCAGGGTACGTCCTCGCCGCCGTGGGCCTGGCGCTCACCGCCGGCAGCCTGTCGATGGCCGCCGTGGGCTGCGCGGTGGCCGGTGTGCTGATGGCCGGTACCGCCCTGCGCCCCGACCGCCGACGGGCGGGATATGTCGCGACCGGCCTGCTGCTGATGGCCTCGTGGCTGAGGCTGCTCGCCTCGGACATCACCGTGGTCGAGGCGTACACGGTGCCGTTCTCGCTGGTCCTGCTGGCGTTCGGCTGGTGGCGGGCGCGCCGCGCGGCGATGTCCTCCTGGGCCGCCTACGGCTCCGGGCTCGCCTCCAGCCTGCTGCCCAGCATGATCGCGATGCTCACCGGCGAGGGCTGGCTCCGGCCGCTGCTGCTCGGCGGCGTGTGCCTGGCCGTACTGCTGGCCGGGGCGCGTTTCCGGCTCCAGGCCCCGGCACTGCTCGGCGGCCTCGTCCTGGCCGCCGTCGCCCTGCACGAGCTGGCGCCGTGGATCACGAGGGTCGTGATGGAGGTCCCGCGCTGGGTACCGATGGCGTTCGGTGGCCTGCTGCTCGTCGTGGTCGGCGCGACCTACGAGGCGCGGCTGCGTGACGTTCGCCGTCTACGGGCGGCCGTTGGACGGATGCGTTAGCGCCTCCGTGGCGCCTCTGTGGCGCCTCCGTGGCGCCTCTGTGCCCGTGGGGGTGGCCGGATCACGCCATTGTGGCCGGGAGGCGCGGGCATACGGTTACGATCCCCAACAGGGTGGTACAAGCCTCTTCTCCTCTGAGGAGGGGTACCGCTAGCTTGCGAGCATGCGTGTGCGATCGATGTGGCGGCGATCGGGGAGGTAGCGAAGTGAACGTCGGCGTCGTCGGTGCGGGGATCCTGGGCCTGGCCGTCGCAAGGGAGGTGGCGCGTACCTCCGGGGCCACGGTGACCGTCCTCGACAAGGAAGACCACGTAGGCGCCCACCAGACCGGGCACAACAGCGGTGTCGTCCACGCGGGGATCTACTACCAGCCGGGGTCGCTCAAGGCCACGCTCTGCCGGGAGGGCGCGGCCCTGATCAGGCAGTACTGCGCCGAGCACGCCATCCCCTACGACGAGGTCGGCAAGCTCGTCGTCGCCTCGAACGCGGCCGAGCGCCCCGGGCTGCGCAGGATCGCCGAACGGGCCCGCGCCAACGGGGTTCCCGGCATCGTCGAGCTGGACGCGCTGGGGCTGCGCGAGATCGAGCCGCACACCGTCGGGGTGGCCGCGGTGCACTCCCCGCACACCGCCATCGCCGACTTCCCCGCCGTCGCCCGCCGCCTGGCCCAGGACGTGACGGAGATGGGCGGCTCGGTACTGCTGTCGCACCAGGTCCGCGCGCTGCGGGAGACCGCGAGCGGGGTGGAGGTGCTGGCGGGGCAGAGCAGGCTCACCTTCGACCGGCTGATCGTCTGCGCCGGGCTCGGCACGGACACTGTGGCCCGGATGGTGGGAGCCGCCGGAGACGTGCGGATCGTCCCCTTCCGCGGTGAGTACTACGCGCTGGCCGGAGCGTCGAAGGACCTGGTCCGCGGGCTGATCTACCCGGTGCCCGATCCCCGCTACCCCTTCCTCGGCGTGCACCTGACCCGCAGGATCGACGGCGAGGTGCTGGTCGGCCCGAACGCGGTCATGGCCCTGGCGTTCGAGGGCTACTCCTGGGGCGACGTCAGCCTCGCCGACCTGCGGAGGATCCTGACCTGGAAGGGCACCCGGCGGATGGCCGCCCAGCACTGGCGGACCGGGGTGCGGGAGGTGCTCGGCTCGATGTCCAAGGGGGCGTTCCTGGCGGCCGCGCGCCGCTACGTGCCCGAGCTCACCAGAGCCGACCTGGTCAGGACGACGGGCGGAGTGCGCGCCCAGGCGGTCGCGGGCGACGGGAGCCTGCTGGACGACTTCGCGATCGACGTGCAGGGCAGGGTGGTCCTGGTCAGGAACGCCCCCTCACCGGCGGCGACGTCGAGCCTGGCGATAGCCAGACACATTGTGGGATTAACCTCAGTGTTGACCAGTTAACTGCTTTTTCATGTGGGCAAGTGAAGATAAATCTGTGACAGACTCTCCCGAAGCCCGCCTCCTGATCGTTGAGGACGAGCCCAACATCCTCGAACTGCTGGCGGCCAGCCTGCGGTTCGCCGGGTTCGGGGTGAACACGGCGGGCAACGGGACGGACGCCGTCGCCGCGGTTCAGCGCTACCGCCCCGATCTGATCGTGCTCGACGTGATGCTCCCCGACATGGACGGCTTCGACGTCGTGCGGCGGCTGAGAGGCGGCGGCACCGACACGCCCGTCGTCTTCCTCACCGCGCGTGACGCCGTCGAGGACAAGATCCGGGGGCTGACGGTCGGCGGGGACGACTACGTGACCAAGCCGTTCAGCCTTGAGGAGGTCGTCGCGCGGATCCGGGCGGTGCTGCGCCGTACCGGGGCGGGGGACCTGTTCGCCAGGCCGCCCCGGCTCACCTTCGCCGACATCGAGCTCGACGAGGAGAGCCACGAGGTGTGGCGCGGGGGCAAGCCCGTACCGCTGTCGCCGACGGAGTTCAAACTCCTGCGCTACTTCATGGCGAACGCCGGGCGGGTGCTGTCCAAGGCCCAGATCCTCGACCACGTGTGGGACTACGACTTCCGCGGTGACGTCGGGATCGTGGAGTCCTACGTCTCGGTGCTCCGCCGGAAGATCGACAACTCCGATCCCCGGCTGATCCACACCCTTCGAGGAGTCGGCTACGTGCTGCGGCTCCCTCCCGGCCAGTGATGCCCGGAGGCACTCCGCTCAGGGTCAAGCTGATCGCGGTCGTTCTGATCCTGCTGACCATCGCACTGGCCCTCATCGGCGTCGGCAGCGTCTCGATCATGCGCAGCTATCTGATCGACCGGCTCGACAGCCAGAGCGACCTGACCGCCGACGGCGTGATGCGCCGCCTGCACCGGGGCACCGTCGCGCTGGTCGGCAGGCCGGTGCCCGCCGACACCAGGGTCGAGGTCCGCGATCCGCAGGGCGGGATCACCCTCCTGCTCACCGGCACCGACGTCGAGAACAAGGCAGGGCCGCGCGATCTCCCCGCGCCCCCGCGCCAGGAGTCCGAGCCGTTCGAGAGCGGGGAGTGGCGGGTTCACCAGATCCTCCTGGAAGACGGCGGAAGCCTCGTGCTGGCCGTGGACATGGCGGAGGTCAGGCAGATCATCGGTCAGCTCGCGCTGGTCGAGCTGCTCGGCGGCGGCGGGCTCATGCTGGTGCTCGCCGGGGTCGGAGTGGTGATCATCAGGCAGAGCATGCGCCCGCTGGAGGAGATCGAGCGCACCGCCCAGGCCATCGCCGCCGGAGACCTGGGCCGTCGCGTCCCCGACGCCGATCCGGGCACCGAGGTGGGCCGTCTCGGCCAGTCGCTGAACGGCATGCTCGCCCAGATCGAGGCCGCCTTCCAGGCCAGGTCGGACTCCGAGGCCTCGGCCCGCCGTTCCGAGGAGCGCATGCGCCGGTTCGTCGCCGACGCCTCCCACGAGCTCCGGACGCCGCTGACCTCGATCCGGGGCTTCGCCGAGTTCTACCGCCAGGCGCCCGACGTCGATCCCGCGCCGCTGATGCGCCGGGTCGAGTCCGAGGCCGTCCGGATGGGCCTGCTGGTCGACGACCTGCTGATGCTCGCCCGGATGGACCAGCAGCGGCCGATGGCCATGCGCCCGGTCGACCTGCTCGCCATCGCCGCCGACGCCGTCCACGACGCCCGCATCCTCGCCCCCGCCCGGGAGGTGACGCTCTCGGTCGACGGCGCCGCCCTTATTGTCTACGGCGACGAGGTACGGCTCCGCCAGGTCGTCGGCAACCTGATGACCAACGCGCTCACCCACACCCCCGACGGCACGCCCGTGCGGGTGACGCTCGCGGGCCAGGACGGCATGGCCGTCGTCGAGGTGGCGGACGAGGGCCCCGGCCTCAGCGCCGAGCAGTGCGAGCGCGTCTTCGAGCGGTTCTACCGCGTCGACTCCTCACGGGGCCGCCGCACCCCCGAGGACGGCGGCAGCGGCCTCGGCCTGGCCATCGTCGCCGCCATGGTCGAGGCCCACGGCGGCGCCGTCGCCGTGGACTCCGACCTGGGCAAGGGCTCGACGTTCCGCGTCACCCTCCCCCTGGCCCCTGAGTCCGCCGACCTCTGGCCCCCGAGTCCGCCGCCCCCTGGCCCCTGAGTCCGCCGGCCTCTGACCCCCGAGTCCGCCGGCCTCTGACCACCGCCCACGTGTCCCCGGCCGCCCCCTCCGGCGCCGGTACGGCGAATCGTGGTGTGGACATGACCGGCGCGGATGCGCGGCGGGCACCCCGGTGACGCCGTCCCGCGGCGGGTCGGTCAGGGGGCGCTTGAGGCGCCTCCGGGCCAGCTGCCGTCCGGGAACCCCCCGGTCGCGGTGCCGCCGGGGAGCACCACCCGGTCGTTCTCGGTGAGCCCCGAGGTGACCTCGACGTACCGGTCGCCGCGGACTCCCGTCGTCACGACGCGCTCGCCGCCGCCGCGCAGGGTGACCCGCGAGGTGCCGTCCTTGGACCGTATGGCCTGCACGGGCAGGTAGAGCGCCTCCTGGGACTCGTCCACGGTCACCGTGACCGTGGCGGTCTGGCCGACCATGAGGTCGTCCGGCGCCTTGTCGAACGCGATCGTGACCCCGTACCTCACCAGCTGGCCGGTGGTGGTGGCGGTCGGCGCGATGTGGGTCACCGTGCCGGTGTACTTCTTCCCCTCCCGGGTGGCCAGGGTGATCGTGGCTCGCTGGCCGAGCTTCAGGCTGCCGATGTCCGACTCGGTGAACAGCGCCTCGACCTGGAGCTCGTCGAGATCTCCGAGGGTGAGGAACGCGCCGGTGCCCACGGTGTCGCCGACGGCTCCCGCCACGGACATCACGGTCCCGCTCGTGGGAGCGACGATCCGTACTCCGGCCAGCTCCTGTCTGGCGTCGGTGAGGTCCGCCCGCGCCCGCTTCACCTGGGCCTCGGCCTGCTCCACGGTGAGCGCTCCCTGGCCGCTCCCCGCGCCGCCCTGCTGTCCCGCCGTCCGGCTCGTGCCCTGCTGCGCGGTCCTCGCGCTCTGCGTGCCCTGCGCGCTCTGGGTGCCCTGCGTGGTCTGCGAGTTCCCCCGGCTGCCGTTCTGTCCGGAATTCTGCCCGGTGCCCTGACCGGCGCACGCGTCCGTGCTGGGCCTCGCGGTCGGCTTCGAGGTCGGTTTCTGAGTCGGCTTCCCGGTCGGCTTCCCTGTCGTGGTCGGCCTGGCAGACGAGCCGGGCTTGGGCGTCCGGCTCGGTCCGGCGCTCTGCTGCGGCGTCGGGTTCGAAGGGCCGGGGGTCGAGGGGCCGGGGTTCGGGTTCGAGGGTGAGGCGCCCGAGTCCGGCGTCGCGGTCACGGTGACCGTGGCCGTGGCGGTCACGGTCACGACCGGGGTGGCCGTCACGGTCACGGTGACCACCGGAGCGGGATGGGGCGACTCCTCACCGGAGCCCGGTCCCGTTCTCGCCCCCGTCCCCGTCTTCGGCCCGGTCTCCGCCGTTCCGCCCGTCGTGGGCGTCGAGGCCGGGGTCGTCGCCGTCGCCGTCGGTGTGGGTGTGGCCGTCGGCGTCGGTGTCGGCGTGGGTTTGACGAGATAACCCGCGAGGGCGATCCCGCCCGCGGGGACCGCCGCCTTGAACCGGCCGGGATCGGTGGGCGTGGCCGTCGCGCCCGGCACGACCGTCATGACCGGTGCGGGAGTGCGGCCCTGGCCCGGCGTCGGCGTGGCCGTACCGCTCGCGCCGGGGGTTGGGGTGGCGCGCGCCGGCCCGGTCGGCGCGCCCGTCGGCGTCGCGGTGGGCCCGCACGTTCCCCGCCGGGAGGGATCCGAGCCCGTCTGGCCCAGATCTCCGTTCCGGCCCTGGTTCTGCGCCTGCTGCTGCTGTCCCTGGCTCTGTCCCTGCCCCTGGGACGGCGACGCCGAGGGGGACGCGGCCCTCTCCTCGGCCGCGTCCAGTGCCTCCTCGGCCGCCGCGAGCTGCGCCTTGGCGGCCTCGTACCGCTCGCGCGCGGGCGCGGAGCCTATGGAGGCGAGCACCTTCCCCTTGGAGACCTTGTCTCCCGCCTTGACGTAGACCTTCCTGACCGTGCCGGAGCCGCCGAAGGACAGCTCCCGGGTGTCGACGTCCACGGTGTTGCCCGCGGCGGAGACCGCGGCGGTCACCGTTCCCCGGCGGGTGGCGACGAGTTCGACCCGGGGGGCCTGCCCCGAGCCGTCGTCGAGCGTGTAGAACACGCCCGCACCCACGAGGACGAGGGCGGCCAGGGCGAGTCCTCCCACGCGCACGGGTTTCGAGAGGTTGGTCGGTCTCATGGCCGACCATCTTGGCCTGCCCGATTCACTGCCTGCTCACAAACACCTGAATGTTTCCTGTATGTCGAGTTTTATCCCTCGTTTGCAGCAAACACTCAGGAATAGTTGGGGTTAGCCCAAGACTCGTACGCCAGGGTCGAGCGCTGTGAAGCTGTCGACCAAGCGCGGAGCGCTGATCGTGAACGGGGCCCTGGGGGTCCTGTTGCTGGGCGGCGCGGGAATCGCCTTCTCCTCCCTCGGGGGATCCGCCTCCTCCGCGGACACCGCGGTGCGGACCGTCTCGGTGACCCGGAGCACGGTGACCGCGTCGGTCTCCGCCTCGGGGGCCGTGGCCAGCGCCCGGGCGCGGTCACTCGGCTTCGGGACGAGCGGCACCGTCAAGAAGGTCTACGTCGAGGTGGGGGACAAGGTCTCCAAGGGGCAGATCCTCGCCCGGCTGGACGACACCTCCGCGAGGGAGAGCCTGGACGCGGCCGCCGCGGCGCTCGACTCCGCGGACGACGACACCTCGACCGCGGCCGGGTACGCCCAGTACATCACCGCCAGGAACACCTACCGGGCGGCGCGGCGCGCGGTGGACGCCACCGTCATCAAGGCGCCGTTCGCCGGAACGGTCACCGCCGTCAACGGTACGGCGGGCAGCTCGGCCGGTTCCTCGGGAGCGTCGTCGGGCGCGGGATCGGGCTCCGGCTCGGGTTCCGGGTCCGGCTCCGGGGCGGGCTCGGGTTCCGGCTCGGGCGCGGGCTCGGGCGCGGGATCGGGTTCCGGCGGTACGGCGGGCGGTTTCGTCGAGCTGGCCGACACCCGTAAGCTCCAGCTCGTCGGGAACTTCACCGAGTCCGACATCACCAAGCTCAAGGTCGGCCAGACGGCGTCGATCGGGTTCGACGCGCTCACCGGCGTCACCGCGACCGGCAAGGTCACCCAGATCCAGCCGACGGCCTCCACCAGCAACAACGTGGTCCAGTATCCGGTGACGATCTCCTTCGTCGAGGTGCCGCCCGAGGTGCGGCTCGGCCAGACGGCCACCGTCAAGGTCGTCGTCGGGCAGGCGGAGAACGCCCTCGCCGTCCCCTCGACGGTGGTCACCACCGCGGCCGGCCGGAGCACCGTGACCGTCCTGCGGAACGGCGCCCAGGCGCCCGTCCAGGTCGAGGTGGGGGTCAAGGGCGACACGCTCACCGAGATCACCTCGGGACTCGCCGAAGGAGACCAGGTCGTCCGCCCGGTGAGCACCGGATCCACCCAGCAGCAGGGCGGGTTCCCCGGTCTCGGCGGAGGCGGCAATCGGGGCGGCGGCGGGAACTTCGGCCCCGTCGGTCCCGGTGGCGGTGGCCGATGACCACCCCCGTCCTGTCCCTCCGGGACATCACCAAGGTGTACGGCAGGGGAGAGGCGCAGGTCCAGGCGCTGCGCGGGATCTCCCTCACCGTCGAGCAGGGCGACTACGTGGCCGTCATGGGCGCCTCCGGCTCCGGTAAGTCGACGCTCATGAACATCCTGGGCTGCCTGGACATCCCCTCCTCCGGGCGCTACCTCATCGACGGCACCGACGTCGGAACCCTCGACGAGGGCAGGCTCGCCGTACTGCGCAACCGGAAGATCGGATTCGTCTTCCAGTCGTTCAACCTCATCCCGAGGATGAGCGCGCTCGCCAACGTCGAACTGCCCATGGCGTACGGCGGGGTCCCCGTCGCCGAGCGCCGGGCCCGCGCGATGGAGGCCCTGCGGCAGGTCGGCCTGACCGACCGGGTCCGCCACGAGCCGAACGAGCTGTCCGGCGGCCAGCAGCAGCGGGTGGCCGTGGCCAGGGCGCTGGTCACCTCGCCCGCCCTGCTGCTCGCCGACGAGCCCACCGGCAACCTCGACACCCGCTCCACCGAGGACGTGCTGGAGATCCTCGACCGGCTGAACGGCTCCGGCCGCACGATCGTGCTCATCACCCACGAGGACGACGTGGCCACGCACGCCAAACGGGTCATCCGCCTGGTCGACGGCCTGGTCGTCGCCGACGACCGCCAGGCCCCCGTGGACGGCCCGCCACCCCGCATGTCCGAGGCCGCGCGAGCCTCCCGCGCGTCCTCCGAGACCACCCGGGTCACCCGTACGCCGGCTGAGGCCTCCCGGACGCCGGAGGCCGGGCAGGAGCCCCGCGTGCCGGAGGGCGCCTCGTGAGCAGGCTGGAGATCCTCCGTTTCGCGCTCCGCGGCCTGGCCGCCAACAAGCTGCGCAGCTTCCTGACCACGCTGGGCATCCTCATCGGGGTGGCGGCGGTGATCCTGCTGGTCGCCTTCGGCGAGGGGGCCTCGCAGAGCATCCAGAAGAGCATCCAGCGCCTGGGGGCCAACACTCTGACGATCTCCGCCTCCTTCTCCGGAGGGGGGTTCGGCGGCATCGGCGGCGCGGGCGGGAACAGGCAGGGCACGGGCCCGCGCACCCAGGCCAGGCAGCTCACGCTGGAGGACGCCAAGGCGCTCGCCGACCCCGAACAGGTGCCGTCGGCCAAGAGCGTGTCCCCGGTGGTGACCACCTCCGGGGCCACCGCCGTGCGCGACGGGGTGAGCCACACGATCTCCCAGCTCGTGGGCACCTACCCGAGCTACTTCGAGGCGACGAACAAGCCCGTCAGGACCGGGTCCTACTTCGTCAACGACGACGTGCTCGCCGCCAGGAAGGTCATGGTGATCGGGCAGACGGTCGCCGACGACCTGTTCGGCACCGCGGACCCGGTCGGGGAGCAGATCAGCGTCTCCGGGGTGCCGTTCACCGTGATCGGGGTGCTCAAGGAGTCGGGCTCCTCGGGCATGCAGGACGCGGACGACGTGGCGATCGTGCCGCTGCCCGCCGTACAGCAGAGCCTGACCGGGTTCGGCGCGCTCGGGTCGATCATCGTGCAGGCGACGGGGACCGACACGACGTCCTCGGCCCAGGCGGAGGTGACCGCCGTGCTCGACCAGCGGCACGGCATCACCCCGACGGGCACCGCGGACTACCGGATCCTGAACCAGGCCACCCTGCAGGAGACCGTCAGCTCCACCGTCGGGATCTTCACCGCGCTGCTCGGCGCGGTCGCCGCGATCTCCCTGCTCGTCGGCGGCATCGGCATCACCAACATCATGCTGGTCACCGTCACCGAACGGACCAGGGA
Source organism: Streptosporangium sp. NPDC051022 (assembly GCF_040683035.1). Lineage (NCBI taxonomy): Bacteria > Bacillati > Actinomycetota > Actinomycetes > Streptosporangiales > Streptosporangiaceae > Streptosporangium > Streptosporangium sp. NPDC051022. The sequence goes on along the minus strand of NZ_JBFBCF010000005.1, from coordinate 319,645 downwards.
GATCGGCATCAGGAAGGCCATCGGCGCGCCCAGGAGCGCCATCCTCGGCCAGTTCCTGCTGGAGGCGACGGTGCTGAGCCTGCTGGGCGGGCTCACCGGGGTGGTGATCGCGTTCGTCGGCACCCGCTTCACGATCGCGGGCATCGAACCCGTGCTCGTGCCGTCCTCCATCGTGCTGGCCCTCGGTGTCTCGGTGGGCATCGGGCTGTTCTTCGGCGGCTATCCGGCCAACCGGGCGGCCAAGCTCAGGCCCATCCAGGCACTGCGTCACGAATGACCTTTACGGCTTACGCAAGGAGAGAACATGGGCGCCGGAGCGGGAGAGCGGCCGGATGAGAAGGCCCAGGGCGGGGAACTGCTGGAGAGTTCCCCGTTCAAGGGGGACCTGGACAGCGCGCTGGCGGCCCCGCCGCGGCGCCGCCTGTCCACGCTCACGCTGGTGCTCGGCGCGGGGGTGATGCTCGTCGCGGGCGTGATCCTGGGGATCCAGGCGGAGAAGGCGCTGGGCGGCGGCGGTCAGGGCGCGATGCCGGGCGCCATGATGCGGCAGGGCACGGCCGGTCCCGGCGGTTACGGCGGGTACGGCGGCGGCCAGGGCCCCGGTGGCTACGGAGGTGGCTACGGCGGGTTCGGCGGCAGGCAGCGGGACGGCGGCCAGGACACCCAGAACGGCCAGGGCGGTCAGGGGAACCAGGGCGCCCGGGGCGGTATGACCTTCGGCACCGTGCAGAAGGTGGAGGGCACGAAGGTCTACGTGCAGCAGCCGGACGGCACCGTCGTCACCGTGAACACCACCGGGCAGACGGCCGTGCGCGTCTCCAAGGAGGGCAAGGTCGCCGACCTGAGGTCCGGCGGCACGGTGGTCGTCCAGGGCGCCAGGGGAGAGGACGGCTCGATCACCGCGACCTCGATCAACGAGGGCGGCGGTCGACGATGACGCTCTCCCCTCTCAGGAAACGTTCAGCCGGAGCTGAGCTGCGTTCCAGGAGGGTGAGTAAGCCTCATTCTGTGCTTGACAGAGTCGAGGCAAGGCTGTTGATCGTAGACGACGAGCCGAACATCCGTGAGTTGCTCTCCGCCAGCCTGCGCAGATCCGGGTTCGAGGTGGTGACGGCGGCGGACGGCAGGGAGGCCGTGCACTTCGCCGAGCGGGTCCGTCCCGACCTCGTCGTGCTGGACGTGATGCTGCCCGACATGGACGGGTTCACGGTGGCCGGGCGGTTGCGGGCGATGGGTGGGCAGATGCCGGTGGTCTTCCTGACCGCGCGGGACGCCACCGACGACAAGGTGGCCGGTCTGCGCCTGGCCGACGACTACGTGACCAAACCGTTCAGCCTGGAGGAGGTGCTCGCCCGGATCCGGGCGGTGCTGCGCCGTACGAGGGGGGACCTCGACCTGCCCGTCCGGCTGAAGGTCGGCGACCTGGAGCTGGACGAGGAGGCGCACCAGGTCTGGCGCTCGGGCAGGCCGGTACGGCTGTCGCCGACCGAGTTCAAGCTGCTGCACTACTTCATGGTCAACACCGGCAGGGTGCTGTCCAAGGCGCAGATCCTGGACCACGTCTGGAACTACGACTTCGGCGGCGACGCCGGGGTCGTCGAGTCCTACGTGTCCTATCTCAGGCGCAAGGTCGACATGTCCGAGCCCCGGCTCATCCACACCCTGCGCGGTGTGGGATATGTCCTGAGACCTCCCCAAAATGGTTGAATCTTCAGCGGACATTCAGCTTCGCTTCAAGTGACCCTGAGCTTCGGGTGTTCCAATAGGCGGCGAATGACCCCCGATCACCCCGTGATCGCGTGAAGGTTCGGGTTCGTCTCCAGCTGCGGGGGAGACGAGCCCGGTGTGGCCCCACGCGGAATCCGGGGTAACGGCCCCATCGCCCGACCGGGTTCGCCCCCGTGACCCGGTCGGGCGATGGGGCAAAACCATGTCTAGGGGCCTTCCAGCAGGGAAGGGTCGCTCTATGAGCCAGAGCGACGGTCTGCTCGACGCGCTGCGCGAGCTGCGGCGTCACCTCGACCATGACCTGTTCCCGCTGGCGGCCGTCGGCGCGGAGTCCGGGCGCCGCGCGCTGCGCGAGCTGACCGGACAGCTCGACGACTACCTGATCCCCCGGCTCACCGCGATCGACGCCCCGCTGCTCGCCGTCGTGGGCGGCTCGACCGGGGCGGGCAAGTCGACCCTGGTGAACTCCGTCGTCGGCGCGGACGTCTCCGAGCCGGGCGTGCTGCGGCCGACCACGCTGGCCCCCACCCTGGTCACCAGCCCGGCGGACGAGGCGTGGTTCACCGGTCTGCACGTCCTGCCCGGCCTGCCCCGCGTCACGGGCGGCGCGAGAGGCGAGCCGGGCACGCTCCGCGTGGTCACCGTCCCCTCCCTTCCGCCGGGACTGGCCCTGCTCGACGCGCCCGACATCGACTCGGTCGTCACCGCCAACCGCGAGCTGGCCGCCCAGCTCCTCGCCGCCGCCGACCTGTGGCTGTTCACCACGACCGCGGCCCGCTACGCCGACGAGGTGCCGTGGGGCTTCCTGCGCACCGCCAGGGAACGGAGCACCGCGCTGGCGATCGTGCTGTCGAGGGTGCCTCCCGAGGCCCTCGGCGTGGTCGAGCGGGACCTGGCCCGGCTGCTCGACGCCAACGGGCTGGGCGGGACCCGCCTGTTCGAGGTTCCCGAGCTGGTGCTGCCCGAGGAGAACGCCCGTCTGCCGCGCCATGCCGTCCAGGCCGTCGCCGACTGGCTGACCGGCATCGCCGCCGACTCCCGGGCCCGTGCCGACGTGGTGCGCCAGACCCTGTCCGGCGCGCTGGAGAGCCTCGCCGTACGGGTGCCCGCCCTCGCCGACGCCGTCGACGACCAGCGCGCCGCCGCCGAGGAGCTGCGCTCGATGACGGACGCCGCCTACGCCTCGGGCCTGGCCGTCTTCGACGCGGGCATGCTGGACGGGTCGCTGCTGCGCGGCGAGGTGCTGGCCCGCTGGCAGGACTTCATCGGGACCGGCGACCTGATGCGCTCCCTGGAGAGCCGGGTCGGCCGGTTCAGGGACCGCATGGTCGCGCTGTTCACCGGGCGGCCCACGTCGGCCGGCGAGCTGCGGGTCGCGCTGGAGAGCGGGGTCGAGGCCCTGATCAGGGCCTCGGCCGACGGCGCCGCCGAGCGCGCGCTGGAGTCGTGGTCGGCGCACCCGTCGGGGCGCGACCTGCTCGAGAAGGCCGGGGTCCTGCGGGCCGGTCGCCTCGGCAGGGCCTCGGCGGGGCTGTCCGCCGAGGCGGAGGCGGTACTGCGGGGCTGGCAGGGATACGTGCTCGACCTGGTCCGCGATGAGGGCGCCGACAGGCGGAGCCTGGCCAGGTTCACCTCCTACGGCGTCAACGGCGCGGGGCTGCTGCTGATGCTCGCGGTCTTCGCCTCCACCGGGGGCCTGACCGGGATCGAGGTCGGCATCGCCGGAGGCACCAGCGTGCTGAGCCAGAAACTCCTGGAGGCCGTCTTCGGCGACCAGGCGGTACGCACCCTCACCGTCAAGGCCCGCGCCGACCTGCGATCCCGCGTCGCCGCCCTGCTCGACGCCGAGGCCACCCGTTTCACCGCGCTCCTCGACGCCGTCGAGCCGCCCGAGGACGCCGGCCCGGGCCTGCGCGCCGCGGCGCGGGCCGTACGGGAGCACCGGCGCGACCTCCCACCCGGATCCCGGTCCGGCCTTCCACCCGGATCCCCGCCCGAACCCCCTCCCGGATCCCCGCCCGAATCCCCGACTGAATCTCCGTCCGAATCCAGGTCCGGCCTCCCGCCTGACCCCGGGCTCGGCCTCTCACCCGGATTCCCGGGCGGCTCCCGTACGGGCGACCGGAAGGCGGGGGAGCCGTGAAGCTGCCGCGGCGCAAGACCGCCGTCTCCCTGGACGACCGGCTCGGGGGGCTGGCCCTGGCCGCGGACCTGGCCGATGGACGGCTGGCCGCCGACGCGGTCGCCGGGGCGCGCTCCGTGGTCTCCCGCGCCGGGGTACGGCGGAGCCTGTCGGTCGAGCACACCGTGGTCGCGCTGGCCGGAGCCACCGGCAGCGGCAAGTCGTCGCTGTTCAACGCGCTGTCCGGCACCTCCCTGGCCATGGTCGGCGTCACCCGTCCCACCACCTCCACCGCGCAGGCCGCGCTCTGGGACGGACAGGGAGCCGGGCCGCTGCTCGACTGGCTGGAGATCCCGCGCCGTCACGAGGTGGCGCACCCCGAGGACGGAACGGCCGGGCTGATCCTGCTCGACCTGCCCGACCACGACTCGATCGAGCTGACGCACCGCCTTGAGGTCGACCGGCTGGTGGAGCTGGTCGACGTGCTGGTGTGGGTGCTCGACCCGCAGAAGTACGCCGACGCGGCCGTCCACGACCGCTACCTGCGCCCGCTGGCCCGCCACCGTGACGTCACGGTCGTCGTGCTCAACCAGACCGACCGCCTCCCTCCGGCCGCCGCCGAGCGCTGCCTGAAGGACCTGCGGCGGCTGCTCGACGGGGACGGCCTGGCGGAGGTGCCGCTGGCCGGTGTCTCCGCGCGCACCGGGACAGGACTGCCGGAACTGCGCGCCCTGCTCGTCTCCCGGGTCGTGGCCCGGCGGTCGTGGGCCGCCCGCCTGGCCGCCGACGTCGGCAGGGCCGCCGACATCCTCGCCGGGGCGTCCATCGGCCCGGTGCCGACCGCCCCGGCGGCCGGCGGCACGACCCCCACCGCCCCGGCCCCCATCGCCAAGGCGCCCGCCGTCCCGTCCCCCACCGCCCCCGCGTCCACGGCCCAGGCGCACGCCGCGACGGTTCCCTCCGGCGCGGTGCCCACCGCCACCGTTCCCACCGCCACCGTGTCCCCCGGCACGACCCCCGGCAGGATGTCCCCCGGCGGGATGTCCACCGCCTCGCCGTCCGCCGCCTCGTTCTTCACCGCCCCGGAGTCCGGCTCCCCGGCGTCGCCCGCGCCGACGGTGTCCGTGGACGGCCTCGCCGGGCCGCTGACCGACGCGCTCTCCGAGGCGGCCGGGGTACCGGTCGTCGTGGCGGCCGTGGCCAAGGCGCACCGGCACCGCTCGGTCGCCGCGACCGGCTGGCCGCCGACCCGCTGGATCCGCCGGTTCCGCCCCGACCCGCTGCGCCGCCTCCGCATCGGCATGTCCGTGATCCCGGGTGTCGGCCGGGACTCCGGCGGAAAATCCACCGGGAAGTCCACGGGGGACTCCGTCTGGCACACCGTCCGCGAGTCCGCCGGGGAGTCCGAGCGGGACTCCGCCCAGGTCCTGCGCGTGCCCGTCGGCCGGACCTCGATGCCCGTCACGACCGCCGTCCAGCGCTCTCGGATGGACACCGCCGTCCGGGAGGTCGCGGGCGCCGCGTCCGCGGGACTGCCCGAGCCGTGGGCGGCGGCCGTACGGCGGGCGGCCCGGTCCCGGGCGGAGGAACTGGAGGACGGCCTCGACCGGGCGGTCGCGACCACCTCGCTGGGCACGTCCCGGCGGCCCGTGTGGTGGCGGGTGACCGGGCTGGCGCAGTGGCTGGTGTTCGCGGTCACGCTGGCGGGCGGCCTGTGGCTGCTCGGACTGCTGGGCCTGGACTACCTCCGGCTGCCGCGGCCGTACATGCCGACGGCGGGCGAGCTGCCCTGGCCCACGGTGTTGCTGATCGGCGGCGTCGTCCTCGGCCTGCTGATCGCCGGACTGTCGCGGGCGGCCGCGTGGATCGGCGGACGCCGCCGGGCCCGCAAGGCCGCCCGAGCCCTGCGGGTGAGCGTCGAGCGGGTCGCCCGCGGGCTCGTGCTGGAACCGGTCGGAGAGGAACTGTCCCGCTACCACCGCTTCACCGAGGCGGTCACCCTGGCGAGGAAGGAGTGAGGAACCGTTCGGCTGCCGTCGTGCCGCCGGAACGGTCGTCTCAGCGGTGAGGAGTCCCGTCCCAGGCGGGGCGACCGGCGGGAACGGCGAGGGGCTCCGGCCGCCCCGTGTCCCGCGCCGGGATCGCCGGAGGGTCTCGATGTTCGGGGGCGGCCGGGGTACGGTCGCCTGTGCCGTCCCTCGCTCTCGGCGCACCCATGTTCAGGGAATCCACGGCGAATCCTCCGCGTCGTGGGCGGTCACGGACCGTGACTCTCCTACCGTGGGAGGACCTGGTGCCCCTGGTGTCCCTGACCCCCTCCGACCCTCAGCGCCTGGGCCGCTACTGGCTCGCCGGCCGCCTCGGCGCGGGCGGCCAGGGCGTGGTCTACGAGGCGTACGGCGAGGACGGCGAGCGAGTGGCCGTCAAGGTGCCCCGCTTCGACGACCAGGTCTCCCGAGCCAGGCTGGCCAGGGAGGCGGCGGCCGCCCGGCGTGTGGCCCCGTTCTGCGTCGCGAGGGTGATCGAGGCGAGGACCGACGGTGAACGGCCGTTCATCGTCAGCGAGTACGTCCCCGGGCCGAACCTGCGCCAGGTGATCGACGAGGCGGGGCCGTACGAGGAGGACGCGCTGCGGCGGCTGGCCGTGGGGGTCGCCACCGCGCTGACCGCCATCCACCAGGCGGGCGTCGTCCACCGTGACCTCAAGCCCGACAACATCGTCCTCGGCCCGGACGGTCCGCGGGTGATCGACTTCGGGGTGGCACGGGAGACAGGGCCGCCCACGACGACGGGACCCATCCTGGGAACGCCCAACTACATGGCCCCCGAGGCGTTCGCCGGGAGGAGGACGACGGCCGCCGCCGACATCTGGGCCTGGGCGCTGGTCGTCCTGTTCGCCGCGCGGGGGTGCGACCCCCTGCCCGGCGGGGAGCCGCTGTCGGTCGTGACCCGGGTGCTCGGATTCCGGCCCGACCTGGACGGCCTGCCCGAACCGTTGCGGACGCTGGCTGGGCGGGCGCTCTCCCACGACCCCGCCGACAGGCCCGTCGCCCCCGAGATCCTGCTCGGCCTGCTGCGGGGCCCGGACGACGGACGACCACTCACGGACGAGGGAGAGCCGCTCGCGGACGGCGGCCGGTTGCTCGCGGACGGCGGCCGGGCGGCGGCGGGGCTGCGCTCCCCGGACGAGGTACGGCCCGCCGAGCCCGACCTCGGCACGGTCGCGGAGGAGATCTACGCGGAGCTGTCCGACGACGAGCGGGCGGTGGCGCCCGAGGTCTTCCTCCGGATGGTCGCCGTCACCGAGGACAGCGACGAGACGATCAGGCGGGTCCCGCGCGAGGAACTCCTGGACGTGCCGGACGGCGCGGCCGTCGTCTCGCTGCTCGCGCTGTACCGCGCGGCCGGGCTCGTGGCCGAGAGCGACTCGACGGTGACCCTGGCCCACCCCGCGCTCATCCGGGCGTGGGCGCGCCTGCGGACGTGGGTGGCGGACAACCGGGACGGCCTGCCCGTCCACCGCAGGCTCACCGAGGTCGCGCGTTCCTGGGAGGGGCACGGGCGCAAGTCCGGAGACCTGTTGCGGGGCTCCGCCCTGGACCGGACGGTCCGCTGGGCCGCCGACCGGCCGCGGGAGATCGTGCTGACCCGGCTGGAACGGAAGTTCCTCGACGCCGCGACCGACCTCGCCCGGCACCGGTCACGGCGCCGCCGCCTGCTGGCCACGGCCCTGGCGGCGCTCCTGGTCGTCGCGCTGGGCGGGCTGGGGCTGGCCGAACGCCAGAGCCGCCTCGCCGCCCGCGAACACGACGACGCGACGGCCCGCTCGCTCGCCCAGTACGCGGGGAGCCTGCGCGAGAGAGACCCGCGCGCGGCCATGCTCCTGAGCGTGGCCGCGTGGCGGCTGGCGCCGTCCCTGCCCGAGTCGCTCGGCGCCCTGTACGACTCGCGCTCCCAGGCGTGGCTCGACGCGTTCACCGACCCCGAGGCCACGGCCGGCACCGTGTACGCGACCAACCGGAACGGCCGGGTGCTGGCGGCCGTGTGGTCCGGAACGGCCACGCTCTGGGACGTCCGGGGACACCGGATGCTGCGCCGTGTGGCGGGGGTCGGCCAGGCCGTGGTGAGGGCCGCGCTCAGCCCCGGAGGTGACGTGCTGGCCGTACAGGACGACCGCGGGGTGCGTCTGTGGGACACGCGGTCGGCGCGTCCGATGGGAGAGGCCTTCGGCCCCGCGGCGTACCGGGGAGACCTGGGCCAGGTCGAGTTCGACCCCACGGGACGGCTGCTGTCGCTCGCCCTGCCTCGTGGATCCCACTGGTGGGACCTCGCCACGCGCCGCCCCCTGCGCACGCCCTCGGGAGCGGAGATCGACGCGGTGAACCCCCAGGGCACCCTCGGCTTCGTCTACTCCGGCGATGAGGGCCGGGCGGAGCTGTGGGACCTGCGAGCGGGCCGGCGGCTGCCGGCCGGTCGGCTGCCGGAGAGGAAGCGTGTCAAGGGCGCGGTGTTCAGCGAGGACGGCCGGTCGCTCGCCGTCACGGAGTACCTCCCGTCGGTGCGCAGCGTGCGGTTGCAGCTGCGGCGCGTGCCGTCCGGAGTCCTGGTGCCGGGTGACGGCGCGGGGCCCGTGTGGGACGCGGCCGCCTTCGGGTACCACGACCGTTTCCTCGCCTTGTGGGGAGGCGACAATCTGATGGTGCTGCGTCTGGCGGACGGGCAGGTCGTGATGGAGCGCCGGCCCGGCGTGCTGGTCGGCGAGGTCCGCTTCGACGAGGCCGACCGGGTGCTGCGGATCCGGTCGGAGACGGGGACGATGTTCACGCTGGACGTCCGCTTCCTCCTGGACCGGCCCGTCCTTCGGGGGGCGCCGAACGGCACGGCCGCGCTCTCGCCGGGCGGCCGGACGATGGCCGTCCTCGGGAACGGCGAGGTGCGGCTGTGGGACGTGGTGCGGGGACGGACCATCGGCGGCCCGATCTCCGTGCCCGTTCCCGTATGGGTGCGTCCCGCCCTCGCCTTCAGCGCGGACGGCGGCACGCTGGCCGCCGGCGGGCTCGTGACGTCCGGCGGCGGCCGCCCGCGCGCCGGGGTGGTCCTGGTGGACGCGCGCTCGGGGACGGTGCTGCGCTCCTTCCAGGTCTCGGCCCGAGCCGCCGAGCAGATCGGCGATCTGACGTTCAGCCCCGACGGAACCCACCTCGCGGTCGCTCCCTACCTGCCCGGTACCGGGTTTCCCCTGGAGCTGTGGGACCTGAACCGCATGAGCGTGCGCCTGGTGAAGGAGGTGACGGATCCGGAGGGCATGGCCTACCGGCCCGACGGTGGCCTCCTGGCGGTGCGTACATCGTCCGATGTGACGCTCGTGGACCCGGCGACGGCGGCCCGGCGGCCCGGTCCCGCCGGATCCGCGCGGATCGAGGGCCCCTACGCGTTCAGCCCGGACGGGACGCGCGCCGTCGCCGACACGGAGGGACAGCTGTCGCTGTGGAGGCCGGACCTCACCGCCGCGACCGGCCCGCCCTTCCTACAGGCCGCCAACGGTGCCGTCTCACTCGTCTGGTCACCCGACGGGCGGTTCGTCGCCTCCTACGAGGACGGTGACCGGATACGCCTGTGGGACGTCGGCGCCCAGCGGGTGCTCGGCCTCGTGTTCGACGGCCGGACCGAGGAGGGGGCCGGTCGTTACGCGGCGCTCGCCTTCAGCCCGGACGGCCGGACGCTGTTCGGCGCCACCCCGGACGGCGTCCTGCGCGTGTACTCCGTCGACGGCGATGCCGTCGCCGCCGCCGTCTGCGACCGGGTGGGGAACCCGCCGGAGGGGAACGACCTGAAGCGGTACAGCCCGGAGATCGAGGGCCTCGATCTGTGCGGAGCGAAGGGAGACGGCCACCGCTTCGCGGAGTGAGGGGCGCCTCCACGCCGCCGGGCCTGCCGGTGACCGAGTCGTACGGGATCCGACCGCGTCGTGAGCCGGACGCGTCGTGAGCCGGACGCGTCGCAGGTCCCGCTTGACGGTCTGTCGGAAGGTTGACGGTTCGTCGGAAGGGTGATGGAATCCCGCCTCAGCGTCGCGGTGTACCCGGCAAAGAGATCGCCGAGGGCATGGAGGCGCCGAATCATGGGACGACCATGAAACCACCCACCCGATCGAGCGGCCGTGTCACGGCGTTCGGCACCCAGTTGATCGAAGTGCACATCTGGCTCCGCGAGGAGCTGGACCGGCTCCGCGAGGACGTCGACTCCTACCTCGAAGGCCGCGGCGGACGGCCACGGGAGCTGCGGGCGCACTGCCTGGCGTTCTGCTCCGCACTGACCCTGCACCACACCGGCGAGGACGGCGGGGCCTTCCCCGTCCTGGCGGAGCAGTACCCCGAACTGCGCCCCGTGATCGAGGAGCTGGTCCACGACCACCACGCCGTGGCCGGGATCCTGCGCAGCCTGGAGAACCTGCTCGGCGACCTCACGGCGGATCCGGGCCTGGCCGAGGCACAGCGCGTGCGGGCCGACCTGGACGGCCTGTCCGCGCTGCTGGAGTCGCACTTCGTCTACGAGGAGAAGAAGATCGCCGCGGCCCTCAACGCGCTGAGTCCTCCGGGGCTGGACGGTTCGGAACCCGACTTCCGGCCACCCGCCTGGCTCGCCTTCGCCGCCGCGGAGCGGGACGACGGCGCGGAGCGGGACGACGGCGCGGAGCGGGACGACGGCGCGGAGCGGGACGACGGCGCGGAGCGGGACGACGGCGCCGGGCGCGCCGGGGGGATCCCGCCCGAGGAGTACGGCCACACGCCGTGATCGGCGCGCCCTGACCGTGTCCCGGCCGGCGCGGCACCGGCCGCGTCGCCCCGCCGGCCGGGACCGGTTCCACGAGATCGCCCCCGCCGACCTGGGCCGGTTCCCAGGAGACGCCCTCCTCCGACCTGGGCCGGTTCACGCGAGACCGTTCCTTTCCGGCCGGGACACGATGCCACGCCGGTCGAGACCGATTCCTGCAAGACCGCTCTCCTCCGCGTGGGACACGATGGGCTCATGAACGTCGACCTCTCCGCGGCGGCCTCCTTCATGGCCACCCACGCTCGCGTCCTGGACCGCCGTCGTTTCCAGCTGATGACGGGCGAGGCCGATCCCGCCGCCGCACTGGCCGCGCTGGACGGCTACCGCAATCCCGACGGCGGCTACGGCTGGGGCCTGGAACCCGACCTGCGCTCGCCGGAGAGCCAGCCCGGTGCCGCGCTGCACGCCTTCGAGGTGTTCGAGGACATCTCCCCGGCCGTCGCCGTACAGGCCGGCGCGCTGTGCGACTGGCTGGAGTCGGTCTCCCGGCCCGACGGCGGACTGCCTTTCGCGCTGCCCCTCACGGTCACCGCCGGAACCGCCCCCTGGTGGGCGGACGCCGACCTCACCGCCTCCTCGCTGCAGATCACCGCCGTGACCGCGGCCGCCGCGCACCGCGTCGCCGCGCACGACCCGGCCGTCGCCGCTCATCCCTGGCTCCGGCGGGCCAGCCGTTACTGCCTGGCCGCCATCGAGGCGCTTGGGGAGAAGCCTCACGCGTACGTGCTGGCCTTCGCCGTACGGTTCCTGGACGCCGTGCACGACACCCACCCGGAGGCGGCCGGTCTCCTCGCACGCCTGGGCGGCCACATCCCCGCCGACGGCCTGATGCACGTCGAGGGCGGCACCGAGGACGAGGCGCTCCGCCCGCTGGACTTCGCCCCGTTCCCCGGCCGCCCGGCACGGACCCTGTTCGCCCCGGAGGTGATCGCCGCCGATCTGGACCGCCTGGCCGGCCTGCAGCGGGACGACGGCGGATGGACCGTCGACTACGCCAAGATCTCACCCGCGGGCGTACTCGACTGGCGTGGCCACACCACCGTCCGCGCCCTCGACATCCTGCGCCGCAACGCCAGGATCTGATTCCCCGGCCCCGTCCGCTCCGTCGTCCCCGTCCTGAGATGGGCGTCCCGGTCCTGAGATGGGCGTCCCCGTCCTGAGAGGCGCGTGTCAGGCGGGCTCGGGAGCGGGTACGGCGTGCTCGGCGGCGCGGCTGACCCGCTCCCACCCGGCCCAGGTGTCCATCCGCCGACGGCAGAGGTCGAAGGCCAGGTCGTAGACCATGCTGCCGAGCAGCAGTCGCAGCGGCGGGTCGTCGCTGTCGACCAGTTCCAGCATTGCCTCGGCGGCCAGGCGCGGCTCGCTGTCCACCGAGCCCTCGGCCCACTGCCTCTCCATCTCGGCGCGGAGCGGCCCGTACGGTTCCAGGGGCGTGGTCGTGGTCAGGCCGCCGGTGTACAGGTCGGTCCAGTAGCCGCCGGGCTGGACGACGGTCAGCTTGACGCCGAACCGGGCGACCTCCATGGCCAGGGCCTCGCTCATGCCCTCCAGGGCGAACTTGCTCGCGCTGTACATCCCGGTGCTCGGGAAGCCGCCGAGCGCGGCGATGCTGGAGATCTGCACGATGTGCCCCGAGCCCTGGGCGCGCAGGTGCGGCAGCGCCGCCTGACAGACCCACATCGCCCCGAAGAGGTTGACCTCCAGCTGGGCGCGGGCCTCGGCCTCGGTGAACTCCTCGATCATGCCCATGGACAGTGTTCCGGCGTTGTTGACCACGATGTCGAGGCGGCCGAAGTGCTCGGCGGCGGTGGTCACGGCGGCGAACACCGCGGCGCGGTCGGTCACGTCGAGGGGCAGGGGCAGCAGGCGGTCGCCGTACCGATCGCCGAAGTCGTGTGAGGCGATGGTGCGTGCGGCGGCGGCCACCCGGTCGCCGCGCTCCAGGGCGGCCAGGGCGAACGCGCGGCCCAGGCCACGGCTCGCACCGGTGATGAACCAGGTGCGTGAGGGGGCGGTGGTGCGCATACGCGGGACTCCGATCGTTCGGCATTCATACGAACCGAGACGGTTCGTCTCGTTTCGTTGCGGCGATCGTACGAGGGTCGTCTCCGCCAAGTCAAGACGGTCCGTCTCGTCTAGCTGTTTGTTAGGTTGGGCGCGTGACGACGCAGCGCAAGACCTCCTCCAACGCGGCCCGCCGCAGCGACGCCTCCAGGCGGGCCATCCTCACCGCGGCGTTCGACCTGGTCAGCGAGGTCGGATACGCCAAACTGAGCATCGAGGGCATCGCCGCGCGGGCCGGCGTCGGCAAGCAGACGATCTACCGATGGTGGCCGTCGAAGGGGGCGGTGCTTTTCGACGCCTTCCTCATGTTCAGCGAGGGGCCGGACGGGGAGGTCGCCCTGCCCGACACCGGCGACCTGGAGGCCGACCTGAAGACGGTCATGCGCGCCACGGTCGCCGAGCTGAACGACCCGCGTTACGACGAGCCGATGCGCGCGCTCACCACCGAGATCGCGCACGACCCCGAGCTGGCCGCCGCCTACGCCGAACAGCTGGACGGCCCCATGAAGCGGATCAAGAAGGAACGGCTGCGTGCCGCCCAGCGGGCCGGCCAGCTGGGCGAGGACCTCGATCTCGACGTGGCCGTCGAGATGCTGTGGGGACCGCTGCTCAACCGCTGGCTGCAACGCGGCGGCCCGCTCACCCCCGAATACGCCGACACCCTCGTCGAGACCGCCCTCAACGGCCTGCGCCCCCGGGGATGACGGCCGGGGCGCGGGCGGCCTCGTCCGGTGTGAGGTCGCGTCGTCCGTGACCACACCTGAATGCGCGCCGGGACATGTGACAACGTGCGGGCTTCACGAATTGACGCACTGAAAAGACATCCTCCTCCGGAGGTCGTCCCTTTTTCGTGAACGTTTCCCCGCCATGCGGAATCGTGCTTTCGTGCGTCGCCATGTCGCCTTATGTTGTGATTCCTGGTAATAGATATCCGTTGACCGGGCGATGCTCGATGACCCACCATCCTCAATGTCCATACAAGGAACGGAGGTTGGAAGCATGCAGAAGATGGCACTTTCCGGAGTCGCGGCGGCCTTTCTGGCCGCATCGGTTCTCGTCGTGGCGCCGCCCTCCGCGGTCGCCGAGAGGGCGCTGTGCTTCGCCGAGGAGGACGGCGCGCACGGTGCCGTCTCCAAGTGCCCGCCGGGGACGTGGATGCACCAGCACAGGGTGGGCCTGAGATGTGAGGTCGGCTCCGACGTCGTCACCCGGTTCGGCCCCTGGGTGGGCGGGACCTCCGAGTCCGCCGCACGCTGCCCGTTCCCCTTCCGCCAGACCTCCTACTGGAACGAGGAACAGCCCGACCACCCCTGACAGGCGAACGCCACCGCCGAGCCCGCTCGGCGGTGGCACCGCCGGGAGCCACCGCCTCGACTGATTCGGTCACAGCCTCAGTGAAGGTCCCGTGTTTTCCGGACGGCCGTTCAGCGGCCCTGATTCATCCGGCGGGCCGACGCCTCAGGTTCGCGATGTAGGCTCGGGGAGTCTTGTAGCCGAGACCTGCGTGGAAACGTCGAGACTCATATCGGAGTTCGATGCATGTCTGATTCCGTGCCCTGGTGGCTGTCACTGCCCGAAGAATTCGCTCTGCTCTCGCACACGAACTCCGGAAAGGTGCACGACTCCGCCCAGACGGCGGTCGGTTGCGCGGCCGCCGAGCTCGGCGAGCTCGCTTTACGCCGGAAGCTGCTTGTCCGGTCTCGAAAGTCGAGGAAATTCGGTTTCGAGGTCTACCGGGATCACGGCGAGATCCAACTGCTCGACACCGGCCCCACCGGTCTGGTCTGGGCCGACGAGCTGATGGCCGAACTGGGGGACCGCTCCGCCTCCGAGCGCGGGCCCGTCACCGTGAAGCGGTGGCTACGGCAACGCGGCCGGAAGGCGTTCACCCTGCACCGGACCGCGCTCACCGCACGCGGAGTGCTACGCCGCCGGAGCGGCGGGCTGCTCGGCCGGGAGCGCCATTACCCCGATACGGCTGTCCGTGACGTGTTGATCGACGAGGTCCGTGCCGCGTACGGCGAGCGGAGACCGTTGGACGAGCACATGCTGTTCCTGTGCGACCTGGTGGAGGGCACCAGGCTGAGCAAGGATTTTCGTCTCACCATGAGTGGACGCCAGCGGTTGGATCGCGCCCGGGGCGCCGGGGCGGCGGGGGCACTGCCCGAAGACCTGCGGGACACCAGTACGACACTCGGCTTTCTGGTGTCCCTGCACGGCCTCGGTGACTAGGAGAGCGGCAGGCGACGGAACAGAACCGGCTGTATCCCCTGACAGTGCTCGGTGCCGATTCGGCCATGGGCCGTTCGTGCGTGGAGCGCGTCGGGATCGCCGGGATCGCCGTTCGGCTCGTGGGCGTGGTCCGGCCGTTCAGGCGTTGTGGCGGTGGTCGAGAAGGGTCAGGCCACCCTGGGTGGGGGTGTGCAGGACATTGCCGTGGTGCCTGCGCGTCGTGATCAGGCCCGCCTCGCGAAGAACGGCGGTGTGCTGGCTGACCGCGGCCGATGAGATGTCCAGGCGACGGGCCAGGGCGCCGGTCGTGACCACACCGTCGGCGATGGCGGTGAGCACCGACGCCCGGGTGCGCCCGAGAAGGTTGGACAGCGCCCGCGTCGACGCGCCGGCCGTCCAGATGTCCGAGGCCTGGCCGAGATCGAGCTGAGCGGGATAGATCAGGGTGCAGTCGGAGGGATTCGTCGAGTCGAATATCAGCATCGGAACCCGCAGGAAGAACGACGGCGCCAGCAGTATCCCGCGCCCGTCAAGGGTGAGGTCGGCACCGGACGCGCTGTGGTTGTGGACGTGGAGGATCGGCGGTGCCCAGTGAATGTCCGGGTGCAACCTGGACAGCAGGCCGTCCACACCGTGGTCGAGCAGGATCGTGCCGCGCCGGGCGCGCTCGCCGTCGAGGTGCGCGCGGATGCCCCTCCAGTGCGGGCCGACGGCGATCCGATGGTAGGCCTCCACCCTGGACAGCACCTCTCGCCGGACGGCGAGGGTGTCGTCGAGCCCGGCCAGCGCGGTCGGCATCCGGCCGTGGCGGTTGACGTAGAAGTCCAGCTCGGCCTGGACGGCGTGCCGACTGCTGGCCAGGAAGTTCTCGGCGCTCTCGGCGAGATCGCTGCCCGGCCCGGCGAGGACGGTCATGTCGAAGCACGGTGTTCGTACGGGCGCGATGGCGGCCAGGACCGCGTAGCCGGGGTCAAGGGCGTCGCGCACGCGACGCCGCCACGCGCCGAACATCGTCTCCTCCGTCCGTCTGCGTAGCGCCCTCAGGCTGAACAGGGTCTCGGCCATGGGGCCCATCGTCGGCGCCACCCGCACCCGCGTCAGATCGGCGGGGGTGAAGTGAATCCTGTGCATTCGCTCTCCCGGGACACGTCGACATCACTGACCGAGCACACCGCCGAGCGGTCACGGAAGGTGCTGAGCAGCGCGATTAAGGCAGGACTTACAAGGCTCGCGGCACGTGATTTCTTCCTGAGACAGTGAACAGGCCGGTTCTCCGGAGAGAAGGGAAGAAAAAGCAAAAACGGCGGCCCGAAATTCCATGTTCCCGTCGCACCGGACGCACCGATCCCGGCAGCTTTCGCTTGACGGGTGACCTGGTGACGGCAGTCCTCGAAGAACGTGATCCACCGACACGGCCCCGTGTGCAGGCCACCGCGGTGAGAGCAGGAAACCGACGCCGGTGCGATGACGTTCCGTGTGTCCACGGCCACCCGAACGGCCCCGAATGCGGCACCTCTGGTGCTCACGTTCATGCGGAAAAACCTCGCACCACCTTTTCACCCCCGCGCGCTGTTTCGTACCGCGCTGCGAAACGGCGCTCTCGTCCCCAAGCGAGATCCCAATCGAGAGAGCAAGAGGAACTCATGAGTAATTCATCAACCATTCGACGTCGGCTGACGATGGTCGCGGCGGCGTTCATGTTGCTGCTCGCCGGCCTGGTGGCGGCCCCCGGCTCCGCGCTGGCCTCCTCCGCCAAGTCGGCGGCGGTGAAGACCCCGAACAGCGCCGCCATGGTCGAGTACGTCAAGTGTGAATCGAACAGCCCGGGTGTGTGGTTCACGCTGTGTGTGTCGTTCGAGGACTACTTCGACACTGACGTGTTCCGCATGACCACCACCGTGCACGGCTCGTCCCCCTACGGGCACTGGGAGTTCTTCGGCCCGCACGGCCACATCGCCGACAGCGCCAACGGATACTTCTCCACGGGCCAGGGCTTCGGCTGGAACCAGTTCATGACCGGTGGCTGGGGCGACAAGTGGTGTGCCCGGTTCTGGGAACTCCGCAACGGCTCCTACATCCAGATAACGCCGAACATCTGCGTCACCAGGTGAAAGCGCGGCGTGAGGGTGCTGTCGGCACCCTCACGCCACACTTGTTTCCCGTGGCAGGCGTTTCCCGCCGATCCCGTCAGCCGAGGGCGCCGGTTTCGATGGCGGCCAGGAGATTGGTCCAGGCGGTGGGGGTGAGGATGAGGGCGGGGCCGGTGCGGTTCTTGGTGTCGCGGAGGGCGTGGCGGTCGCCGGACAGGGGCGCGACCTCGACGCAGTCGCTTCCGTCGTCGCCGGACAGGCTGGACTTGCGCCACCGGGCGGTGGGGAGTTCCCTGGTCAGGTCGTCCATCTGCGCACCATCTCCCTGAGCTCATGATCTGGACTCTGCCGACGATGAAGTTCTCATACTCTCCGTTCCCACGTGAAGGCGGAGCGTCACAGAAATCTGCCTCGCGGCATCAACGTTCTGGAGTGGGGTGGAGGAGAGCTGGAACCGACGACCCGGTCGACCGTGGTTCCGCCCACTCCCGAGTACGTCGACACCCTCATCGGAACCGCCTTCAACGGCCTGCGTCCTTGTCAGCACGTCACCGGCGACGGGTGGTCCGTTCCGGCGGATGGTCAGGGTCGACTCCCGATTTTTGAGCTGAAAAAAGGAGTAGCATGGGAGCGAAGGGAGGCCGTCCTCATGGCTGATGTCAGGTCCAGGAAGTCTCCGGTAGATGTGGCCTGGAAGCGAAAGCATCCGACGCTCTCGGTGCAGCGTGATCATGGGCAGGCCGGTGCGACACGGACTCCTCGCAGAAAAGAGGCCGAGGAGCAAGCGGCGCTGGCTCTGTTCGATCAAGCACAGCGGCTGTACGGAGTGGCTGCGAGCACTCATGAGACCGAAACCCGTGACACGGTCAGGGAGGTCGTCCAGGATCTGCTGGCCCACGCCGAGCCGGTGCGGGCGACGATCGCTTCGAAGATTCTCGGTGTTGACGAGAAGACGGTCCGTGCGTGGGTGAAGGAGGGACTCCTCACCTCGGTCAAGGGGAAGCCTCGGCTGATGCTCGACGCCGACCGTCTGTACGAGGTGGCGACGGTTGTCAGGGATCTGCGCCGGGCCGGTCGTACGCGCAACCTCGCCGAGCTGCTCTGGCACCATCTGCAGGATCAGGAGCTCCTGGAAGACGACCGGCTGGCTGATGGGCTTCGGCAGATGAAGCAGGGCGAGGGCCGCCCATGGCGAGAGATCAAGGCGGAATGGGGTTCCAAGAACTCGGAGACGGCCGCCGGTGAGGCTTGATGTCTATCTTTCGGTTCTCGCGGAGAAGCAGGCCGAGACCCTGCGCGGAGCGGACCTGAAGTCGTTCGTCGCCTTCGTCGGAGATCTGGAAGCGCGAGGTTGCGCGGCCCTCGGATATCGGCTCACCGGGGAGATTCCGGTGAATCGGCTGTGCGTCAAACATCTGAGAGGCGCCATGCGCGCGGTGGTCGCGTTCGAGGAACCGCGACGTGCGTGGATTCTGATGGTCGGGCCGCACGGTGAGCGCAGCCGGACGCATGACGTCTACGCCTCGCTGTGGGGAGTGTGCGGGCTGGACGCACCACCGGTGGGCGAACGCACCAAGCCCGCCTGCTGTGACCGTGACGGCGCGGACCCGAACCTGCCCGAAATCGAGGAACTGGTGGCTCGCTGCCGTGATCTGGCCAAACGGGCTCGGCGGCGTAAACGCGCGAACTGACTTCCGCACCGGACGGCAGTCGTGCACTGGGCGGAACGGGCGTTGTCTGTTCTGTGGGCTTGATCTCCGGCGAGGCGTAGATCTGCGGGGGCAGGCCAAACGCCGGCCGAAGGCAGCGGATACTGTGCCGAACAGCCAGGGGTGAGCGATGCCCTTCGGGCTCGGCTGGCCAGGACGAGGTTTAGCCACGACTGGAGACAGAAGGCTCGGTCTCCGGTCGGTGGAGGACACAGACCAGAGGGCACCACCTTCAGGCTTGTTTCGGGAGGCAGCGCGCAGCGTCTCGTGAAACTGGCCCGGATGCGAGACTGGGCCCGTCTCCAAAGCCGTGCGTCACAGCCGGAGCGGCGCGTATGCGAGACCGCGGCGGCGCGTGCAGCGGCTGTGGTCCGGTTTCGAGACGGGCGAGGCGATGGATTATCACGCTGCCGGTTCTGGATGCCTGGCCCGCGTCCTGAGTGAGCCGCTGCCGACAATCGTCGTCATATCGGACGATCTGCCCCTTCGGTCAGGATCTCTTCATGGCGTTCGGCGAGATCTCCGACGCCCGAGTTCATGGTGCCGATGAACGGCAGGCGGCGGCGCCTTGCCGGTGTGGTCGGGTCTGTTGCCCGTTTCCTGGGAGCGACGGTTTCCGTGTCGTCCTCCATAGGTCTCCCGTGAGCTGGAGAGGGTCTTCCGGAGGGGGCGAGCCCTCCGGAAGACCCCGGAAGGCTCGCGGTGGAGGTGATGGGGTCAGTCGAGGGTGTTGGTTTTGAGGGTGGTGATGAGGTTGGTCCAGGCGGTGGGGGTGAGGATGAGGGTGGGGCCGGTGCGGTCCTTGGTGTCGCGGAGGGCGTGGTGTCCGCCGGGCAGGGCCGCGACCTCGACGCAGTCGCTTCCGTCGTGACCGGACAGGCTGGACTTGCGCCACCGGGCGGTGGGGAGTTCCCTGGTCAGGTCGTCCATCTGCGCATCGTCTCCTTGATCAGGTTGAGCGACTCATGCCGGGACAGGGCGTCGGTCCGGATCGCGGCGCGTCGGAACGATGGATCTCCGGCGTGTCGCGCCGGGCGCTGAGGCGATCTCCACGTGCTGGCCGGATCTTCCCGACCCGACGGGCCAAAGCATGCTTTCAGTCTGACAGGCGAGGCTGGAACATCAAGAAGGCTGATTTCATGGCTGTCCATCCCGTTTTTGGGTCATTGGGACTTGCCGGGCCACCTTGGACTTCTTCCCCGTTCGAGCTTGATCGACGCGGAATCGTTTATGCCGTCTTTTCTGGGGATTTATAATTCGAAGTGGTTTCTCGTTGAGGTGGCCTAACGATTTGATGAGGTGTTCGACCATCGCTTTGCAGTACGCTAACTTCGCCGGAAAGTGATGAGGAGGACTGTTTCCTCAGTGTTTGAGTATCACCGCGAAGTCGGGGGCAGGGCAAAGATGGGCCCTTGTCGGGAAAAAGCTTGCCCCGGGTCGCATGCAGAGCAGTGGCGATACCCGGGGCCCACATGAGTCATCGTAACTCACTCCCGGTCACAGCGGGGGGTGCACGATGAACGCCAACGAGGCCAAGCGGATCGCGGACGTGATTTCCCGGCCCCGCCTGGGTCCCTACTCCGCGGCCTCAGGTGGCGACCTCGGAGCGACACTGCGGCTGTACGTGTGGAACCTTGAGGTGAGTTGTGCTTTCGCGGGGGCTCTCCAGTATTTGGAGGTCGTGCTGCGCAACGCCGTGGACGACCGGCTCGCCACGCAGCACGGGCGGCGCGACTGGTGGGACGAGCCCCGCCTGAGCCTCGACGACTATGCGCCTGGACGGCAGCCTGCCACCGCGGATCTGAGAGGAGAACGACAGCGAGCGGTGCCCTGACCCGTGCTCTTCGTGATCGTGAGGTTGAGCGGGCCCGGTGAGCGATGCGTCGCCGCGTCCGACCGGCGCACACCGCCGACGAGGGGGAAACCGTCCCCACGCTGCCGGTCCTGGAACGCCTGGCGCGTGCCCTGGATGCTGATCTCGAAGTCCGCCTGACACCCCGGACCTCCGCCGCCTGACCGTGCCCGGCCGTCATGTCGCTCGGCAGCCCCCCGGGGGATGTCCCGGAGGGCTGCTCGGTGAAACGTGGGAACGTCGGCGGCGTCAGTCGAGGGTGCCGGTTTCGATGGCGGTCAGGAGGTTGGTCCAGGCGGTGGGGGTGAGGATGAGGGTGGGGCCGGTGCGGTCCTTGGTGTCGCGGAGGGCGTGGTGTCCGCCGGACAGGGCCGCGATCTCGACGCAGTTGCTTCCGTCGTGACCGGACAGGCTGGACTTGCGCCACCGGGCGGTGGGGAGTTCCCTGGTCAGGTCGTCCATCTGCGCATCGTCTCCTTGATCAGGTTGAGTGATTCGTGCCGGGACAGGGCGTCGGCACGGATCGCGTCGTACAGGAACGCCAGGTTCTTCATGTCGGTGGCCCGGTCCGTGACGCGGTCGTCCAGGCTCTGCGAGTCGATGTAGGCCACCGGGTGGGTCTCCCTCGTCAGGTCCGCGAGGGTGAAGCTGCCCAACAAGCCAAGCACGTTCCGCGCCGCGTACGGAAGGATCTGCAGGGATATGCGTAGCTCCTCCCCGGCGTCGAGGAGGCGCTCGCACTGGCCCCGCATCACGTCGGGCTCGGCGACGGGACGATACAGCACGCCCTCGTCGATGACGATCCAGAGCATCGGCGGCATCCGCCGCTTCAGGATCCCCTGCCGCTCCATCCGGGCCACGACCTTGTCCTCGACCTGCTCGGCGGTGGCGCCCGGCTTGCGGCTCAGGACGGCCCGCGCGTAGTCCTCGGTCTGCAGCAGGCCAGGCACGAGCAGCGCTTCCCAGATGCGCAGGGAGTCCGCCTCGCGCTCGAACTCCAGCCAGGGGCGGAACCAGCGGGGAAGCTGGGCCTCGGCGCGGTTGAGGCGGTCGAGCAGGCCGGCGAGCGTCGTGCCGAGGTCGAGGGCCTCGTCCACCTTGCGTGCCAGGGCCAGTGTCGGCGAACGGTGGCCGTTCTCCAGCATGCTGAGCTGGCTGACCGACAGGTGGAGCGTCGCGCTGAGTTTCCGCTGGCTGAATCCGGCGGCAAGTCGGAATTTGCGTAGTTCTGTCCCGAATCTAATGCGCGGTGAAATGTAGGGATCGATGACTTGTGTCGGTTCTGTCGTTGCTTCCTGTTCCATTTCCTGGGGTTCCGGGGGGACGGTCATCTGCCGGGCTCCTCTCGGTGTCGCGGGCCGGTCTGAGGTCATTGTCAGCGGAGCCCTGGCTGCTCGGGGCCGTGTTCACAGAAGTGTGAACGGATTGCGGACCCGATTCCCAGCGCGGTGAACCCGGGGACTTGCGACCTTATGAGGGCCGCGAGAGAAAGCGCGGCGGCGTCTCGGCGCCAATGGCGTGATCGATACGGAAAGCCGCTCTGTTCGGCCGAGGGAGGCAACCCATGAACCCGGAGACGTTCGGCGAGATCTGTTTTCCCGGTACCCCGGAAAGCGTTTCGCAGGCGCGTGGCAAAGTCCGAGAATGGCTGGGGAGGGATCATCCCGCCTACGAGAGCGCGCGACTGGCCGTGTCGGAGTTGGTGACCAACGCCGTACGGCACGCCGGAAGCGGACCGGAGGGTGGGGGCGGGCCGTACGGAGGATCCGGGACTGTCGGTGGTTCCGGGGCCGGTGCGCTGGTTCTGCGGTTGACGGCGCGCGGTGACGCGTTGCGCATCGAGGTCGTCGATCCGGGGTGGAGCACGGGAGAGCCCCGGGTGCTTCGGGCGGATCCGACGCGTGAACCGGTGGAGAGCGGCCGGGGACTGGCGATCGTCAGCGCGCTCTCCGGCGGGAACTGGGGATACCGCTCGCACGGGCCAGGGCTCGGGCGGACGGTGTGGTGCGAGATCCCCGCCGATCCACCGCTTTCGGGCGATCTCCCGGAGGAGCTCCAGGGGGACCTTCCGGGAGATTTTCTGGGAGACCTTTCGGAGAAGCTCGCCGGAGATTCCCCGGAGAACCTCACCGGAGACCTTTCGAACACCTTCGCCCGTCCCGCCCGCCCCGCTCACTCCGTCTGGTCCGAGTACGGCGGGCTCTCGACCCGGGTGTGGTGGCAGCCGCCCCGGCCGGAGTGAAGGCCGTTCTGAACCACCCCGGCGGGAAACAGCGGCACCCCGGTCGTCCCCGCGAACCGGCATGTGCCGGCGCTCCCCTTCCCCCATCGGAGCGCCCCGCCGGGGCTCAGGATTGTTTCCGAGTTCGGACCTTCAATGGAGTGAAGGGTAGGGATTCAGTGCTCGGAGAACGATGGCGAGGAGAGGAATGACCAGGGCGAGGAACTGCGCCGCGGCCAAGGCCCTGAAGTGGCGGCGCCACGCCCAGACGGCACTCGCCAGTATGATCACGGCCACGCCCCCGAACGCCCAGAAGGTCACCACTGTTCGGAAGTCCATCTCGGCGACCCATTCGGCGTAGCTCGGATCCCCGCCCGTGCACCACACGTTCGCCCCGTCGCACAACTCGCCCCGCAGGTACGCGCCCATCGTGATCTGGCCTGCCAGCAGCAGAAGCAGCATGTCGGCGGCGAGAGCACCCAGGAGCGGTGCTCCTCGTCGGACGATTCCGATGACGATGTCCACGCCTTGAGCGTAGGGACGCGCCACAGCCGAGATCCCGATGATCGTAGAAAAGGGGGCGAACCTCCATCGGATCTCCACAAACGGAGTACCCCTTCGCGGTTTCTTCGCAATGTGCGCCGCTTCCGGCGGCCACGGTTACGACTTCAACGCGCCGCTGTGGGACATGGACGCCCTGAGCCCGCGCACGGCTCCGTGCGGACCGGGCACGCCGTGTCCCCGTGTCCCCGTGTCCCGTCTCGTCGAAGGCGGTGCGTGGCAGACTCGACCCGCCCGTTCCCGAGCCGCTTCGGAGGATCATCGTGCGCCATGTCGAGCCCCAGGTCCGTCTCATCGCCCGCCCCCGCCTGGACTACGACGAGATCGCCGCCTACCTCGCCGAGGTCGGTGGAGACAGGTGGCTGGAGCGGGTGGACCGCGGGGAGCCGGACGACGCGCAGAACCTGGCGGAGTTCGCCGGTCGCATCTGCTACCGCTCCTGGGAGCCGGGCCTGAACCCGAACGTGACCCGGATCCGCACCGACCAGGAGGAGTACCTGCGCAACATCCTGGCCAGCGCCCACGGCTCGGTTCTGGAGCACGTCACTTTCTCCTTCGCGCTGCACAACGTCAGCCGGGTCGCCACCCACGAACTGGTACGGCACCGCGCCGGTGCCGCGGTCTCCCAGGAGTCGCTGCGCTTCGTGCGTCTGGACGACCTGCCGTTCTGGTTCCCCGACTGGGCGCGTGAGGACCCCGAGCTGATGCGGCGCGCCACCTCCCTGCTGGAGCAGATGGAGCAGTTCCAGCACTGGATGGCCGGGCGCTTCGACCTCGACGCGGAGGGCGTGCCCTTCGCCGAGAAGAAGGCCAAGACCTCCTTCATGCGACGTTTCGCCCCCGAGGGCGTCGCGACCGGCCTGGTGTGGACGGCCAACGTCCGCACCCTGCGTCACGTCATCGAGAACCGGACGGCACCCGGGGCCGAAGAGGAGATCCGCCTGCTGTTCGGCAAGGTCGCGGAACTGATGGTCAAGGAGGCCCCGGCCCTGTTCGGCGACTACACCGTCCAGGACGGCGCCTGGATCCCCGGCTGGCGCAAGGTCTGATCCGCGCCGCGTCGTCCGCCGTGCCGCTGCCGTACCGCCTCCACCGAGACGCGCCACCTGCGCGTTCGCCGCTCCCGCGGGGCATCGATGGTCGACTGTCGCATCGACCTGGTTGGATCTTCCGCATGACGGACTGGTCGAGCCTCAGCCACGCCTACGGCTCCGCGGAAGACATCCCCTCCCTGCTGGACAGGATCGAGACGGACCCGAGCGACGAGGACTGGAGCGGTCTGCGATCGGCCCTGTGCCACCAGGGCACCGTCTACTCGGCCAGTTTCGCGGCCCTGCCCAGGCTGACGGCGATCGCCGTCAGCGGTGCCCCGGACGCGCAGCTGCACGTGCTGTTCCTGGCAGGCGCGATCATGGCGGGAGCCGACCAGCCCCACGGGGCCGGCGAGGTCCGCGCGACGTACGCGGCTGAGATCGCAGAACTGCTACGGATGGCGAACGGGCACCTGCGGACGCTGCGTAACCGCACCGGTTACCTCTATCTGCTTGAGGCCGTCCTGGGACTCGAGGGCGTCCCCGTGTGGTCCGAAGAGCTGGCGTGGGAGCTCGACAGCGGGGAGTACGAGGTTTCCTGCCCAGACTGCGAGACCGATCTGTTCATCGTCATCGGCGACCACGGATGTTTTTCCACCGCCGGTGACCACGCCCTGGAGGACGACGTCGAGAAGGCCCCCTTGCGTCCCACCGCCCCCGGAGACCTGTACGGCATCGGCCGACGTCTGCACGACATCGCCCTGGCCGACGGCCACCCGGACATCGCCACCGCGATGACCTACCTCTTCGGGAACGCGCGCTGCACGGACTGCGGAGCGGACTTCCTCGTGGCCGACCGCGTGGGCGACGTCTGAGGACACCCGAGGGCGACTCCGGGCCTGAGGACACCTGAGAGCGACTGGGTCTGAGAGCGACTGCGGGCGACTGTGGGCCTGAGGGGGACTGCGGGCGACCGAGGACGCTGCCACGGGCGACCCCGCTCAGCGGGTTCCGCGTGCGCCACGTTCACTTGCGCAAGCCCTTGCTGTCCGACCTTGTCCGCGCGTGTCCAGGGGTGTCCGAAGTCCTTGGCTCGGCATGGTGGACGGCGTGACGGCACCCGCATGGTGATCTCACGCCTCATCGGAGGCGCCGGACCTCCTCCCGGAGGTACGGAGATCACCTCGGTTCGTCCCAAGGAGTCTTCATGCGTCTTCGAGGTCTCATCGCCCTCTGCGCCACGGCGGTCGCCACGCTGCTCGCGCCCACCGTGACGAACGCGGCACACGCCGACGTCCCGGCATCGGCCGCGCGCTGTTTCAGCGGAGGGGGACGCAGATCGCGTAGAGCTCGATGTAGGCACTCTCGTCCGAGGCGTTCTGCACGACGAAGTTCCACGAGTCCTCGGGGCCCGGGGTGTCGCTCACGCGGCGGGGAGAACTGACGGGAAACGTCACCGGCTGCTCCGGTTGGTAGGTGCCGAGAAAGGCGTGTCCACCGCTGATGACCCGCTGGCCCTCTTTGCACAGAACGTTGGTGGACAGGATTTCCTGCCCCGCCAGCGTGTGGACTTTCTTCATCACGGTCACCTCCGGTTCGTCGATCCTGTCCGCCACGGCTATCCCGCCCAGCGCGAGCGCCGCGCCCACCGGAACCCCGGCTGTGAACAGCGCGATCTTCTGACCCCGGCCTTTGATGAATCCCATGAAACCCCCGTTGACGTGTTCATCGATCACGCTATGTCGGTGAGCGGATCAGCGGGCATGAGGGAGCCGAAGTTATTCCGTAGGGTTTGGTCCGAAAAGAAATCCCGGGGCGGGCCGGAAATCGGCGAGACGATGTGAGAAAAAGAATCGACGGATTTCACCGGGGTCGTTCCGGCGTCCCGGGTGGCGGCCGGGCGGAAACGGGACGCGGGGAAAGGTCAGGAGGTTTGACGCAGAGTCGTGGCGGTGTCCTGGAGGGCGTCCAGGAGGGGGATGAGGAGGGGGTGGCGTTCGGCGCCCCGGCGCACGGCGGCGAAGACGCGGCGCTCGGGGCCCGCGACCTGACGGATCACCACGCCGGACAGGTCCATGCCGCGCAGGACCAGGCGCGGCACCATCGCCACCCCGGCCCCGGCCGAGGCCAGCGCGACCACGGCGCTGAAGTTGTCGGAGGAGTGGGCGAAGGCGGGAGTGAAGCCCGCGTGCTCGCAGGCCAGGGCGATCACGTCGTGGCAGGGGTTGCCCGGGTACGGGCCGATCCACGTCTCCCCGGCCAGATCCGCCACGGTGACCTCGCCGCCCGCCAGGGCGTGGTCGCGGGGGAGGACCACGTCGAATGGCTCCGAGTACAGCGGGATGCGGGACAGCCTGCGGTCGTCCTCGGCGGGGGCGCCGCGGTACTCGACCGCCACGGCGACGTCCACCACGCCGTCTAGGACCATGGTGAGGCTCTGGTCTCCCTCGGCGTCCAGGACGCGCACCTGGATGCCCGGCTCCTTGGCCGCGAGCCTCTCCACGGCGGGGGCGACGACCAGCCCGATCGCGGTGGCGAAGGAGGCCGTCTTCACCTCGCCCGCCGTGCCCGTCGTGTAGGCGGCGATGTCGGCCTCGGCCCGCTCCAGCTGGGCGAGCACCTCGTTGGCGTGGCCGAGCAGGATCCGTCCCACGGAGGTCAGCCGGACGCCCCGGCCGTCGCGTTCCAGCAGGCGATGGCCGACCTCGTGTTCCAGGGCGACGAGCTGCTGGGAGACGGCCGAGGGCGTGAGGTGAAGAGCGGCGGCGGCGGCGGTGACCGTCCGGTGGTCGGCCACCGCGCGCAGGGTCCTGAGTCGCCGCGTGTCTATCACCTGTCCATTTTGCCCGGATTATTTCCGGGCCGCCATGAACCGGGATTATTTCCCGGCTGCGACGAACGCGCCCGCGGTGACGGCCCGGTGTCCACTCCCGCGGCGGCCTGCCGAATCACGCCCGCGCCTGCTCCGGCAAACGGTGCTGTGTGCCTCTGGACGGTCGCGTATAACTGCAGTAATCTCAACGCAACGCGCACGAAATATGCGCATTGCGCACAAGAGGTGGAGATGGAAACTGCGACCCACGCAGCTCAAGGGTTGTTGGACGGCTGTCTCGTCGTGGAAGTCGGCGACGGTGTCGCGGTGGCGGCCTGTGGCGGGCTGCTCGCACAGCTCGGCGCCGACGTCGTACTCGTCGAACCATCACGGCTGAGCGCGGACCACAAATGGAGCGACCGTCCGGTAACCGCCGCGGGCAAACGCAGCGTCGTGATCGATCAGGCCGTGCCCGGAGACCGAGAGCTGTTCCAGGCGCTGGTCGCCAGGGCCGACGTCGTCCTGCTCTCCAGCGACCTGGCCGATGAGGATCGCGCGCTGTGGGAGTCCGCCCGGCCCGCCGGGCAGGTCGTGTGCGACATCACGGCCTTCGGCCACGATGGCCCGCTCGCCGGGGCACCGGGATCGGAGGCGTTCGTCGAGGTCGTCTCGGCCGTCGCCGAAACCACCGGGCGGCGCGACGGGCCGCCACTCCTGCTCGGCGCGCCGCTGCTGGAGATGGAGTCCGCCGTGTACGCCGCCTCGGCGATCATCGCCGCGCTCCGTGTCCGGCGTCGGCACGGCTTCGGCCAGCGCGTCGACATCGCGCTCTACGACGTGGCGGTGAACGCCCTGGCCACCTTCCTCCCGCTGGCGTTCACCGGCCGGGTCGCCACCCGCAACGGCAATCGCCACCCGACGCTGGCGCCGTGGAACTCCTACCGAGCCCTCGACGGGTGGGTGCTGATCTGCGCGCCGACCAACGAGCAGTGGACGCGGCTGTGCGACGCGATGGACCGTCCCGAGGTGGTTCGTGACGCGCGGTTCGCGACGCCGAGCAGCCGGATGGACCACACCGACGAGATCGACGACGTGGTCGGTGCCTGGACCGCCCGGCAGTCGGTGGCGGAGTGCGTCGAAACGCTCACCCGGCATGTGATCCCCAGCGGTCCCGTGGTACCCGTCGGCGAACTCGCCGACGAACCCAACCTGCGGCATCGGGGCATGGTGCGTTCCGCGATCGACCCCGAATCCGGGCGTCGCGTGTCACTGCCGGGCTGTCCGATCCGGTGGCACGGGACGGTGCCCGTCACCCCGATCCCGGCCGGAGACGTGGACCGGGCGGTCAGGCCGATCCCGGCCAGGGACGCGGACCGGGCCGTGGTCGGTGCCCTTGTCGCCTCTCGGCCGCCCGTCACGA
Source organism: Streptosporangium sp. NPDC051022 (assembly GCF_040683035.1). Classification (NCBI taxonomy): domain Bacteria; kingdom Bacillati; phylum Actinomycetota; class Actinomycetes; order Streptosporangiales; family Streptosporangiaceae; genus Streptosporangium; species Streptosporangium sp. NPDC051022. The sequence continues at coordinate 290,969 of NZ_JBFBCF010000005.1, read as the reverse complement.
CGGAGGTGACCGGCGATCGCGTGTCCCGGGCGCGACCGCTTGAGGGAATCCGGGTGGTGGAGATCGGCATGAACACCGTCGGTCCCCTCGCCGGTCGCCAGCTCGGAGCGCTCGGCGCCGACGTGATCAAGGTGGAGCCCCCGCGAGGAGATTCCAACCGGCACAACGCCCCCCTGCGCTCCGACGGGGAGTCCTACATCTTCGCCCTGCTCAACACCGACAAGCGTGGGCTCGTCCTCGATCTGCGCCAAGAGACGGACCGGCGGGTGCTCTGGGACGTGCTGGGCTCGGCCGACGTGCTCATCGAGAATCTCAAGCCGGGTTCCTTGCTGCGCCTGGGTTTCGGGCCTGCAGAGGTTCGGGCGGTTCTGCCGCACCTCGTCTACTGCTCGATAAACGGCTTCGGCCACGACACGGTGTACCCCGAGCGGCCGGCCCTGGACACCGTCGTGCAGGCGATGTCCGGGGTGATGAGCGCGACGACGGCCGACGGCGTTCCCACGAAGGCGGGCATCTCCGTCTCCGACCAGCTCGGCGGACTGTTCGGCCTGCTGGCTGTGCTGGCCGCGCTCGAACACCGGGACAGGCACGGCGGGCTCGGTGTGACCTTCGACCTCGCCATGCAGGACGGGTCGGCGTGGGCGACCCACCGGCTCTGGAACGGCGGCGCCGAGCCCGCCCGGATCCCGCCGCCGGTGGACGGTCCGGCAGGCGACGAGGGCGGCGGCCGTACGTCGGTGTCGTCGGTGTCGACGGTGAACGACGTCCTTGCCCACCCCCAGACCTCGGCGCGTGGCCTGATCCTCGACCGGCCGACCGCCGACGGCGGCTCCTGGACGGTTCTCGGCTCTCCGATGCGCCTGCTGTCCACTCCCGCCGTCGTGTCCACCGCCATGCCCCGGCTCGGTGTGCTGGATCCCGGGCTCGCCGCCGAATTCCCCCTGGTGGCGGCGGGCGACGGCCGGGCGCGCGAATCCGGCGCTCCGGCGCTCCAGGGACAAGGGAGTCCTGATCATGCCTGACCTCGACCGCCTCTCAGCGTTGAAGGACACCGTCGCCATCGTCGGCGTCGGCGAGACGGACTATCCCGGCGACTACGCCCGCGCCCGTCGAGGTGAGCGGTACCAGGACGCCTACGGCTACGCCGCGACCGCCTTCCGTCGCGCCCTCGACGACTCCGGCCTCTCTCGCCAGGACATCGACGGCCTCGTCGCGGGTCCGGCCGTCGCCGGTGAACGCCTCGGCGAGGTGCTCGGCATGGACGTGCGCTGGGCCGACCAGGCCGACGCCGTCCAGGCGGTGCTCAAGGCCGCGATGGCGATCCACTCCGGTGTCGCCGAATGCGTCGCCCTGGTCTACGGCAACGACCAGCGCACCGCCGCCACCGCGTACGGCGGCCGCAACGCCATGGGCGGCGAGCGTCACCTGGCCTACACCTACTACGCGCCGTGGGGTCTCACCTCGCAGGGAGCGCTGTACGCGCTGCTCACCAACCGCTACCTGGCCCTCACCGGCCTGAGCGAGCGCGAGCTCGGCGAGGTCGCCGTCGCCCAGCGCGCCTTCGCCCGGCTGAATCCCAACGCCGTCATGCGGCGGCCGCTGAGCGTCGAGGAGTACCTGGCCGGACGGTACATCTGCGAACCGCTGCGGCTCTTCGACTACTGCCTCGTCAACGACGGAGGCGTGGCACTGATCGTCACGACCGCCGAACGCGCCCGTCGCCTGAAGCGGCCGGCGGTGCTGCTGCACGGCATCGGGCGCAGCGACCACAACCGTGAGGCGACGAGCCTGCGCCCGAGGCTTGAGGACTTCTACCGCCCGGCGCAACGACAGGCGGCCGAGCAGGTCTACGCGATGGCCGGCGCCGGTCCCTCCGACGTGGACGTTCTGCAGGTCTACGACAGCTTCAGCGTCCACGTCCCGCTGGCGCTGGAGGGCTTCGGGTTCTGCGCCGAGGGTGAGGTCGGCAGGCTGCTGAGCTCCGGTGACCTCGGGCCGGGTGGGCGGCTGCCGGTGAACACCTCCGGCGGTCATCTGTCCGGCAGCTACATGCAGGGCTGGGGACACCAGGTCGAGTGCGTGCGTCAGCTCCGAGGACAGGCCGGCGAACGGCAGGTCCGCGACGCGGGGATCGCCCAGTACGTCTCCGACGTCGCCGGCAAGGTGACCTCGCTGATCTACCGGAAGGCAGGCGCATGACCGTCCCGCACCGTCCCGCACCGCAGCGGGGCGTCTTCGACGAACCCTACTGGCATCACGTGGCGGCGGGGGAGTTGCGGCTGCAGCGCTGCTCCGGATGCGGCGCCTTCCGCTACCCGCCGGGCCCGGTCTGCCCGGAATGCCTCGCGGAGGAGCACGACTGGGCCGCGCTGTCCGGAACCGGATCGCTGCTGGCCTGGACGGTGTTCCACCGCCGGTACTTCCCCGAGATCCCGGTGCCCTACGTCGTCGCCGCGATCCGCACGCCCGAGGGCCCGATCCTCATCGGCAACGTCGTCGGGACACGGGACTCCCGTCTCTCGCACGGCATGCCGATGCGAGCCGTCTACGAGGACGTCGACACAACCGACGGCCCACTGCGCATCTGCCAGTGGACCTGCCTGGACGACCCATCACATTTCGAGGAGTGAACATGAACCCCGTCATCACCCCCGCCCGTGAGCCCGAAGCGATCGTGTCGCGCGGGCGTGACTTCAACGTCCGCGACCGCGTCGTCGTCATCACCGGCGCGGGGCAGGGAATCGGCCGCGCCTACGCCCGTGAGTTCGCCGCCGCGGGCGCGGTGCCGGTGATCGCGGAGCTCAACGGCGACTCCGCTCGAAAAGTGGCCAAGGAGATCGAGCAGGAGGGCGGCCGGGCGATCGCGGTGGAGACCGATGTGGCCGATCCCGCGTCCGTGACCGCGCTCGTCGAGACGGTGACCCGTGAGCTCGGCCGGATCGACGCGCTCGTCAACAACGCGGCGATCTTCTCCAGCCTCACCATGCGGCCGTTCGAGGAGATCCCCCTCGAAGAATGGGACGCCGTGCTGCGGGTCAACGTCACCGGTGCGTTCCTGTGCGCCAGGGCGGTGGCCCCGCACATGCGCGAGGCCGGATGGGGACGCGTCGTCAACATCATGTCGGGCGCGGTCCCCCTCGGCGTCAGGAACTACCTGCACTATGTGACCTCCAAGGCGGCGCTGGTCGGCATGACGAACTCGCTCGCCAGGGAGCTGGGCGCGGACGGCATCACGGTCAACGCCATACAGCCGGGAGGCACGTTCACCGAGGTTCCGCGCGAGACGGTGACCGCCGAGGGCAAGGCCCGGCTCATCGCCGGACAGTGCATCCCCCGCGAGGAGGTGCCGATGGACCTCGTCGGTCTCGCGATGTTCCTGTGCACCCCGGCCGCGGGCTTCATCACCGGTCAGACCATCGCGTGCGATGGCGGACTCACCCACACCTGACCATTCCGCTCACCATCCGACAAGGAGGATGCCGTGACTACTCAGCACATATCATCCCATTTCGACCTATGGTTGGACGGTGCGAGCCGCCCGGCCCTGTCCGGTGCCCGATTCGAGCGGCACAGTCCTTTCGACGGCGCCCTGGTCGGAGTCTTCGCCGACGGCGGTGAGGAGGACGCGGAGCGGGCCGTCGAGATCGCCCGGCGCGAGTTCGACACCGGCACGTGGCCCAGGAGTCCCTCCCGCCGCCGCTACGAAGTGCTGACCGAGGCGGCCCGGCTGCTGACGGCCAACGCTGACGCGGTCGCCGAGCGCATGGTGCTGGAGTCGGGCAAGCCGCTCGCCCTCGCTCTCGGCGAGGTGGGGGCCGCGGCCCGCTGCCTGGAGTACTACGGCGGGCTCGCCCTGTCCGTCGAGGGATCGGCGATCAACGAGCGCAACCCCGGCGCGCTCGGCCTCATTCTGCGCGAACCCATCGGGGTCGCCGCGTTCATCACCGCGTGGAACTTCCCCCTGCTCGGTGTGGTCTGCAAGCTCGCACCGGCACTGGCCGCGGGCTGCGCCGTCGTCGCCAAACCGTCGCACCTGTGCCCGGGACCGGCGCTGCTCCTGGCCCGCTACCTCAGCGAGGCCGGACTGCCCGACGGCGTCTTCAACGTGGTGACCTCCCAGCGGGAACGGGGGGCGGTGGTGGGCCAGCACTTCGCGTCGTCCCGTAAGGTCGACAAGATCGCTTTCACCGGGTCAACCGCAGGCGGCCAAGCCGTCATGCGCGCCGCCGCGGTGAACACCAAACGGGTGACACTCGAACTCGGCGGCAAGTCGGCGAACATCGTCTTCCCCGACGCGCCCCTCGACGATGCCGCGCGTACCGCGATCGGCGCGTTCACCTTCAACAGCGGCCAGCAGTGCTCGGCCGGCAGCAGGCTGCTGCTGCACCGCGACATCCATGACGAGTTCCTGGCCATGCTGACGGAGCACGCGGCGGCGCAGGTGCTCGGAGATCCCCGCGACAGGGGAACCACCATGGGCCCGCTCATCAGCGCACAGCAGCACGAGCGCGTACTCGGCTACGTGGGCATCGGTCACGCCGAGGCCAAACTGGTCACCGGCGGCGGCGTGCCGGCCGATCCAGCGCTGCGGGGCGGCTACTTCGTCGAGCCGACCGTCTTCGCCGAGGTGAACAACTCCTCTCGCCTGGCCCAGGAGGAGATCTTCGGCCCCGTCCTCTCGGTGATCTCGTTCGAGACCGAGCAGGAGGCCGTCGCGCTGGCCAACGACAGCGCCTACGGCCTGGCGGGGGGCGTGTGGACCAACTCGATGGACACCGCGCTGCGCGTGGCCAAGGGCGTGCGCACCGGAAAGATGTTCGTCAACTGCTACAACACCGCGGGCATCGACGACATGCCGCACGGCGGCTACAAGGACAGCGGCACCGGCCGCGAGTTCGGCCAGGCCGGTCTGGAGGAGTTCCAGGAGCTCAAGACCGTGCAGATCCTCCTGCGGTAAGGACGGCGCCACGCATGAACATCGCAGAATGGCTCGCCGCGACGGCACGGCGTCGGCCGCACGCACCGGCGCTGCTCGTCGGCGACCGGGTGGTGTCCGACTACGCGGGCTTCGCGGCCACCGCGTCGTCGATCGCCGCCCGGCTCGCCGAGGAGCACGGCGTCGAGCCGGGCGATCGAGTGGGCCTCTACCTCGCCAACACCACTCACTACCTGGAGTGTCTCTACGGGATCTGGTGGTGTGGCGCGATCGCCGTGCCCATCAACCGGAAACTCGCGCGGAACGAGGTCGCGACGATCGTCGCGGACGCGGGGGCCTCGGTCGTGTTCACCGACGACCCGGCTGTCCCCGCCATACCGGAGACGACGTTCCTGCGCGTCACCGGCGACGTCCGGCCCGAGGAGGCCACGCCCTCGCCGGCGGCCCCGGCGGCCCCGGCGGCCCCGATGGCGCGGGAGCCGGGCGACGTGGCCTGGCTGTTCTACACCTCGGGCACCACCGGACACCCCAAGGGTGTCATGCTCACCCACGCCAACCTGATCGCGATGTCGCTGTGCCACGTCGCCGACGTCGACGCGATCGGACCGGACGAGACGGTGCTTTACGCCGCCCCGATCTCCCACGGCGCCGGTCTTTACGGACTCGTCCACGTGCGCACGGGGTCTCGGCACATGTTCCCGCCGAGCGGCCGGTTCGACCCGGACGAAGTGCTCGACCTCGCCCGCGCGGCGGGGCGGGTGTCCCTGTTCGCCGCGCCGACCATGGTCCGGCGGCTCGTGCACGCCGCCAGGTCGCGCGGTGAGGACGGGCAGGGGCTCAAGACCGTGATCTACGGCGGCGGTCCGATGTACCTGGCCGACATCCAGGACGCGATCTCCGTTCTGGGACAGCGGTTCGCGCAGATCTACGGCCAGGGCGAGTCGCCGATGACCATCACCGCACTGTCCGTACAGGAGCATCGCGACACCGGGCACCCGAGGTACGAGCACCGGCTGGCCGGTGTCGGCACCGCCCAGAGCGCCGTGCTGGTGCGGGTGTGCGACGCCGAAGGCCGCCCTGTCCCCCCGGGACGGACCGGCGAGATCGAGGTCAAGGGCGCGACCGTCATGGCGGGGTACTGGCGTGACCCGGCGGCGACCGCCGAAGCCGTCCGCGACGGCTGGCTGCGCACCGGGGACCTCGGACAACTGGACGAGGACGGGTACCTCACCCTGGTCGGCCGCTCGAAGGAGCTGATCATCTCCGGGGGCTCCAACGTCTACCCCCGCGAGGTCGAGGACGCGCTCGTCGCGCACCCGGCCGTCGCGGAGGCCGCCGTGATCGGGGTGCCGGACCCCGAGTGGGGCGAGTCGGTCATCGCGTTCGTCGTGCCCGCGGAGGGCGCCGACATCGACGAGCGCGCGCTGGACGACCACTGCTGCGATCTGATCGCCAGATTCAAGCGGCCCCGCCGCTACCACGTCGTACCCGGCCTGCCCAAGAACGCCTACGGCAAGGTCCTCAAGACCGAACTGCGCGAGATCGTCACCGCGCGCTGATCCAGATCGTGGAGGAAACCATGACCGAACACGCCCACGAGGACGTCGTCTACGAGGACATCGTCTACGAGGAGAAGGACCACGTCGCCACGATCACGTTCAACCGGCCGGAGAAGCTCAACGCCTTCCGCGGCCACACCTACACCGAGGTCACCGACGCGCTGCTCCGCGCGGGATGGAACCGTGACATCGGCGTCATCGTTCTCACCGGGGCCGGCGAGCGCGCGTTCGCGGTGGGAGGCGACTCGTCGGAGAAGAAGTCGGACCGCGTGAGCCGGGGCAGGGGCGCGGTGGGCGTCGCCGTCGAGGAGATGCAGAGCGCGATCCGGGACGTGCCCAAGCCGGTCATCGCGAAGGTGCGCGGGTACGCGATCGGCAGCGGCAACGTCATCGTGACCCTGTGCGACCTGGCGGTCGCGAGCGAGAACGCGATCTTCGGGCAGGCCGGCCCCAAGATGGGGTCGGTCGACCCCGGCTTCGGCACCGCCCTGCTGGCCAGGGGCATCGGTGAGAAGAAGGCACGTGAGCTCTGGTTCCTGTGCCGGAAGTACCCGGCGCGCGAGGCGCTGGCGATGGGGCTGGTCAACCATGTCGTCCCGGACGACCGGCTGGACGACGAGGTCGACCAGTGGTGCCGTGAGATCAACGAGCTCAGCCCGACCGCCCTCGCCATCGCGAAGCGGTCGTTCAACGCCGACAGTGAGAACATCCGCGGTGTGGGGCTGCTGGGCTTCCAGGCGCTCGCGCTGTACTTCGGCACCGAGGAGTCGAAGGAGGGCGGCAACGCGCTGCGTGAGAAGCGCAGGCCGGACTTCCATGGGGCGATGAGGTGACCGTCCTCCCGGTGTCGCGTGCCGTACCCGCCAGGACCGGCGGCGACTCGGCGGCGCGGATCGCCTTTCTCGACGACGACCACGTGCTCCGGATGACACGGCGGTTGCTCACCGCGCGCACGGACCAGGACTGGGCGGGCGTGGCCGCGTTCTTCGCGCCCGACACGGTGGATGTTCCCGCGCTGCGGAGCATGCGCGCCGGCCTGGGGCCCGGCGAGGTGGAGATCGATCCGGAGCCGGCCGAGGCGACGGTGCTCGTGCTCCGCCGCGGCCGGGTGACCCGAGAGCTGATCGAGTCGAGCCCCCGGTTGCGGCTCGTGCAGCGGCTCGGCGCGCGCCACGACGGGATCGATCTCGACGCCGCACGCGAGCACGGTGTCGAGGTTTCGTGCCTGCGACGGCCGAGCCTGGTCCGCACCGCGGAGCACACCCTGCTGTTGATGCTCGCCCTGACCAAACGTCTGCCGGAGGCCGATCGCGCGGTCCGCGCCGACGCGGGTCATGGCGGCCGGGTCGACGGGGTCGTCTACAACTGGGCCGGGCTCACCGGAATCGGCGGCCTGGCCGGACGAACGCTCGGCATCGTCGGGTTCGGAGAGGTGGGCGCGCTTGTCGCCGAGCGGGCACGGGCGTTCGGGATGCGCGTGCTCCACTCCGGCCGCTCACCGTCGTCGGCGGACCCGGCGGACCCGGCGGACCCGGCGGACCCGGCGGACCCGGCGGACCCGGCGGGCGCAGGGTACCGCCCGCTCGCCGCCCTGCTCGCTGAAGCCGACATCGTGAGCCTGCACGCGCCGGGCGCGACCGTGCGCGAACCGGTCCTCGGCCGGGCGGAGATCGCCGCGATGCGGCCGGGCGCGCTGCTCGTCAACACCAGCCGTGGCTGGCTGGTCGACGAGGACGCGCTCTACGACGCGCTGACCGAGGGCAGGCTCGGCGGAGCGGGACTCGACGTGCACCGGGTGGAACCCCGCCCCGGGAGCGATCGATTCTGCGCCCTCGGCAACGTCGTGCTCACGCCGCACATCGCGGGAGGCTCCCGGCTGGAGGTCCTCGGCGAGGTCGCCCGGATGTTCGACAACATCCGGCACGCGCTGGCCTCGGACCCGCCGCCGCACGGACGCGTGGCAGGTGAGGGATGACGGCCTCCGACCGCTCACCGCGGACCGTCGCGCTCGCGGACCTCGACTTCACACGGCTCGTACGGCCCGGCGACACCGTGCTGTGGACGCAGGGGGTCGGCGAGCCACTGCCCCTCGTCGAGCGTCTGCTCGCGCGGCGGCACGACATCGGCGGATTCTCGGTCCTTTACGGCGGCGCGGGCTACGCCGACGTGGTGCGGCCCGAGCACGCCGACGTGATCTCCTTTCTCACGCCGGGCGCCGTCGGCGGCAACCGGGTCCTGTGCGCCGCCGGGGCCGCCGACATCCTGCCCAGCCACCTGTCCGACATCCCCAAACTGATCACCGCCGGGGTGCTCCGCGTGGACGTCGTGATCGCGCAACTCAGCGAGGACGAACGCGGAACGCTCAGTTTCGGACCGGCGGGCGGCTATGTCGACACCGCCATCCGCTCCGCGAGGACAGTGGTCGCCGAGATCAACGACCAGGCGCCGTGGACCCATTCGCGTCACCCGGTCGACGCCGGACGCCTCGACGTCGTCGTCCGCACGTCACGGCCGCTCGTCGAGGTGACGTCGCGGGCGCCGTCGGCGACCGACACGGCGATCGCCGAGAACGTCGTGGACCTGGTCGCCGACGGGGCGACCGTCCAGATCGGGATCGGCGCGGTGCCGAACGCCGTCGCCGGGCTGCTGGCCGGCAGGCGCGATCTCGGCCTGCACAGCGGGGTGATCGGCGACGCCGTCGTCGACCTCATCTCCTCCGGCGCGGTCACCAACGCCCTCAAACCGATCGACCGGGGCGTGAGCGTGACCGGCGGCCTGATCGGCACACGCCGGCTGTTCGACTTCGCGCACGGCAACGACCGCGTGCGGGTGGAACCGGTGACCCACACCCACGATCCGGATGTTCTGCGCCGGTTGCCCCGCTTCACCGCGATCAACTCCGCCCTGGAGGTGGACCTGACCGGGCAGGTGGCCGCCGAGGTCGCCGGGTCGTCCTACGTCGGCACGATCGGGGGGCAGGTGGACTTCGTTCGCGGCGCCTTCGCCTCCGAAGGCGGCAGGTCGATCATCGCCCTGCCCTCGCGCACCGCCTCCGGCCGTGCGCGGATCGTGTCCCGCATCGTCTCCGGCGTCGTCACCACCGCGCGGGCCGACGCCGATGTGATCGTCACCGAGTACGGCGTCGCCGAGCTGCGGGGCAGGTCGATCGCGGAGCGGACACGCCGCATGATCGCGATCGCTCACCCGGACGACCGCGAGTCGCTCGGCGAGCAGGCCCGTGATCACGTCGTCGGTTACCGCTGAGAGTCATCGGTCACCGGCAAGAGAAGCCCGGCCTCGCGGCCAACCCCTGAGTACCGCATCTGATTCCTGGAGTTCCTCGATGAACGCACCCCCACTGGGTGTCGCGGTGGTCGGCGCCGGCGCCGACCACTGGAGCGGCATCGCCCACATCCCCGCCATCACCGCCTCCGACGGCGTACGGCTGCGCCGCCTGGTGACCTCGACGCCGGAGTCGGCGACCGCCGCCGAGCGGCGGTGGGGGGTCGAGGCGACACACGAGCTGAGCCAGGCCCTGGACGACGGCACCGTGGACGTCGTCGCCGTGACCGTCCGCGTGCCACGGCACGCGGAGATCGTCGAGGCGGCGATCTCCGCAGGCAAGCACGTCTACTGCGAGTGGCCGCTCGCGGTCGACCTGCAGGAGGCCAGGAAGCTCTCGGCGTTGTCGGACGGCAGTCCCGGCGGGGTTCACCTGACCGGGTTGCAGGGCCGGTTCTCCCCGCCCCTGCGCGCGGCGGCGGCGGCACTGGCCGCAGGGCGCATCGGCAGGCCGCTGACGGCGAACCTGCGCCTTTTCCTTCCTCACGGGCTGATGGCGCGGCCCGCGCACCGGGCGCATCTGCGGCATCGCAGCGTCGCCGCGAACGTGCTGACCATCCAGGCGGGCCACACGCTGGACATGCTGGGCACGGTCCTCGGGCGGGCCCGGGTGAGTTCCGCGCGGCTGTGGTCGGCGGTGCCGGAGTTCCTCCTGGACACCGGCGAGCGGCTGCCCCGGGACGCGCCGGACAATCTCGTCGCCGTGCTCGACTACGGCGGCGTCGTCGCCGTCACCCAGTTCTCCCAGACCGGCCCCAACGAGTCGTTCGAGCTGGAGATCCTCGGGACGGAAGGCCTCCTGCGCCTTGAGGGAACCGGCCAGCCGCAGTTCGGCGGGCTGACGCTCAGCGTCACCCCGTTCGGCTCCGGGACCCCGGAGGTTCTGGAGCCGGGGCGGGAGCCGTACGCCTCACCGCTTCCCCCGGGGCATCCCGGGCACAACGTGGCCTCCGCCTACGCCGCGCTCGCCGAGGCTGTCCGCACCGGGCGCCCCGACGCGCTGCTGCCCGATTTTCGGGTGGCCGTAAGCCAGCATGAGCTCCTGGACATTATTGCCGCGAAGGCCGTTGACACCGCCGTAAGCCAATGAACATACTAGAGCGCACAAAATAAGCGCAATGCGCACAGTAGTTGATCGCAATGCCCGCTCTGCCCCACGGAACCACAACGCGGACGGTGTGTATGGCCCCGATTCTGGAATACAGGGACCTTTCCAAGATCTTCTTCAAAGGCAACCAGCAGGTCCACGCTCTGGACCACGTGACGGCCGAGGTGCAGGAGGGCGAGCTGCTCGCCATCGTCGGGCCGAGCGGCTGCGGCAAGTCGACGCTGCTCAACCTCAGCGCCGGGCTCATGGAGCCGGGCACCGGGGACGTGCTCTATCGGGGCCGGCCGCTCACCGGCGTCAACACCCAGGTCAGCTACGTCACCCAGAAGGACAACCTGCTGCCGTGGCGCACCGTCGAGGACAACGTCGCCCTTCCCCTCCAACTCGGCGACCGCGTCCGGCTGTCGAAGGACGAGCGCCGTGAGCGCGTCACCCGCCACATCGAACTGGTCGGCCTCGGTGGATTCGAGAAGCACTACCCGAGCGAGCTGTCCGGCGGCATGCGCAAGCGAGCGCAACTGGCCCGGTCGCTCGTCTACGAACCCGAGGTCCTGCTCATGGACGAGCCGTTCGGCGCACTGGACGCGCAGCTCAAGCTCGTACTTCAGGCGGAACTGCTGCGGACGTGGGAAGGGACCGGCAGGACGCTCGTGTTCGTCACCCACGATCTCACCGAGGCCATCTCGATCGCCGATCGCGTGATCGTGATGTCGTCCAGGCCGGGCCGCATCCAGGCCATCGAGCACATCGACCTCCCGCGGCCACGCGACGTCTTCGGCATCCGGTTCGCCCCCGGCTTCGGGGACTACTTCGAACGGCTGTGGTCGGCGCTGCGCGAGGACATCCGGCATGGACAGGAGGTATGAGCGATGACCGGCACAACGGTGAAGCGGACCGTGGTCGAGCCCCCGTCGCCGACGGTCGACGAGGTCTTCCTGGTCGATCCCAGCATCACAGCCCGCCGCCGGCAGCGGATCATCGTGGCGGTCTCCCGTCTCGCGCTCGCCGTCCTGGGCCTGCTCGCGTGGGAACTGACCAGCGGCAGGCTCGTCTCGGACTTCTGGATCAGCAGGCCGAGCGCGATAGGTGAGGCGTTGGTCCGGTTCGCGCTCGACGGCCAGCTCCTGCCCGCCGTGTGGGTGACCCTGATCGAGACCGCCGTCGGTTTCGCGGCCGGGGCGAGCCTCGGCATCCTGGTCGGCCTGCTCTTCGGCGTCAGCCCTCTCGTCGCCCGTGTGCTCGACCCCTTCCTCACCGCGCTGAACTCGATTCCCAGGGTCGCGCTGATCCCGCTGTTCATCCTGTGGTTCGGCATCGGGTTCGAAACGAAGGTCATCTTCGCGGCGACCCTGGTGTTCTTCCCGGTCTTCATGAACACCTTTGCCGGTGCCCGCGACGTCGACCGCGACCTGATCGATGTGATCAGGGTGATGGGGGCCTCACGAGTCGACGCGGTACGGCGGGTGCTCGTCCCCTCCGCCCTGGTGTGGGTGTTCGCCGGACTGCGGATGTCCGTCCCGTTCGCGCTCATCGGTGCGGTGATCGCCGAGATGTTCACCTCCGACGAGGGGCTCGGATACCTGATCGCGATCACCGCGAACCAGTACGACACCGCGGGCTCGTTCGCCAGTCTGCTCGTCACGACCATGCTCGGCCTCGCCCTCACCTGGGGGCTGACCCAGTTGGAGCGCCGCACTCTCCGCTGGCGCCCGAACACCGACTGAGCAACCGATTCATCAGGGATGCCCGATCGGGGACGGTCTCCCGACTCTCATCACCGCAGGAAGGAACGATCCATCATGATTCCCCAGAGCCCCGGCACGAAGCCCCCGGTCATCCAGACGTCGCGTCGCCGGTTTCTCGGATGGGCGGCGGCAGCCGGCGCCGCGGTCGCGGCCGCCCCGGTTCTGTCCGCCTGTTCGAGCGCTCCCGCGACCGGTGGGGGAAAGTCCCGCGCCGTCAAGCTGATCCACGCCTCCAAGGACCCTCTCGTGCTGTGGTCGGTGACCTACCTGGCCGAGGACCGGGGTTTCTACAAGGAGGAAGGGCTGAGCGTGGAGCGGGTCCTCCTCGCCGGCGGTCCCGCGGCGCTGACCGGGCTGCTGTCCGGAGCCGGGGACGCCAACCTGTCCGCGCCCGGCGAGTTGCTGTCCGCGGTCGGTAAGGGGCAGCAACTCAAGACCCTGCTCGCGCACACCAACAGCATGCCGTGCGTGCTCGTCGTCAGTAAGAAGTTCGCCGAGCGGATCGGCGTCACCGCCGACAGCCCGCTCAAGGAGCGGCAGGCGGCCATCGGCAAGGTCAAGGGCGGACGCTTCGGCATCACGGCTCCCGGCAGCCAGACCGACGGGTTCACCCGCCTCGCTCTGAAGCAGGCCGGTCTCGACCCCAAGAGCGACGCGCAGATCGTGCCACTGCAGACCGGGGCCAACTCGCTGGCCGCGCTGGCCAACGGCCAGATCGACGGTTTCATCGGGGTGCCCCCCTCGGCGGAGAAGGCGGTGCTCGAACTGCAGGCCGTACCGCTGCTGGTCAACCAGACGGGGGAGATCAACGGCGCCGACCGTGTGCAGGGCATGACGATGCAGGCCCGTACGCGGGACGTGGAGGCGAACCCGGAGCTGTACAGGGCCATCGTCCGCGCCGACGCCCGCGCCATGCGCGCGCTCGTCGAGGATCCCGAAGGGGCCGGGGCGCTGCTGCGCAAGACCAGGTTCGGTCAGCTTGAGGAACCGATCTGGAACTACGCGTGGAAGCTGCTGCAGAAGTCATGGGGTTCCCCGTACGTCACTCAGGACTCGCTCGCCGCATGGCTCGACAACGGGCTCGTCGCCGGGGTGAGCGTCGAGGGGTTCCCCTTCGACAAGGTGCTCGACATGCGGTTCGTCGACGAGGCCCTCAAGGCGACAGGCTGGACCCCGCCCGCCAAAAAGTGATGAAGCCCCCCTTCGCCTCGCCGACCCAGAAGATCGTCGTCACCGACGCCCCTGGTCCCGCCAGGGGTGAGCCGGGCGAGCGGTGAGGTGAACGGTCACCGTCTCCCGCGGCTTTTCAGCGCACAGATCATGCGCATTCCGCACGCGATATGCTTTATCCTGACGGTGTGCCTAACTTGATGGAGGGGTAGTGGCAGCGGAAAGGACCGGGGCGAACGCCGATTCGCCGGCGTCCCGGCGGTCGGTGGTGCAATCGGTGACGCGGGCCTTCGAGGTGCTCTACCTGCTGCGCGACACCTCCCTTCCGCTGTCGGTCCAGGAGATCGCCCGCGAGACCGGCCTGGATCGCACAGTGGTCCACCGGCTGCTCCGGTCGCTGCTCCAGCAGTCCATGGTGATCGAGGAGCGCGGCCTGTTCCGGATCGGACCCGCGTCGGTCCTGCTCGCCAACCGATATCACGACGACCTGCTCGTCCGGCGACTGGCGCTGCCCTACATGGTCGAACTGCAGGCGAACGACATCGCCGACAAGCCGTGGACCGCGAACCTGTCCATCGTGGTCGATGACGTCTCCGCGGTCATCGAGCGCATCTGGACGCCCCGCACGCCACTCGACCTCGTGCTCAGCCTCGGTGACACCTTCCCCGTCCACAGCACGGCGACCGGGCGCAGCATGCTCGCGTACTACGAGCCGGACAAGCTCGTGGAGACCATAGGCGCCGAGCGGAGCGCGGAGCTGGCCCCGGTGTTGGAAAGTGTGCGGGCGGCCGGTGGCGTCGGCCTTTCGAAGGGCGAGGCGGTACCCGGTGTCGAGGCGATCGCGGCGGTCATCCTGTCGCGGAGGCAAACGCCGATCGCGGCCATCAGCGTTTCCGGAATCGACCTCGGCGACCAGATGGACCATGTTTCTCCGCTGGCCTCGACGCTGCGTCGCGCGGCGAGCGCCATCGGGCAGATGATCCCCTGACGGAACTCGCCGAGTCGGGCGAGAGGCGGACGTCGTTCGAGCAGCCGGTGACTCCCTCGTGCTTGAGGGCGACGAGTTGCTGGGAGACGGCCGAGGGCGTGAGGTGAAGTGCGGCGGCGGCGGCGGTGACCGTCCGGTGGTCGGCCACCGCGCGCAGGGTCCTGAGTCGCCGCGTGTCTATCACCTGTCCATTTTGCCCGGATTATTTCCGGGCCGCTACAAAAGCGGCCACGGCTCGGTCCACATCCTCGGTGGAGTGCGCCGCCGACAGCTGCACCCGAATCCGGGCCTTGCCGTGCGGTACGACGGGGTAGGAGAAGCCGATCACGTAGACGCCCTGTTCGAGCAGCCGTTCGGCCATCGCGGCGGCCTCGGCCGCGTCGCCGATCATCACCGGGACGATGGGGTGGTCGCCGGGCAGCAGGTCGAACCCGGCCTCGGCCATCCGGGTGCGGAACCGCGCGGTGTTGGCGCGCAGCCGTTCGCGGGCGTCGCCGGAGCCGCTGATCAGGTCGAGGACGCGCAGCGAGGCCGCGGCGATCATCGGGGCGAGAGAGTTGGAGAACAGGTAGGGGCGGGAACGCTGGCGCAGCAGCTCGCAGATCTCCTTGCGGGCGGCGACGTAGCCGCCGCTGGCCCCGCCGAGCGCCTTGCCGAGCGTGCCGGTGATGATGTCCACCCGGTCCATGACGCCGTGCAGCTCGGGGGTGCCCCGGCCGTTCTCGCCGACGAAGCCGACCGCGTGCGAGTCATCGACCATGACCATGGCGTCGTACCGCTCGGCCAGGTCGCAGATCTCGTCCAGCGGCGCGAGGTAGCCGTCCATGGAGAACACCCCGTCGGTGACGACCAGCCTGCGCCGGGCGTCGGCCGACTCCTTCAGCCTGGCCTCCAGGTCCGCCATGTCGCGGTTGGCGTAGCGCAGGCGGCGGGCCTTGGACAGCCGGATGCCGTCGATGATGCTCGCGTGGTTGAGCGCGTCGGAGATCACCGCGTCGCGCTCGTCGAGCAGCGTCTCGAACACGCCGCCGTTGGCGTCGAAACAGGAGCTGTACAGGACCGTGTCCTCCTGGCCGAGGAACTCGGCGAGGCGGGCCTCCAGCTTCTTGTGCACCTCCTGGGTGCCGCAGATGAAGCGGACCGAGGCCATGCCGTAGCCCCAGCGGTCCAGGGCCTCCCGGGCGGCGTCCACCACCTCGGGGTGGTCGGCCAGGCCGAGGTAGTTGTTGGCGCAGAAGTTCAGCACCTCGCCGCCTCCGGCGACGGCGATGTCGGCACGCTGGGGGCTGGTGATGACCCGCTCGGGCTTGAGCAGCCCGGCGGAGGCGATCTCGTCGAGGGTGGCACGCAGGTCGGCACGGACGTTGTCGAACATCAGGCGGTCCAATCCAGGATGACTTTGCCGGTCTTGCCGCTGGCGGCGGTGTCGAAGGCCGCGTCGAAGTCGCGGTGGGAGAAGCGGTCGGTGATGACGGGGGACAGGTCGAGGCCTTTCTCCAGGAGCACCGACATGGAGTACCACGTCTCGTACATCTCCCGGCCGTATATGCCCTTGATGGTGATCATCGAGGTCACGACGGTCGCGAAGTCGACCGCGAACTCCTGGGCGGGCAGCCCGAGCATGGCGATCCGCCCGCCGTGCGTCATGTTGGCGATCATGTCACGGAGCGCCCGGGGGTTCCCGGACATCTCCAGGCCCACGTCGAAGCCCTCGCGCAGGCCCAGGTCGTGCATGCCGTCCGCGATGGACCGCTCGGCGACGTTCAGCGCCAGGTTCACCCCCAGCTTGTCCGCCAGGGCCAGCCGCTCGGGGCTGACGTCGGTGACCATCACGTTGCGGGCCCCGATGTGCGTGGCCACCGCGGCGGCCATCAGCCCGATCGGCCCCGCCCCGGTGATCAGCACGTCCTCGCCGACCATCGGGAAGGTCAGCGCGGTGTGCACGGCGTTGCCGAACGGGTCGAAGATCGCCGCCACGTCGAGGTCCACCGGCACCCGGTGCACCCAGACGTTGGAGGCGGGGAGCGTCACGTACTCGGCGAAGGCGCCGTCGCGGTTCACCCCGAGCCCGACCGTGTTGCGGCACAGGTGCCGCCGCCCGGCCATGCAGTTGCGGCACTTGCCGCAGACCAGGTGCCCCTCCCCGCTGACCAGGTCGCCGATCGCGATGTCCTCCACACCGGGCGCGACCTCGACGACCTCGCCGCAGAACTCGTGCCCGATGATCATCGGCGTCCGCAGGGTGTGCTGGGCCCACGGGTCGAAACTCCGGATGTGCAGGTCCGTGCCGCAGATGCCGGTACGGAGCACCCTGATCAGCACCTCCCCCGCTCCGACGGCCGGTTCCGGCACGTCGGCCAACCACAGGCCGGGCTCGGCCTTCTCCTTGACCAGCGCTTTCATCACAGATCCCCCCTCAGCTCCCGACCTTACGCACTGTGCCCGGTCAGCTCCGGAGGTGTCCATCGCGGTTTTCTTAATCCGGCCAACAGCATTGCTTCACGCTCTGCCCGGGGGACGCGCGGCCATTCCGGCGCGCCGTACGGCCGCCGCCCCCGGACGGAGGCCGTACGGGGGCGGGGGGAGGGGAGGAGAGGCGGGGAACCGGCCGGGTCAGGGGGTGGTGCGGTGGCGGTCCCTCTGCAGGTCGGCCAGCGGGTCGGCGGCGGCGGTGGCGGGGCCGAGCTGGCGGGGGCCGATGGTGTCGGCCTCCGTGGCCTCGGCGACCGCCTCGGCGGCGGCCCGCTCCGCCTGGGCCGTCTCCCTGGCAGCCGTCTCCCTGGCGCTCGTCTCTCCGCCGCCGGACTCGCCGAGGGCGGGAACCTCGCGGGTCGCGGGCGAGCGGGGCAGGGACTCGGTGAAGGCCTTCGAGACGCCCTGGAGGGCGGAGGTGACCTCGCTGGGGATCACCCAGAACGTGTTGCCCTGGCCCTTGGCCAGCTCGGGCAGCACCTGGAGATACTGGTAGGCCAGCAGCTGGGGGTCCGGGTCGTTGCGGTGGACCGCCTGGAAGACCTCGTCGATGGCCTGGGACTGGCCCTGGGCCTTGAGGATCGCGGCGCTGCGGTCGCCCTCGGCGCGCAGGATCGCGCTCTGCTTGTCGCCTTCGGCGGTGAGGATCTGGGACTGCCGCTGACCTTCGGCGGTGAGGATCGCGGCGCGCTTGTCACGCTCGGCGCGCATCTGCTTCTCCATCGCCTCCTTGATGCTCTTGGGCGGGTCGATGGCCTTGATCTCTACCCGGTTCACCCGGATGCCCCACTTGCCGGTCGCCTCGTCCAGCACCCCGCGCAGCTGGCTGTTGATGGTGTCGCGGGAGGTGAGTGTCATCTCCAGGTCGAGTGAGCCGACGACGTTGCGCAGGGTCGTGACCGTGAGCTGCTCGACGGCCTGGATGTAGTTGGCGATCTCGTAGGCCGCCGCGCGCGGATCGGTGACCTGGAAGTACAGAACGGTGTCTATCTCCACGACGAGGTTGTCCTCGGTGATCACCGGCTGCGGGCGGAAGGAGACCACCTGCTCGCGGAGGTCGATCATCGGGTAGACCCGGTCGATGTAGGGGATGACGAAGTTCAGCCCAGGCTTGAGCGTGCTGTGATAGCGGCCGAGCCGTTCCACGTTGCGCGCCCGGGCCTGGGGAACGATGCGCACCGAACGCATCACCGTGAAGACGGCGAACAGGACGATGAGCAGTCCGGCGATCAACAGTGCGTCCATGATCACTCCCGGGGGTAGACGAGCGCGGTGGCGCCCTCGATCTCGATGACGTCGACGACCGCCCCCGCTGGGATCACCAGCGTTTCGTCGTACGCTCTGGCGGACCATTCCTCACCGCCGATTCGGACCCGCCCGTCCCTGCCCGTCACCTCGCGCAGGACGTAGGCGGACTTGCCGACGAGGGCCTGGACGCCGAACCGCCGGTCCGCGGACGGCGGCATGAGATGGCGCTTGGCGATGGGGCGCACCACGACGACCCCGGCCGCCAGGGAGGCCACGAACGCCAGGAGCTGGAGCGGGAACGGCAGGCCGAGACCGGCGGTGACGGAGGCGATCAGGGCGGCTCCGCCGAGCAGGCCGAGGGCGGTGGTCAGGGTGAAGATCTCGGCGACACCCAGCGCCACCGCGAGAATCAACCAGATGACCCAGTAGTCCATGCTCCGGCCCTCCTCAAAGATGAACGGCTCGGATGTCCAGGAGGTTCCCTTCTCCACGGTATGCCGTTATTCGCAGGGCTGTGAGAGCGAACCCCGAGCGGAGTGGGAGCGAGGCGGGGGATGCGAGGCACATCGTCTGGGACCTGCAGGTTTGTCCGTCAGTGGTTTGTCCCTTCCAGGGGAGACACTCCGAGATCCCGGCGGAGTCGTGGCACGGCGTGGAACCCGGGCCCGCCGCCGGGCGATGCTCCCGCCTCGGGGGCGTCGCCCGTGGGGCGGCGTCCGGTGTCATCCCGCGTTCACGCGTCCGGAGCGGTTCCCCTGACGGCCTCGATGCCGTCGAGCAGGTAGGCGAGGCCGAGGGCGAAGGAGCCGTCCCAGTCCTTGCCGATCGGGGGTCCGAGTTCGGCGAGGACGGGGTAGCGGTCGCGGTGCGTCCGCAGATGCTCCTCGGCGACCCGCCGCGCCTCCTCCTCGTTCCTCGCCCTCCAGGTGGCCTGCATCAGGGCCGAGCCGATGACGTAGTTGGACAGTCCGTACGCGGCGGCGGTGAGATGCGGCTCGGTGAATCCCGCGGCGATCAGGGTGGCGTGCAGGAACTCGGTACGGTCGAGGACGTTGGGGCCCATGAGGGGGCGTCCCAGGATGGCCGCGGACCAGGGGTGGCGCAGCAGCGCGGAGCGCCACCCGTGGATCAGGGCGGTGACGTCCTCGCGCCAGCGCCCGCCGCCCGCCTTCTCGGCATCCCCGATGTCCCCCGAGTCCCCGGTGTGCGCCGGCGGCAGCCCGACGTCGCCGAATATCGCGTCCAGGGCGAGGTCCAGCACGTCGTCCTTGGTCTTGACGTGCCAGTACAGGGTGGTCGAGCCGGTGTTCAGGCGTTCGGCCAGACGCCGCATGGTCAGCCGCTCGGCGCCCTCCTCGTCCAGCAGCGCCACCGCCTCCCGCACGATGCGCTCCCGGGTGAGCGGGGGAGTCTCCCGCCGGGAGCGGGAGGGCCGGAACCACACGTCTCCCGCGCCCGGGGCGCCCTGTCCCGCCGCCTTCGGAGCGCCGGTTCCACCCGTCCGGGACGCGCCCGTCTCACCGATGTTCACGGCACGAGTCTAGTATGGTGATCACCCGCTGGATCGACGATCCGGTTACTCGACCGTTGGTCTATTACTGATAAGTAGCAAGGGGGCGGCCATGGCACACGTCGAGGTGGACCACCTGACCTACCTGCTGCCGGACGGGCGGCCGCTGCTCGACGAGGTGTCCTTCCGCGTCGGCGAGGGCGTCAAGGCCGGGCTCGTCGGCCCGAACGGGGCAGGGAAGACCACCCTGCTGCGGCTGATCGCCGGGGACCTCCGGCCGACCTCGGGGCGGGTGGCTCACTCGGGCGGGCTCGGGGTGATGCGGCAGTTCGTCGGCGGCGTCCGCGACGGCCGTACCGTGCACGACCTCCTGCTGTCCGTCGCGCCCGACCGGGTCCGTACGGCGGTCGCCGGCCTGCGCGACGCCGAGGCCGCGCTCGCCGGGCGCGACGAGGAGCGCACCCAGCTCGCCTACGCCCAGGCCCTGGCCGACTACGGCGACGCCGGGGGATACGACATCGAGGTCGTCTGGGACACCTGCGCCACCGAGGCCCTCGGCGCCTCCTACGGCCGGGTCCGCGACCGCCCGCTGAACACCCTGTCCGGCGGGGAGCAGAAGCGGCTGGTCCTGGAGGCGCTGCTACGCGGCCCCGACCGGCTCCTCCTGCTCGACGAACCCGACAACTACCTCGACGTCCCCGCCAAGCAGTGGCTGGAGGAGCGGCTGCGGGCGACGGGCAAGACCGTCCTGCTGGTCTCACACGACCGGCGGCTCCTGGCCGGCGCCACCGACCGCGTCGTGACCGTGGAGTCGAGAAAGGTCTGGGTCCACGGCGGCGGCTTCGCCACCTATGCCCAGGGGCGCAGGGACCGCGTCGACCGGCTCGACGAGCTCCGCCGCCGCTGGGACGAGGAGCACGCCAGGCTCAGGCGGATGGTGCACACCCTGCGCCAGAGCGCGGCCGGCAACGACTCGGTCGCGTCGGCCTACCGGGCCGCCCGCACCCGGTTGGGCAGGTTCGAGGAGGCGGGACCACCGGAGGCGGCGCCCAGGGAGCAGAACGTCCGGATGCGGCTGCGAGGCGGCCGGACCGGGAAACGGGCGGTCGTCTGCGAGGGGCTGGAGCTCACCGGCCTGATGCGGCCCTTCGACGCCGAGATCTGGTACGGCGAGCGCGTGGGCGTCCTAGGTTCCAACGGCTCGGGCAAGTCCTGCTTCCTCAGGCTCCTCGCCGAAACGGCCGGCAGTCTCGCCGGAGTGGCCAGCAGTCTCGCCGGAGCGGCCGGCGGCGCCGTCCCCTCGGTGCGCCACACCGGCCTGGTCCGGCTGGGCGCGAGGGTGACGCCGGGGCACTTCACCCAGACCAACGCGCGTTCCGACCTGCACGGCCGTACTCCCGCCGAGATCCTGACCGCCGGGCACGCGCTGACCCTGAACGAGGCCATGGCGGCGCTCGCCCGCTACGAGCTGGCGCCGGCCGGAGGCAGGCCGTTCGAGACGCTCTCCGGCGGACAGCAGGCCAGGCTGCAGATCCTGCTGCTCGAACTGTCGGGGGCGACTCTGCTCCTGCTCGACGAGCCGACCGACAACCTGGACCTGGTCAGTGCCGAAGCCCTGCAGACGGGCCTGGCCGCCTTCGAGGGCACCGTTCTCGCCGTCACCCACGATCGCTGGTTCGCCGCCGACTTCGACCGCTTCCTCGTCTTCGGCGCCGACGGGCGGGTCTACGAGGCGGACGAGCCGGTGTGGGACGAGGGCCGCGTCGACCGCGCCCGCTGATCCGCTCGCAGGTCCGCTCACGGATCCGCGACGCGGGTCCCCGTGCTGGCCACAACCGGCCACTCCGCCGGGGCGTGGTTTTCGCCGGAGTGGCGCGGGAGAGAAAGGCGGCGACGATTACTCTCAGTGATTGGAGCGCCATGAAGCGTGTCCTTCCCGCCGTCGCGGCCGTCCTCGGCTCCGCCGCGTTCGCCTGCGCCACGACCACGCCCGCCCACGCCGTCGAGAGCGGTTTCGTCTACCTCCAGTCCGGGGAGAGGAAGACGCTGGAGAGCCCGGAGGAGCGGCGTTGCTACGACCTGACCGGCGAGCAGGGCGAAGGGTTCAAGCCCGTGTACAACGGCGCCGTCGTCACGGCGATCCTCTACAGCGACGCCACCTGCCACCGCCCCTTCGTGTTCCTGTCGCCGGGCCCGGCGTTCGACCTGCCGCCCTTCGCGCACTCCGTCAGGTTCGACCCCGACGTCTGATCAGGCGGGCACGCCCGTCCGGGGTTTCCGGACAGGCGTGCCACGCCGTGACGGCGGTCTAACGGGCGGGCAGTACGGTGCCCGAGACCTCACCTAGGGTGATCACCGTCCCGCCGGGGCCGGGAGCCGTGGCGGTGATCGTGACCGTGTCGCCGTCCTCCAGGAAGGCCCTGGCGGAGCCGTCGGGCAGCTTGAGCGGCTCGGAGCCGTTCCAGGTCAGCTCGATCAGCGAGCCCCGCTGGTCCGGCTCCGCGCCGGAGATCGTGCCGCTGGCGTACAGGTCCCCGACGCGCAGGCTCGCGCCGTTGACGGTCATGTGGGCGAGCATCTGCTCGGGGGTCCAGTACATGTTCCGGTACGGCGGCCGCGAGACGACCTCCCCGTTCAGCGCGACCTCCAGCGTCAGGTCGAGCCCCCACGGCTCCCGCCGCCGCAGATAGTCGAGCGGCTCCGGCTCCTGCTCCCTGCCCGGCACGCGGGCCTCGGACAGGGCGGCGAGCGGGGTGATCCACGGTGAGATCGAGGTGGCGAAGGACTTGCCGAGGAAGGGGCCGAGCGGGACGTACTCCCACGCCTGGATGTCCCGGGCGCTCCAGTCGTTGACGAGCGTCACGCCGAACACGTGGTCCTCGAACCGGCCCGCCCGCTCGCCGAGACCGGTCGGCGCGCCGACCACGAACCCCAGCTCCGCCTCGATGTCGAGCTTGGCGGAGGGGCCGAAGACCCCGGCGCCGCGCTGCCCGGACGGCCGGACCACCGGGGTGCCCGAGACGACGACCGTCCCGGCCCTGCCGTGGTAGCCCACGGGAAGGTGCCGCCAGTTCGGCTTCAGCGGCTCCTCGTCGGGCCGGAACATCCGGCCCAGGTTGGAGGCGTGCTCCAGCGAACAGTAGAAGTCGACGTAGTCGGCCACCTCGATCGGCAGGTGCAGCGTGACCTGGTCCAGCGGGACGAGGTGCGGTTCGACGGCGCTGCTGTCGGTGCTCAGCTTGTTCTGGATCACCGCCCGGGTGTCCCGCCAGGCGGTCGCGCCCCTGGCCATGAAGGCGTTGAGCGAGCCGGTCGCGAACACCTCGTCGTGCAGGGCGCCGGCCAGGTCGACGACGTGGTCGCCGTACCGCACGCCGACGCGCGGGGTCTCACCCTCGTGCCGGGAGAAGACCCCGTACGGCAGGTGTTCAAGGCCCCAGGACATCACTCGTTCCCCTCCGTCGTACCGATGCCGCCGGTCGCGCCCGCCGTCCCGGCGGCCGCCCCGACCCGTGAATTCCGTTCCGCGCCGGAGCCGTCGCCCCGGTGTTCCGCGACGAGGCCGAGGGCCACCAGGTCCTCGATCGGGGTCCTCGTGCTGCACGAACCGTACGACACCAGCAGTTCCCTGGCGCGTACGGCCGCGCTCTCCGGCACCGCGCGGGCCAGCCGTACCAGCTCGCCCACGTCCGTCGTACCCAGCACCGGCACCGGATCCTCACCCTGTACGGCTGCGCAGACCCCCACGACCAGGTTGAGGAAGCCGTGCCGGTCGACGCCCAGGGACGGGTCGAAGTGACGGACCGCGTTGTGCAGCCCGGCCGTGGCCTTGAAGGGAGTGCCGTGCTCGACGCAGTAGGAGATGAAGGCGCCCAGGTCCTGGGCGGACGGGAAGGCGGCCGCGACCGTCCCGCCGCACCTGACCTTCAGCCCGGTCCCCGGCGGCAGGTCGACGGGCAGCTGGGCCGCGGTGACCTCGACGAACTGGCGGGCCCCCGGCGTCCCGAGGCCGTCGAGGTCGACGGCCCGCCCGCCGGGCACCTCCACCAGCTCGACGTCGAGGTCGTCGAGCGGCGGTGGGGTCGGCGTGTCGAGGATGATCCCGAGCCTGAGGGGCTCGGGGAGGAGGCCCGGGTAGGCGTCTAGATGCTCGCGGAGCTCGGGCACCCGGCCGGCCGCGCACAGGAAGCGGTGGGTCAGCACCGGGTTCCCCTCGGCGAGGTCGGCCCGGTGCCGTTCGAGGGCGTCGGCCATCGGCAGCGCGGTGGGAGGGAACAGTCCGGCGTCGTCGACCAGGGCGTCGAAGAGGCTCATCGGGCCCACGTCCACGCGTAGGCGGGGTCCTCGACGGAGAGGCCCGCCGAGCCCAGGTCTAGGGGGCGGAAGGTGTCGACCATCACGGCCAGCTCGCTGGTCTCGGTGTGGCCCTGCCGTACCGCGTCGATGACGGCCTCGACGGCGCCGGGCTGGGGGCCGTGCGTGAATCCGGCCGGGTGCAGCGAGATCGAGCCGATGTCGATGCCCGAGCCCTTGCGCGCGGTGTAGTCGCCGCCCGCGTAGAACATGAGCTCGTCGGAGTCGACGTTGTGGTGGTTGTAGGGGATCGGGATGGCCTCGGGGTGGAAGTCGAGTGGCCTGGGGCAGAACGAGCAGATCACGAAGTTCGGGCCCTCGAAGGTCTGGTGCACCGGCGGCGGGGCGTGGGTGCGCTTCACGACGGGCTCGAAGTCGTTGATGTTGAACGCGTAGGGATACAGGCAGCCGTCCCAGCCGACCACGTCGAAGGGGTGGTTGCGGTAGACCAGCCGGGTCAGCCCGCCGCGCGTGCGGACCAGCACCGGCACCTCCTCGCCCTCGGCGAGCATCGGCTCCTCCGGGGTGCGCAGGTCGCGCTCGGAGTAGGGGGCGTGCTCCAGGAACTGCCCGTAGGAGGACAGGTAGCGCTTGGGCGGCCTGATGTGCCCGGCGGCCTCGATGACGAACGCCGTGACGTGGCCCTGGGGGACCCAGCGGTGGATCGTCCCGGTCGGGACGACGACGTAGTCGCCCTCCCCGGCCTCGATCGCGCCGTAGGTCGACTCGAACCTGACCTGCCCCGAGGCGATGTAGACGCACTCGTCGCCCATCGAGTTGCGGTACAGCTCGCTGGGGGTCTCGCTCGCGGCGTACGACATGCGGACGTCGGAGTTACCCGCCAGCAGGCCGCGCCCCGAGACCAGGTCGCCGCCCACCGGCAGGTCCTGGGTGCGGAAGTGCCGGGGGGAGAGCGGCAGGTTGGGGGTGAGCGTCGCGGAGGCCGGGGCCTCGACCGCCTCGGCCTTGATGATCGCCGTCGGCAGGTGCCGGTGGTAGAGCAGCGAGGAGTCGCTGGAGAACCCCTCCTCGCCCATCAGTTCCTCGGCGTAGAGCCCGCCGTCGGGCCGCCGGAACTGCACATGTCGTTTACGGGGGATCTCACCCACGACGCGGTAGTACGGCATCCGCTTCTCCCAGCCTCGTCCGCTTATCGGACACTATTGTCCTTTATACGTACAACCATCTGTCACCGGGAAGGTGATGTCAAACACGGGCCGGTCGCCCGCCCCCGGGCATGCCCGCTTCCCCCTTGCGCTTCCCCCTTGCGCTTCTGCCTCGCGCTCTCGCCGGTGTCCCGCGTGTGCCCGTTCCTTTCCCGATGTGCCCGCTCCGGCTCCCGGCGTGCCTGTTCCTTTCCCGGTGTGCCGGCCCATGCCTGGTACTTCCGCTCCGCCTTCCGCTGCGCCCGTCCCGGCCCGGTACTCCGCCTGGACCGCGCCGTCTCGACCGATGGGTTTCCCGCGTGCGAGGTCGTAAGTTGGGGGAATGAGCAGGCGGACCGCAGCGCAGCAGATCTCCTCGGCGACCGGTTACATGCTCCTGCGCCTGGGAGATCTCGCCCGCGACCGCATCGAGCGCGAGCTGCGGCACTGGGAGATCACGGGCAAGGAGTTGCGGATCCTGGGCTACGCGCACGGGCGGGAGCTGTCGCAGCGCGACCTGTGCGAGCTGTCCGGCATGGACCGCACCACCATGGTGGCCGTGATCGACAAGCTGGAGCGGCTGGACTACGCCCGGCGGGCGCGCAGCGACGTCGACCGGCGCAAACACCTCGTCGTGCTGACCGACCGGGGGAGACAGGCCGTCGAGGAGGCGCTGGCGCACATGGCGACGGTCGAGGCGGGCTTCCTCGCCCCGCTGGAACCGGCCGAACGGCAACGGCTCAACGACATGATCGCCCGGCTCTACGCGGCTCATGCCCCCACCCGCGATCCGGCGCAGCTCACCCCCTGAGGCGGGTGCCCCTCTCCCCGGGGTAACGACCTCCCCGGGGTAACGACCGGGAACGTTCACCGGGTCGCGCGCCGTTCACGGGCGCCGAGGGAGTCTGTGCCGCCGCTCGCCGTACCGGCGCCGTGGTGTGCCACCGTGTGGGCGGGGGTGGTGTCCGGGTGGGGGCGTGGGGGGGGGAGGGGCGGGTGGGGGTGTCTCGGGGGAGGGTTTGTGGTTACTCGCTGTTTTGATGTGACTACCTAGGGAAATTTCGCATCATGGGGATAGCCGGGATGGTTGTCGGGTGGTCGGTCGAGGCGGCTCAGGGGTTGAAGATCGACTGGGCCAGGATGCCCACCTACAACACGATCATGGCGGTCGCGGCGGGGGTCGGTCTGCTGCTGGTGGTCGGGCTCGGGCGCGAGCTGCTGCGGGGAAAGGTGCCCGACCACTTCGAGGGCTGGGCGCTGGCTTTCGGCGTACTCGGCCTGATCCTGACCCTGACCGGCCTGCACATGACGCTTACCTGGCCGCTCGCCGGGCAGGGTTTCCCCTTCGACAACATCGTCTTCGGTGAGCCGTCGCTGGCCTTCGGGGTGCTGATGCTCGCCGCCGCCCTCTACCTGTGGCGCAAGGGCGTCCTGCTGGCCTCGGAGCTGGACCGGCCCGGCCTGATCTCCCGGGCGGCGGGCCCGATCTCGCTGTTCGTGTTCGGCATGGGGCTGGCCTGTTTCGGCATCGCGGCCGCCGGGTGGACCTACACCCTGTTCGCCGCGCCTCCCGAGGAGCCGATATCCGGCGCCTTCGCGGGAGTTCCCCTGCTGGAGGCGACGTTCATCTCGGGCCTCTACGTCCTGGTCGGTCTGGGGGCGGTGCTGTTCCCTTTCGTCTTACGCGCCCAGGGAGGCAGGCTCGCGATCGTCGTCGGTGTGTGCTGGGGTCTCGCCGGACTGGCGTTCACCCTGTTCGGCGCGCTGAACTACTTCACCCACATCGGCCTGATCGTCAACACCTTGTAGGCGGGTGTTCGCGACCGTCGCCCGGACGTCCCGCCGTGCGTGTCAGGGCTTGCGGCCGACGGCGCAGAACTCGTCCACCTCACGTGTGGCGCCGATGGTGAGGGGTTCGGGGCGCCAGCGCGGGCACGAGACCACACCGGGCTCGACCAGCTCCAGGCCGTCGAGGAAGCGGGCGATCTCCTCGGGGGCGCGCAGGAGGTACGGTGCCGAGCCCGCCCGGTTCCAGACGTCGATCGCCTCCTCGAACTCGGCGCCCTTGATGACGTTGGTGCCGTCGGCGACCGCCAGGTAGCTGCCGGAGGGCAGCGCGTCCAGCAGTTGTTTCACGATCGACCGTGCCTCGTCGGCGTCGGTGACGTGGCCCAGGATGTTCATCAGCATGAGCGCGACCGGCCGGGTGAAGTCCAGGGTGCCGCGGGCCGCCTCCAGGATCCTGCCGGGGTCGCGCAGGTCGGAGTCGATGTACTCGGTGGCTCCCTGCGCGGTGCTGACGAGCAGGGCGCGGGCGTGTGCCAGTACCAGGGGGTCGTTGTCGACGTAGACGATGCGGGAGTCGGGGGCCATCCGCTGGGCGACCTCGTGGGTGTTGTCCACCGTCGGCAGGCCGGTGCCGATGTCGAGGAACTGCCGAATGCCCACCTCGCCCGCCAGATAACGGACGGCACGGGCGAGAAACCCTCGCGAAGATCTCGCGATATCGACTATCTCGGGAAATATCCCACAAAACTGGTCGCCGATCTCGCGATCGATGGCGTAGTTGTCCTTGCCGCCCAGCCAGTAGTTCCAGATCCGGGCCGAGTGGGCCACACCGGTGTCGATGCCCTTCACCGGTTCCTGGCCTGACGGGGGAGAAGAGGGGGCGGTGGCCACGGGAGCCTCTTTCTACGGCGCCGGGAGCGGACGAAGATCCTTTATATCGCCGATCCGCTGTCTCGCCGCCTTTCGCAGGGAAATTTTCCGCGTTTCTTCATATATCGCGGGAAGGTCGGTGGCTATCGCGGGAGGGGCGGTGGCGCGGCCCTCCCCGGGGCGTCAGGCCAGGGAGCGGGCCAGCTCGGCGGCGGAGGCGGCCACCCGGGGGCCGACGGCCCCGGGATCCAGGGCGGTGAAGGCGACCACCCCGACCGAGGCCTCCAGCCAGGGAAGCCCCGGCACGGGAGCGGCTATGCCCCGGGCGCCCTCCTGGAGCTGCCCCTCGGTGACCACGTAGTCCGTACGGCCCTCGCGCAGGGCGAGAACGGCCAGCCCCGCGGCGCCCCTGGTCAGCGGGTGGCGGGAGCCCTCGCGGTAGGCGACGTGCATGTCCGTCCAGGAGGGTTCGACCACCGCGACCGCCAGGCCGTCGTCCCCCTCCGCCACCGTGAGGTGCGCGGTGGCGCCGACGTCCTCGGCGAGCCTGCGCAGGGCCGGCAGGGCGCTCTCGCGGAGCAGCGGCTGAACGGCGCGGGCCAGGACCAGCACGCCGAAGCCCAGATGGACCCGGCCCTCGGCGTCCCGCCTGACGAACCCCTCGCTCTGCAGGGAGGTGATCAGCCGGTAGATCACCGGACGGCTCAGTTCGAGCTCGGTCGCCAGCTCGGTCGGGGTCCGGCCACGGCGGCCGTCGGCGAGCAGGCGGAGCAGACGCAGACCGCGCTCCAGGGTCTGCGATGATTCGGCGGGCATCAGGACGCCTGCTGGGCTGGGACCATGTCCTCGATTATGCGCGGTGTCCGCGACGACGGGCGGGCAGGGGATCGCGCGGCCGGTCGGCCGGGGATCACGGCGCGTGAAGAACACGACGGGCCGGGAAGGTCCCCGGTATGTCTTTCCGGTATGGCCCGCCTGAGCTTAATACGACGTGGCGAGAACCTGACGTTTTCTTGACCAAGGCTGTTGGGGGCAGGATGATCCGGATAAGGTACAAGACGATCGTTTTGACCGGCTTTACCGGGGAGTTCAGGACATGCGATTCACCCTGCGACGGACCATCGCCGTCGGTGCCATGCTCGCGGCGGTCAGCGTGGTGATGCCCGCCGCCTCCGCCGCCTCCCCGAAGGACGACCGCAGCTGCAACGATCTGATGGGCGCCGACACCCCGGCGTTCATCGTGTGCCAGTGGCTGGCCAAGCCCGAGGAGGCCCTCGACGTCGCGAGGTTCTGGGGCGGCAACGACTCGGCCAACCTGAAGACCGCCACCCCGTCGGAGGGCAAGTTCATCGACTGCTCGGCCGCCGGCAGCTCCTGCCCGGCCCTGGAGGGTGACGACACCGTACGCGACGAGAACAGCCCGCTCCCCGACGGCGCGGAGGACGAGGGCGGAACGCCCGAGTGCGAGTCCGGTCAGGAGTGCTCGGTCGGCGGCTCCGCGGAGGGCGGCGACGGCACCGAGGCGGGCTCCGAGCTGAGCGGTACGGCTGGCTCCACGACCTCGGGGAGGACGACCGCGCAGACCGTCGCCCCGACCACGCAGAGCACCGCGCCCACGGCCCAGGCCGTGGTTCCGACCGCGCAGGAGATCACCGCCGCCGCGCAGACCCCCACTGGTCAGGCGATCACCACCGCGAGCTCCACGCGGCTCCGGGTCTGGATCGACACCGAGCTGGCCGACGACTGGAAGGCCGGAGCCGAGACCTTCGCCTCGGCCGTCAGGAGGGTCGGCGCGCTGGCCTCGCGTCCCGAGGTGGCCGGCATCAGGTTCAGCTCGCAGCTGGGCTACAACGCGACGTTCAAGACGGACGACGAGGTCCTCGCCTTCGTCACGGCCGCCTCGGCCGCGCTGCGCCAGGCGGCCCCCGGCAAGCGCCTGGGCGTCCACACCGTCGTCCCCGAGTTCGCCTGCGGCGCCGACGACACCTGCAAGACCGAGATGCGCAAGCGCTACCCGCTGCTGGCCCCGGAGAGGATCGAGTCGCACCTGATCTCGGGCCGCGTCGACCAGGTCTCCCTCGACAGCGGACTGCTGAGCGGCTACGGCACCTGGAAGATCAACGCCGAGCAGGCCAGGAACAACCAGTGGATCCAGGTCCGCGCCCGCGCCTGGGACGTCCTGGCGCAGGTCACCGCCGAGGAGACCGGCCTGGTCGGGCAGGTCACCGCCCAGCAGATCGCGACCCGGATCTCCAAGCCCGCCCTCGACGGCTCCGCCCAGCAGGTGAACGTCTGGACCCGCGTCCAGGACGCCAAGGGAACGGTCACCCGGCTGACCGCCTGGAACGAGCTGAAGAGGTTCACCCCGATCCAGCGCCGCATCGCCGCCGTCTACGACCCGGCGACCCCCGAGGTGGACGTGACCTCCGACCTCAAGAAGCTCGCCGAGGTCTTCGGACAGGTCTACCTGGCCGCCGTCTGATCACCGTCGGATCACTGTCTGACCCATGACGCCCCCCGCGGGGCCCGGCCGTACCGGGCACCGCGGCGGGACACCCCCGCGGCCCGGCGGCGTGCCGGTTCCGCGCGGCGCGGACCGGGTGCCGGAGCCGAACCCCGCACCCGGTCCGCGCCGCGCGGTCACCCACTCTCCCGGTCGGGACGCCGGGAACTTCCCGATCCCTTCTCGGCATCGAACCCTGGCCTGGCCTGGCCTGGCCTGGCCTGGCCTGGCCTGGCCGTCGCCGTGTCGTAGACGATGCGGAGCGCTTCGATGCGCCCGCCGAGGTAGACGGTCGCGAGCCGTTCGGGGGTCACGGCGCCTCCCCGCCGCGGCCCGCGGCCCGCGGCGATCGGTGTCCGACGGTCATGGCTCCTCCGGGGCGGTCAGGTGCTCCAGTGCCGTGAGGTCGATCTCCATCGCGCCGGTTCCCTCGGGCAGGCCCAGCGCCTTGACCGTGCCGGGGCACAGCTCCCCGGCGTGGCCCAGTACCGTACGGCCCGCGAGCAACTCGACGCAGCCCTCCGGCAGCCACGGCGGCCGTCCGCCCCGGCGCGCGGTCAGCCTCGCCCCCGCCACGCCCGCCGCCGCCCGTGCCGCGTCGACCACCTCGTCCCACCGGGAGGCGCCGGTCAGTACGGCGGCCAGGTGGTGCGGCTGCGCGGGGATGGCGGCCTGCAGGGCGCACAGTTGCTCGTCGGTCGGGCGGCGGTCGGCGGGCAGGCGGGGAGGCGCGCCCGCGACGGGCGGGGAGGTGAAGGCCGTCCCCTGCTCGAAGAGCCCCGCGCGCCGCTCGCCGCGCTCCACCGCGCGGCGGAGCGCGGTCAGCAGGCCGGGCAGGAGAGTGGTGCGCAGCCCGGCCTCCCCCGGGCTGATCGGGTTGACCAGCGTGAGGGTGGCGCGGCGCGGATCGTCGGCCGCCAGGCCGAAGGCGTCCCACACGTCGCCGCCGACGAAGGGGAAGGTCGATGTCTCGACGTATCCGGCACGGGCCAGTGCCTGCCCGGCCAGGCGCCGGATGCTCTGCGACCGGGTCAGCCCGAGACCCGGCCACGCGCGGGAGGAGATCGGCGGCTCGGCCGTACCGAGGGCGAAGCGGACGTCGCCGCCGACGATGTCCCGCATGTCCGCCACGCCGTGCCGGAGCATCAGCGTGCGCTCGATCCCCATGCCGAAGGCGAACGCGCTGTACTTGTCCGGGTCGATGCCGCACGTGGCGAGCACCCGCGGGTGGACCATCCCGCAGCCGCCCCACTCGATCCACCCCTCACCGCCGCAGGTACGGCACGGCTCTCCCACGCCGCGTCCCCGCCCGCCACGGCAGACGGCGCACGCCACGTCCACCTCGGCCGACGGGTCGGTGTAGGCGAACCGGTGGGGGCGCAGCCGCGTCACCGTGCCCTCGCCGAACACCGAGGAGGCGAAGTAGTCCAGCGTGCTCCGCAGGTCGGCCATGGTCAGGTCCTGGTCGACGGCCAGCCCCTCGACCTGGCTGAAGACCGGGCTGTGGGTGGCGTCGGCCGGGTCGGGACGGAAGACGCGTCCCGTGCAGACCATCCGGATCGGCGGGGAGGAGCCGAGCATCTCCCGCACCTGCACCGGCGAGGTGTGCGCCCGCAGCACCAGCCCCGACCTGCGCCCGGATCCCGTGGGGTCCGCGACGAAGAAGGCGTGGTCCAGGGCGCGGGAGAGGTGACCGTCGTCCATGTTGAGGGCGTCGAAGTTGAACCACTCGGCCTCGACCTCGGGTCCCTCGGCGATCCGGTAGCCCAGGTCGACGAAGATGTCGGCGATCCGGTCGGTCATCACGGCCACGGGGTGTCTGGCCCCCCGGGGTTCGCACAGTGCCCCGCCCACCCGGCTGCCCGGGAACCCGGTCACCGTCGGCGCCCCAGGGTCCAGGCGGCGACGCGCTCGTGGACGAGGTCCGTCCGGTCCCACGCCCGCCCGCACGTCTCCGTGAGCCGGAGGAAGGCCGAGGCGGGCAGGGCACGGGTGTACGCGGCGGTGAGGTCGCCGCTCGCGTCGTCCGGACAGTGCCGTTGCGGGCCGCCGGAGGGATCCTCGTCGTCCCTCGGATCGATCAGGTCGTGGCGTCCTGGACGGGGTTCGGAGGGGAACACCGGTCTCATCGACCGGATCACTTCACGTGCGAGACCTCCGGCCATGTCTCACCTCCCGCGGAGAAAGCCGGATGGAGGATCTCGGAGACCGGTCGCGTGCCTGTCGGCTCCGCCTGCTCGGCGCTGTCGCGGGGAGCGGGCCGGATGGCGGGCGGCGGGGAGCGCGGCCGATCCGCTGCGCGGAATCCGGGTCAGCTCAGGCCGGGAGTGGCCAGCAGATGCTGAGCGGGGATGTCCGTTCTTTCGCTGACGTAGAAATCTTTGATGGAGGTTATCCAGGCACCGGTGGCGACCTTGCCCATGCCGTGGGGGTCGAGGTCCCTGAACACGGCGTCGATCTTGTCGGGGTGGAATCCGATGGCGAGCATGCAGGCGACGAAATGGGCGTGCTCGATGAATCCGTCGTCATTGACGTCGGCCAGGGAGGCGAGCGACTCGGCGTACTCCCGCAGGGCGTCGTCGAAACGCTCGGGACCGGCGACGCGGGTGACGTATTCGCCGAGGCTGACCCCACCGTGGTCGGCGCCCGGACCGTCTGCGCCGTGGTCGGCGCCCGGACCGTCCGCCAGGCTTCGCCAGTAGCGCCGATGCCCTTCGAGGACCGCCAGCGCCTTCGCGGAACCCATCGGCTCGGCCACCGACTCGATGATCCGCCTCGCCAGGCGCTCGAAGTCACCGGCCTCCACATAGCCGTTGCCGTTCGTGTCGAGCAGGGTGAAACGGAGTGTGACGCGCTCCAGGACGGCGGTCGTCATGCGCCACCTCGATCGTGAACGGGTGGTGTGGCCACGTGACGCATCGAACCTTACCCCTCCGCTCCATTTTGAAACCGCTTGGCTACTTTAAGTTATTGGGCCGTCGACAGGGAGTCAATAGCTCCGGGAGCCAGGGGCGAATGCTTTACCGTACTGCCTGGTCGGTGCAGGGATTTGCTCATTTAAATCCCCCAAAATCGTCTTAAAAGCGAGTAGGTATTCATGGGGCCGGAGATCCGCGCGACCACGTCGGCCGGTGAGGGATGACGCCCGCCGGCTTTCCGGGACCACCGAATTCCGCGGCCCGTTCCTCCCGCCGGAGCACGCCTCGTGTCTCGGACCCGTTCCGGTGCGCATTCCGGCGTCACCGGCGTTCCCGGCGATGAGCGGGTCGTGTTCCCGTCTCACCGCGACACGTCACGCCTCCGGCGGGAGGGCCGGGGTCGTCAGGACCTGTTGGAGGCCCACTGGAGATAACCGGCGAACTCCTCCAGGGAGATGAGACCGTCGCCGTCCAGGTCGATCCTGGCGATGGCCTCGGCGGCGCCCTCGGGGGTGATCGGCTGGCCGAGCACCTCCATGAGACGCGTCATCTCGACGGCCGAGATGAGGCCGTCGCCGTCGACATCGAGGATCTTGAACGTCGTCGCGTAGTCGTCCGCCACGGGTGCATCCGCCTTTCGGCAGCAGGGAAATCAGACCCCACGCACATTAGCGGCCCCTCCCCTCCCACGGGAAAGCCCCGGTTCCCACGGAAAGCCCCGGTTCCCACGGGAAAGCCCCGGTCCCGGCGGAACGCTCCGGGACCGGGGTGTGCCCACGCCGGTCAGACCACGGCTCCCGACCCCTCCCGGACCCGGGAGGTCCGCTTGCCCTGGGGGCGCGGCGGCGGGGCCGTACCGCGCTTCTCGAACTCGATCGCCAGCGGTGCCGCGACCAGCGCCGAGGACAGGGTGCCCACGATGATGCCGATCAGCAGCGCCACCGCGAAGTCGGTCAGCGAGTCGCCGCCGAGCACCGCCAGCGCGGCGAGGATGAACAGCGCGCCGAGACCCGTGTTCACCGTGCGGGGCACGGTCTGCAGGATCGCGGTGTTGACCACCTCGGAGAACGGAGCCTTGCGCCGCGCCCCCCACAGCTCGCGGACGCGGTCGAAGACCACGACCTTGTCGTTGACCGAGTAGCCGATCACCGTGAGCATCGAGGCGAGGAAGACCCCGTCGATCGGCTTGCCCAGCCACGCGAACACGCCGATCACGATCGACGCGTCGGCGATCAGGGCCAGTACCGTCGCCAGGCCGAACGTCCAGCGGAAGCGGAAGGCCAGGTAGGCGAGCTGGGCGGCGAGCGCGACGCCCAGCGCGATCAGCGCGTTGCGGCGTAGTTCGTCGCCGAGGCTCGGCCCGATGAGCTCGTCGCGCTCCTTGGTGACCTGCCCGCCCGCGCCCTCCAGCGCGGTCTTGATCTTCGCCTCGTCGGCCGCCCCGATCTGGCCCGTCCGGACCGAGACGCCCGTGTCCGACGACTGCACGACCGCGCTCGGGAACCCCGCCTCGCCGACCAGCTCGCGGGCGGCGTCGGCGCTCAGCGGCACGCTCGTGGAGTACTCCATCAGCCTGCCGCCGGTGAACTCGACCCCGAAGTTGAGGCCCCTGACCGCGACCCCGGCCAGGGCCGCCGCGACCAGCACACCGGTCATCACGAGATACGGCACCCGCCGCCGCATCAGGTCGGGCCCCCGGGCGGTCAGCCACTCGCGGACCCGGCCGCTCTGCGCCAGGCCGGTGATCCGGGGCCGCCTGGCCACGGAGGGCAGCGCCACCGCCCACTGGGCCAGGACCCGGGTGATCACCATCGCGGTGAGCAGGGAGGCGATCACTCCGATGCTCAGTGTGACGCCGAAGCCCCGCACAGGGCCCGAGGCGAGGAAGAACAGCAGCCCCGCCGCGAGCAGCGTGGTGATGTTGGAGTCGGCCACCGCGCTCCACGCGTTGCGGAAGCCCTTCTCCAGCGCGGGCCGCAGTCGCGGTCCCGCGGCGTACTCCTCCCTGGCCCGTTCGAAGACCAGCACGTTGGCGTCCACGGCCATGCCGATCGCGAGCACGAAGCCCGCCAGGCCCGGCAGCGTGAGTGTGGCGCCGAGCGCGACCAGCGCCGCGTAGGAGATAAGCGCGTAGCAGAGCAGGGCGACGACGGCGATCAGTCCGGTCAGCCGGTAGGTCACGATGATGAACAGCGCGGTGAGCGCCACGCCGATGACGGCGGCCTCGGCGCTGGCCGAGATGGCCGCCGCGCCGAGCGTCGGGCCCACGGTCCGCTGCTCGACGATCTCCACGGGCACGGGCAGCGAGCCGCCCTTGATCAGGGCGGCCAGGTTCTGCGCCTCCTCGGTGCTGAAGGAGCCGGTGATCTGGGTCGAGCCGCCGGTCAGCCCCACGCCGCAGGCCACGTCCTCGTTCACCTGCGGTGAGATGAGGACCTTCGAGTCGAGCACGATGGCCACCCGCCGCTTGGGGTCGCCCGACGGGTTGCACGCCGCCTCACCGGTCAGCTTCGCCCACTCCTTGCGGCCCTCGTCGCGGAAGTCCAGGGTGATGAACCAGCCGCCCCCCCGCTGGACGTCCATCCCCGCCTCGGCGTCGCTGACGCCGTTCCCGGTCAGCCGGGCCGGGCCGACGAGCAGCTTGGCGCCGTCCTCGTCGGAGATGATCTGCTCGCCGTTCTTCGCCTTCGTCGTCTCGTCGGCCTGGGCGATGACGGGGTGGAAGGTGAGCTGCGCGGTCTTGCCGATGACCTCGGCGGCCTTGGCCGGGTCCTGCACGCCGGGCAGCTCCACGATGATGCGCCGCTCGCCGGAACGGGCCAGCGGAGCGTCCGCGACGCCCAGCGCGTCGGCCCGGCGGCGCAGTACCTCAAGGGTGCGGTCGGTGGCCTCGGCGTCGGCCTTGGTGGTGGGGGAGTCTTTGGTCTCCAGCACGATCTGGGTGCCGCCGCGCAGGTCGAGACCCAGGCGTGGCGTCATGGTCAACGCGATGAACAGGGATAGGGCGATGACGGTGAGCGCCGTCACCGCGCGCACCACGGGGGCACGCGACATGGGAGCCTCCACAGGCTGAGAGGTTTTCGGGTACGGCGAGACACCCGGGCGACCCCGGCCACGCCGGGGGAACCGGATCACTCCGGAGACCGGGTCGGACCGGAAACCGGATCACGCCGAAACCGGGTCAGGCCGGGACCAGAGCGTGACGGGGAACCGGGGCACGGGCCGGGGAGGCCGTGGCCGGGGGCCGGATCACGCCGGGGAGCCGGGCTGTACCGGGAAAGCCGGGAAACCGGGAAGGAGTCGCCTGACCGTTCGCGCGTACGGCGAAGCGCCCCGAGCGGTTCCGGGGTGTTCGCGGATACGGCGAAACCCCCGGAGCGGTTCCGGGGTGGGTCAGGCGCCTGTGGAGGGCGGGGCCCGGGCCGGCCCGACCGGCGGGGTCGGCAGCGGGCGTGGAACGTCGCCGCCCGCGGGACCGGAGCCGGAGCCGGTGGCGAGAAGGTGGCGCGGGAGATCCGGCGGAGGGGCCGCGACCGGGTGACCGCCTCCGCCTCCGCTCCCGCTCCCGCCTCCGGCCGCGGTTCCGGTGAGGGCCGCGGCGAGGTCGTGCCGCCGCTCGGCGGCGGGCACCTGGTGGGACAGCGGATGCTGCGGGGCGGCGATCGAGACGACCGCCGGATGCCGCAGGAGGACGGTCGCGGCGCCCGTGCCCGGTCCTCCGGCCACGAGCAGCGGGAACAGCAGCGCCAGCAGCCAGCTCAGGGCCGCGCCGTGCCTCGGCTGCCGCATCTTCCTCCTTCGGGGTTCCGCCTCCACCGTAGCCGTCCTGGCCGGGACATGTCCGCCGGTCACCGCCGGATCGGCGGATATAAAGCGGTTTGCTGGTAATAAATCTCTATAAAGGCATTCGGCTCGGGTAGTGCGGGGCGCATGCGACTGACGAACACGGCCGATCTGTGGTGGAAGAACGCCGTCGTCTACTGCCTGGACGTCGAGACCTACAAGGACGGCAACGGCGACGGCATCGGAGACTTCCGGGGACTCACCCAGCAGGTCGATCATCTCGACCGGCTCGGCGTGACCTGTGTCTGGCTGATGCCGTTCTTCCCCACCCCGGGACGCGACGACGGCTACGACATCACCGACTTCTACTCCGTCGACCCCCGTCTGGGCACGCTGGGGGACTTCGTGGAGTTCATGCGGACCGCCAGGGACCGGGGAATCCGGGTCATCGCCGACCTGGTGGTCAACCACACCTCCGACGAGCACCCCTGGTTCAAGGAGTCCCGATCCAGCCGCGACTCGCCCAAACGAGACTGGTACGTCTGGAAGGACGACCCCGAC
The DNA here is from genome assembly GCF_040683035.1 of Streptosporangium sp. NPDC051022. Classification (NCBI taxonomy): domain Bacteria; kingdom Bacillati; phylum Actinomycetota; class Actinomycetes; order Streptosporangiales; family Streptosporangiaceae; genus Streptosporangium; species Streptosporangium sp. NPDC051022. The sequence goes on along the minus strand of NZ_JBFBCF010000005.1, from coordinate 252,970 downwards.
CCGGTCGACCCCGGGGCGATCGTCTTCCCCGACAGGGAGAACAGCGTCTGGGAACCGGACAAGAAGACCGGCCAGTACTACCTGCACAGCTTCTACCGCTTCCAGCCCGACCTGAACCTGGACAACCCCGAGGTCCGCGACGAGATCGCCCGCATCCTCGGATTCTGGATGGAACTCGGCCTGTCCGGCTTCCGGGTCGACGCGGTGCCGTTCCTGATCGAGGGGATCAGCGGTGATCCGCACTCCTTCCTCGCCGACCTGCGCGCCTTCATGAACCGCCGCGACGGCGGATCCATCCTGCTCGGCGAGGTCAACCTGCCCTACCCCGACCTGATGAAGTACTTCGGCGACGGCAACGGCAACGAGGTCACGATGTGCTTCGACTTCATCGGCATGCAGCGCTTCCACCTGTCGATGGCCCGCAAGACCCCCCAGGCCCTCGCCGACGCCCTGAGCCAGCGGCCGGCCCCGCCGAAGGACTCCCACTGGGCCACCTTCATCCGCAACCACGACGAACTGACCCTGGACAAGCTCACCGACGCCGAACGCCGGGAGGTCTTCGACGCCTTCGGCCCGGACAAGAGCATGCAGGTCTTCGACCGCGGCCTGCGCCGCCGCCTGCCCCCGATGCTCGACGGCGACCTACGGCGGCTCAAACTGGCCTACAGCGTGCTGTTCTCCCTGCCAGGCACCCCGGTGCTCTTCTACGGGGAGGAGATCGGCCTCGGCGAGAACCTGAAGGGCGAGGGCCGCATGGCCGTCCGGGTCCCGATGCAGTGGACCCCCGAAGGCGGCTTCTCGCCCGTCCGCCCGAAGACCCCCGTCCCGTCCCCCACCGGCAGGTACGGCCCGCGCAACGTCAACGTCGACGCCCAGCGCCGCGACCCGGACTCCCTGCTCCACTGGATCACGATGCTCGTCGAACGCTACCGGGAGTCCCCCGAACTGGCCTGGGGCGACTACGACGTCCTGGCCTCCGGGGACGACGCCGTACTGGTCCACAGAGCCGACGCGGAAGGCGGCACCGTGGTCGCCGTCCACAACTTCGCCGACCGCGAGGCCGAGGTGGACTTCGTCCTCAAGGGCGTGGACGGCCACCGGGTGCTGACCGACCTGCTGGTCGACGGCACACTCGACCTCCCGAAGGACGGCCGGGTGAGGTTCAAGCTGGAGCCGTACGGCACCCGCTGGCTGCGCTCCGCGGCTCCCGACCAGCCCCTGGAGGACGCCTCGGCCAAGGGGCGGTGACCTCCGCCTCGACGGCTGGTCGTGCGTAAGGTGCTTCCGCGCTTGACCGCTCGTCATGTGTTCGGACGCGTGCCGCGCGGAGGGCGCTTCCGCACTCGACGGCTCGTCGCGCGGAGGGGCTTCCGTGCTCGACGGCTCGTCGCGCGGAGGGCGCTTCCGCACTCGACCGCTCGCCGTGCGGAGGGGCTTCCGTGCTCGACCGCTCGCCGTGCGGAGGTCTTCTGCGGCGCCGGTACGGCGAGTGGCGGGACGGACCCGGCCGGCGCCGATGAGCGGCGCGTCACCCGGTCGACGTTCCCGGGAGCGGTCCGGAGAACGACGCTTCGAGAGGTTCGGCACGGCGGGGCCTCACGGAGTGGGGCGCCCGAGGGCGCCCGAGAGCGTCGAGAGGATCGGGATCGAGAGGATCGGGATCACGGGACGTGGTGGCGGGGGCGGGTCACGGTCGGTGGGGGCGGTCGTGGCGTGGATCCCGCCGGGTCTTCACCCGCTCCAACTCATGGATCATGTCCTCGCGGACCTCGGTCAGCGCGCTGGACAGGTCGGGCCGCTCCGAGTTCGCCACCAGGGGCTCCACACCGGGGAGAACGCACTCAAGGGTCAGCCGCTGCGTCTCCTCACCACGGTTCTTGATGCTCAGCCGCAGCTCCACCGAATCACCGGGGTAGGAGCGTAGCCGCTTCCCAACGGGGGTGAGCCGTTCGAGGATCTCGTGGCGATCCTCCTCGGTGAAGCCCGTGCCGAGCACGAGCTGCTTGCCGAGGATGTCCTCGTGCTCGTGATGCGAGTCCGTCATCATCCCACTCCTTCACTAAAAGTAGTCATAACACTACATTTAGCGAAGCGGTGGGATGCTGGGGGATCCTCCGAAAGGGGACGCGGGTAGCTCTCGGGGCGGGGTGTGCGGCCGGTGGGTCTCCGTGGTGGAGGGCCGGGTGCGGGACCACTCTCAGATGCACATATGCTTCGCATGGCCAGTTTTATGGATTTAGTGGGACTTAAAGGGAGAAATTGACCGTGTACAAGGAGTTCGCTGTCGAGGCCGTGGTGTGGCTGATCCCCGTCGTCGTCCTGCTGGGTCTGGCCTTCATGATCACTGCCGCTTAGTCCGGCCGCGGCGCTCGGGGCGGCCCGCCGGAACCCGCTCAGCGGAGTCTCCTGGCACGCCGTCCCCGGGTGCCCGCATCGTCCATACCGCCCCGAACCGTCGTTCACGCCGATGCGGCGCTCCCCTGAGGTGACGGACGGGCGCTGGTCATCTCGATCATTGGCGCGTTAGATTGCGCCATGTTCGGAAATGCCCCTGAGTGGCCGCTGGACTCGCCGATGACGCGATTCGCGGAACCGAGCCTGCCGACGCTCACCCGCGTACTGACCGGTCCACCGGGGCGCCTGCTGATCCCCGCCATCGCACTCTCGGCCCTCCTCCTGCTGTACGGCACGAGCGTTCCCGGCGGCTACTTCGTGACGACGACCCTGGGAGCCCTGCTGGGGCTGGGAGTCGCCGTCATCTGGATTCCCCGTTTCGTCGTGGGGCTGTTCCGCGCGGACGGCCGTCCCACCCTGCGCAGGTACTGGCTCCGCTGGGCGGTGGTGCCCGTCGTCGGACTGATCGCGATCGGCCTCGTGGCGTTCAATGTCCCCTACACCGCCCGCTTCGCGCTGTCGGAGGCGAGCATGGAGCACCTCGCCCGGGAGATCGTGGCAGGGAGGCAACCCGAGAGCGACGGGGGATGGGTGGGACTGTACCCCGTGTCGGCTGTGCGGCGGGTCGACGACGTCGTCTTCTTCTACCTGAAGGACACGGGTTTCCTCGGTTCCCACGACTTGGCGTGGAGCCCCAAGGGCGAGCCCCCGCAGGAGCACGAAGTCGGTTACACGCACCTTCAGGGGCCCTGGTACGAACGGACGGAATGGTTTTGAACCTCCCCGGAAAGCCCGCCGAGTGGGTCACCGGTGGGATCGTCGCACCCGTCGTGCTCCTGATCCTGTTGGACGCTCTGGGCCTGACAGCGTCCCTCATCTTTCTTCTGATCGTGCCGATCGCCATGTCCGGCGCCGTGATCACGGCCTATCAGGAGGCGGCCCGCTTCCGGGCCGCCTCCCGGCCGGAGAGCCCGCCCCCGCCCCAGCCCCAGGCCCAGGCCCAGGCCCAGGCCCAGGCCCAGGCCCAGGCCGAGGGCCGGACGGACGACCCGACCGGTGACCTGATCGCCTGAGCGGGCGGCCGGGCGCGGAGGCGTCGCGGTCGCGGGCCGGGCGGCCGGTAGGCGTCGTGACGTGCGGGGACCGGTTGCGCTCGCGCCGGGGCGTTCGTCGCGCTCAGTGCTCGATCTCGGTGAGGTCGGCGTGCGCCGACACTCCCCGCAACGTGATTCCGGAGAAGATCGCGGTCCCGAGCAGGAGCACCGCCCCGATGCCGCCGGTCCACGCCAGCGCGTCGGTGAACGCTCCGGTCGCGAGGGCGGCGAGAGCCTGACCCGCCGAGCCGCCGAGGTCGGCGGCGATCGCGAGCGCGGCCGCGAGCGTCTCCCCGGCGGCGTCGGCGCTGCCTGCCGGAAGGGCGAGGCCGGCCGCTCCCGCGACGTCGCCGCGGTAGAAGGCCATCAGGATGGAGCCGAAGATCGCGGTGCCGAGCGCCGTGCCCATTTCGTAGGCGGTCTCGCTGATCGCGGCGGCCTGGCCGGCGTGCTCGCCCCGGACCGAGCTCATGATGATGTCGTTGGTGAGGGTCATGCCGACGCCCGCTCCGAGCCCGACCAGGCACAGCGCGATCGCGACCGGCGCAGCCCCGCTGCCGGGGGTGAGCCCGAGCAGCATCGAGAATCCCGCGGCGGTGACGAGGATGCCGGCCGCGACGAGCACGGACGCCGGGATACGGCGCACGAGCGCGGCGGCGATGAACCCGGCGACCGCTGAGACCGCGGCCTGCGGCAGCAGCCACAGCGCCGACTCGATCGCGCTGAGGCCGACCACCAGTTGCAGGTACTGGGTGAGCGCGAACAGCGAGCCGATCATCGCGAGCACCGAGACAAGGTCGGTGGTCACCGCACCGGAGAACGCGCGGACACGGAACAGCCGCACGTCGATCATGGGGGTCTCGCGGCGCAGCTGCCGCCGGACGAAGAGCGCGACCAGGAGCAGGCCGGTGACGAGGCACACCAGCGCCGCGGGCACGTGCTTCTGTTCGGCGAGTGTCTTGATGCCGTAGACGAGCGTGATCATCCCGGCCAGCGACAGCACGATGCTCACGACGTCGATCGGGCCGGGCTCGGGATTGCGGCTCTCCGGCACGAAGATCGGCGCGAGGGCGAGCAGTACGATCATCACGGGGATGTTCATGAGGAACGCGACGTGCCAGCTCAGGTGCTCGATGACCCACCCGCCGACGATCGGGCCGCCGGCCGCGCCCGCGGCCGCCATCGCCGCCCAGACCGCCATCGCGGTACGGCGCTGGCCGCGGTCGAGGAACATGTTGCGGATCAGCGACAACGTCGAGGGCATGATCGTCGATCCGGCGACGCCGAGCAGCGCGCGGGAGAGGATCAGCATCCAGGGGGCGGTGGCGAGCGCGCCGAGCACGGACGCCCCGGCGAACCCGACCGCGCCGACGAGCAGGAGCCGCCGGCGCCCGATCCGGTCGCCCAGGGACGACATGGTGATGAGGAGCCCGGCGATCATCAGCGAGTAGATGTCCAGCATCCACAGCTGCTGGGTGCCGGTCGGCGACAGCTCCTCGGTGATCGCGGGCAGGGCGAACAGCAGCACCATGCCGTCGATGGCGATGAGCAGCATGGGCAGCACGAGGACGGCGAGGCCGACCCAGGTGCGGCCTCCGGCGCGGAGGGTGGTCATGGGGTCTCCATCTCGATTACTTCACCAAGTAGGTTACTTCACCACTTGGTATAGTTTGGAGCCCGGTGAGGAGGTTGCCATGGCACGACCGAGCGCTCGGCCCGCGATCATCGAGGCCGCGCTACACGTGATCGAGGAGCACGGAGTGGCGGCGCTCACCCTCGACGCCGTGGCCGCCGAGGCCGGAGTCACCAAGCGCGGCCTGATCTACCACTTCCCGACGAAGCACGATCTGATCACGGGCATCCACACCCACCTCGCCGGGCAGGCCGAGGCCACGATGCGCCGCGCGCTCGGCAAGGACCCCGCCGAGGCGACCGAGAGAGAACGCACGATCGCGTACGTGCGCGCCACGACCGCCACACCGACCCGGCTCGACCTGCGCCTGATGGCCGAGGGCGCGCATGAGCCCGACTGGGTCGCGCCGTGGGTACGGCTGAGCGAGCGCTGGTTCCCCGAGGACGGTGACGCCGGATCCGATGAGCGGACCCTGCTCTGCCTCATCGCACGCATGGCCGCGGACGGGCTGTGGGGCTACGACGTCACGCCGGGCGTGACCCTGCCGCAGGCCCTGCGTGAGAGGGTGATCGAGCGGATCATCGAGCTGGTGGACTAGGCCGGGTTCGGGGACCGCGGCCTTCGCCGTATCGGAGGGGGAGACGCCCGAAGCCGGAAAGGAGGTGCGTCCACCCGTCTACCACATCGAAGATCGATTCTGAGTCGGCCGGTGGCGTCAGATCAATCTGAGCCCCAACCGTCGCCGCTCACCCGGCGAACAGCGGCCGGACCTCGACGCCGCCGTCCCGGACGACCGGGTTGAGCTTGGCGATGCGCAGGGCCGCGTCCAGGTCGGGCGCCTCCAGGACGTAGAACCCGGTGACGACCTCATCGGCCTTGGCGAACGGGCCGTCGGTGACCACGTCGCCGCGGACCGAGGTGGCCGTGGTGCTGGGGTGCAGCGCGAACCCGGTGACGATCCGGCCGCCCAGCTCCTCGACCTGGGCGGGGTAGCGCTCCAGCAGCCTCATCTGGTCGGGTGTGAGGGCCATCGGGTCGGCCGGGGCCGGCGAGTAGACCAGGATTCCGTACCGGGCCATCGGTTTCTCCTCGAATCGGTGTTCATCCCCTGTCCTCCGACAGGCGGGGACGGCCGGATCCTACTCCCCTGGCGGGAAAACAACGGATCTTCTCCCGTTCCTTCCCCGACCGGCGGCGGGGCGACGGTGAGGGCCGGAAGACCCCCGGGCCGAGGAGAGGCTCCGGCCTGCTTCCGGGATTACGAACATGATCGGCTCATGGTCGCCTCCGGCCGTATCCCGGCCGGAGCCGTACTTCAGGCCCGGAGGAACTCGGCGATCGGCTCGGCCTGGCCGAAGATGGCGTGACCGACCTCGGGGAGCAGGATCACGGTCGAGTGCGAGACGCACTCACGGACGCGCCGTACGGTCTGGTGGGAGTCGAGCATGGCGTCACGGCCACCGACGATGACGAGTACGGGCATGGGGAGGCCGTGCAACGCGTCGTCGGGGAACACCGGGAGCCTCTCCCTGCGCGGGTTGAAGTGCGTGAACGTCAGGACGACGGCGTCGAGTGCCTGCCGGTGCCTCTCCCCGTCCAGTCCCGCGACGGCCATCGCCGACTCGCGCAGTCCACCGCGCCGGAACGGGCGGGTCAGCAGGGCCTTGAAGATCCAGCCGACCTTCTGCCGTCCCACGCCGCCGGGGCACAACAGGGCCAGGCGGGTCACCCGTTCCGGACGGCGGATGGCGTAGTCCAGGGCCATCCAGCCGCCGAGGGACGTGGCGACGAACGCGGCGTCGGTGATCCCGAGCCCTTCCAGTACGTCGTCCAGCCAGAGTGACACGGCGTCGGAGTCCAGGGCGGGGCGCGAGGGCGCGCTCAGGCCCGGCTCGCCGACGAGGTCGACGGCGTACGTGCGGAAGTACCGGGACCAGGTGGCGACATCCCCTCGCCACATCGACGTGTTCGCGCCCGAGCCGTGCAGCAGCACCAGGGGCGGCGCGTCCCGCGGGCCGGAGACGAGGACGAAGGTCTCGCCCTCGCGAGTCGGCACCCGTACGTGCTCGGCGGGAACCGGCCAGGCGTCCAGCACCCGCCGGTAGTGGCCGAGGAGCTCGCGTCCACCGGCCTCGGACTTGTAGATCATGGTCATGACACCTGCACTGCCACCGTGTCCTGTCTCGGCATGGCCATCGGGACCACCTCCTTGGCGACAGTGAAGGCCTTGTCACCGTGTCAAGGTCAAGCGGGGCCACACCGCGAGATCACCGGGCGTCCTCTGCCCACCGAGTTCGGTGCCTGCCAAGTCACGTCAAGTCACGTCAGAGACTGGCCGGACGCGCACGCCGTATCCGCCCGGTTTTTCTTGAGCACCACGGGGACCCCAGGCGTACGGTCAGCGGTCGACCGTGATCGGTTCGAGGGCGTCCTCCTTCTCCCGGGGCGGTGACGGTCAGCGTTCGGCGAGGACGATCACCGAGTCGCCCTCGCCCAGGCGCAGCGGCCGGGACTTGTCGGGGTTGAGCACGACGCCGAAGTGCGGGGCCTCGTTCACCCGCTCCGCCAGGCGGTAGCCGATCGCGGTCTCGCCCCGGCGCCTGGCCGACTCAATCACCGAGGCGAAGCTGACCGGCTCTCCCGTACGGACGTACCGGCAGGCGGGGCGCGGGTAGATCTCCGAGCCCCGCGAGTCGAAGAGGTAGCCGAACACCTCGGCCAGGTGCTTGTTCTCGGCGAGCTGGGCCAGCAGCAGGCCGATGACCGTGTCACTGATCACGATGTCGTCGGCCTCGGTGACCTCGGCCAGGCTCCGGTTGTTCTCGTCGTGCATCTCACTGACGATCGAGTACCGCTCGCCCAGCGTGGCCTGCATGTCGCGCAGTTGCAGGAGGGTCATCAGGGTACGGGTGTCGGCGTGCTCGGTGGGATAGCGGTCGTCGGAGAGCACGATCACGTGCTGGTAGACGCCCAGGCCCAGTGACTCCAGCGCGTAGCGGTCGGTGGTCTCGCATTCCTTGGCGTTCACCGTCAGGTTGACCAGTCCCTCGAAGGGGACCGTGGCGTCGGGGTGGTCGGAGGCGATGTCCAGCACGGAACCGGGGGAGACGTAGCCGTCGAGATAGCGGACGACCTGACGGCCCCGGCCGTTCCAGTTCAGGACGAGGGTCCGCTCGGGGCCGGGCCGGACGTGCTCGGCCGAGACGATCGACTCCTCCAGGGCCTCGGGCATGCCGTCGGCCAGATGGATCAGCGAGTCGTCGTGGGCGATCACGATGACCTCGTCCTCGGCGGTGATCATCGTGTCCGCGGGCGGGTTCAGCAGGACGCCGCCGGGGCCGCGCAGGCCGATGACCGTGGCGGTCTGGTAGGCCGGGAGCGCCTGGCCGTACGTCATCCCGGTGAGGTCGGGGTCCGAGCGCAGGTAGATCTCCCCGTCGTCGAAGTTGAGCAGGTCCATGCAGACGACGGACATGCCGGACTGCCGCGACGACTGCACGATGAGCCGGGAGGCGGTGTCGTCGGAGTCGACCAGGAGGACGTCGGGGCCGCCCGCCAGCCGGGCGGCGGCCATGTTCGCGGTACGGGCGATCGCGGCCACCACCGGAGGGTGGTCGCCCGCGCGCTTGGCCAGCGCCAGCAGTGTCTTGATGACGTGCGCGTCCGGGTCGTCGCCCTGCGGGGACAGGACGACCACGGAGCGGGCGGAGTCGAGGTTCATCAGGTCGAGGTCGGCGGGCTCGGTCGGCCGCCCGGTCCTGCAGACCAGCTTGGTCCGGCCGGTGTCGGGCACGTGCCGCCGGATGTCGTCCTCCATGTCGAGCTTGTCCTTGTCGGCCAGGATCGAGATGACCGACCCGTTGTCGCTCGCGTGCGCCTGGACCAGCTCGGCGGCGATCGTGAAAACCTGCTCGGACCAGCCCAGGATCACGATGTGCCCGGTCTCGATGATCCGCGACTTACCCTTGCGCAGCTGCTCGAACTTGCTCTTGAGCCCGTTGGAGAGCACGCCGACCAGGGCGCTGACGATGAACAGGCCGCCCATGGACGCGACGAACATCAGCGCGATGAACGGCGTGCTCCCGCTGTCGCTGGCGATCTTGCCGGGGCTCAGCGTGCGCATCAGCGACATCCACAGCACACCGAGGAAACCGCTGTTCTTGGCGGCGTCGCGCGGGGTCAGCCACAGGCTCAGCAGCGTGACGAGTAAAATCAGCCCCAGGGAGATGAGGGCGAGCCAGCCGATCAGGGCGACCGTGCCCCTCGACATGGTGTTGTCGAACCAGTATCGCGACCGTTCCCGGAACGTCGGTTTCGACACCGGACCCCTCCCCGTAGGTGAACACCGGACCAACAATCGCACAAAAATTGCAGGTCGCTCTGGTGTTCGCAAATCCATGAAATATGGCACGTTCCACGACTTCGAGCGCGGTTTCCTCCGCGATGGCGTGCCACTCCTGCGATTCCCGCCGCGGCGAGGAAGGCTGTTCCGTACGAGCGTCAGGCCCTGGGGCGGAGGGGGCGGAGGGGGCGGCGACGCGGGCGGGTCTGAGTCCGGTGGGATCCGGCGGATCGGCGGTCCCATGGCCGTTCGTGTCAGGCGGCCATGGGACGTGGCGGCTTCGAAGGTTCCGGCTTCAAAGGCCCTGGCGGATTCAAAGGTCCCGGCTCGAAAGGCCTCAGCGCTTGCGCTTCCCACCGCGCTTGGTGTGCCCGCCGCGGCGACCACGTGACCCGTGGGCCGAGCCGTGCACGAGACGCAACCGGTGAGACCGGGCCCGCATCGGTTCGGCCACCAGCGTGCGCAACTCCTCCATGGCCGCGCCCGCGGGATGGCCCGCGCTCAGCACCGCCTCGATCATCCCGAGGGCGTCTTCGCCCAGCATCTCGGTGACCTCGTCCGCGACGGCCTCGGGGCCGCCCAGCTCCAGCAGGCCGAGCAGCCCTTCGGCCATCAGTGACAGCTGCTCCTCGGGGGTGAGATCCTCGGGCCGCAGCCTTCCGGCCTCCAGGAGGGTCGTCACGGCGATCGGGCCCAGCACCGGATCGCGGCGCAGCCGTTCGAGTATCAACCCGCCGTCGGTGCGTGCCTCGACGAGTGTCCTGAGCAGCGCGGCCGCCCGCGTGCGGAAGGGACACCCGCGCACCGCGTCCAGAAGCGGCTCGACGTCTCCGCCGTGCTTCGCCAGCCAGCCTTCCAGCTCGACGACGGTGCTCTCCGGGGTGTAGTGCTGGGCGAGCACGCCCAGTAGCTCCGCGGGCGGGGCGTCGGCGAGCTCTCCGACGAGCGGGGCGTCCCTGCCCGCGGCGAGCATCCGTTCCCGTACGGCGCTCAGTCCCAGGGGCGACAGCCGGACCAGCGGGCCGGGTTCGGCCAAGCGGAGAAGGAGCCGCTCGCACGCCTCGGGAGGCAGAAGCGGGTTCGCTCCCCGCAGGTCGCTGGAGTACAGCTCGTCCGCGACCCCGTGCCCCAGCTCGACCGCTCCGAGGCCGGACAGGACCTCGAACGCCGCGACCAGGTCCAGGTCGACCTGCCGGCGCCACGTCTCCTGCTGGGATTCCTCCTCACCCGGTTCGATCATGAAGTATTCCTGGCAGGTCAGCCACACGGTCTCCTGAAGCCGGGTCACGGGGACGGGGCCCGGCATGCCGTAGACGGTGTTCAGAACATCGGGGAGCAGTTCGTCGAACAGCTCGGTGAGCATGGAGGGGTCGTCCCGCCCGGAGGCGGGGGCGCCGACCGCGGTACCCAACTCGAAGAACGTCTCGAACGCGCGCCGCCACAGGGCCCGCGGGTCGCGCAGGATCGGCGTGGCCCTGGCCACCCGGAGCAGGCGCCCCTTGCTCACCCGCACCAGGCGTGCCTTCTTCGCCCAGGCGATCAGCAGGCCGACCTGTCGCATCTCGGCCGAGCCGCGGACCTTCAGCTCCTGCTCCCCGGTGCCGAGCAGTTCGGCCAGCGCGCGAGCGTCGGCCAGCCTCAGGTTGCCCGTGGCGGTGAGCGGGCGCCCCTCCGTCCCCACCCATTCGGTCAGGGCGGTGAGCCGCCGTACGGTCTCACTACGGGCGGCCGCCTCGGAGAGGGCGGCAGCGCCGGGAAGGGTCACCGGAGGCTGGGCGAGAGCCCGTTCCTCCTCGGCCTCCGGTTCCAGGAACCGGGCCATGTTCAGCTTGTCGAGTATGTCGGCGTCGTAGGGGATCCGTCCTGCGTTGACGTCCCGTCGGAACCTGTCGAGGGCGGCGGGGTCGGTGAGATCGACGCCACTGTCGAGCGCCGTCCGCGTCCAGAACTTGCCGATGCTCTGCCGGAGCGGATCCACCAGTGCGGCGGGGTACTCCGCCGCGACCGAGACGACGGCCGCCTCCAGCTCCGCCAGGCCCGCGCCCCGAGGATCGCGCAGACCGGAGGCGGTCAGGTATCGCAGGAACGTCAGCAGGCTTTCCGGCCCGGCGTCGAGCACGTCCTGGGCGGCCACGACATACCGGGGAATCCACTCCAGGAGGAACCGCCGTATCTGAACGGGGTCCCAGTACGCCAGCCGCCCGTCCAGGCTGCGGTGCCGCGAGTCCAGGACCGCCGAGAGCATCACGACCTCGGCCCGCATGTCCCGCTCGTCCGCCCAGGCCAGACAGCGGCGGATCAGCAGCTCCTTGGCCGACTCGAACTCCTCGTCCTCGTCCGGCTCGAAGTAGGTGCGCATCACGTGCTCCCTTGTCCCATGCCTTCGACCTGGTCAGGCATGACTCGCTTCTCCGGAATCGCCGGAGGTTCGGGCAGGGATCATTCTTCCGCGTCCCGGCCCCTCCCATATGGGAACGGCCCCGGTCAGTGCTTCAACAGTGGACAGCTCACGTCAAGTGACGGTGAACGGGCGGTGGGCTCCTCCTGGAACGCTCACCCCTCGGCCACCTCCTGGGTTGCTCGTGCCGGGCGCCGGTACGGCGATGCGGTGTCATAGGCCTGGTCGGCGCGAATGTACGGCGGCCGCCCTGCCGAAGACCGTTCTCGAAGGCCGCCGTCGAACGCCGTCGACCACCGCCAGACCGTACGACTCCCCGCCAGGCCGTCCGACTCCCCGTCAGGGCGGGACTCCCCGTCAGGGCGGACGATGTACGGGGCCGCCTGTCGCTACCTGCTACCGCCCTTCACGGCAGCTTCGTCCACGGCCCCGGAGCGTGGTCGTCCTTGGGGATCCACAGCGAGGGCTGGAGCTCGCGCAGCCGCGGCGTCGCGCGGGGGTCCCAGGGGAACCGGCCCGCGTTGTCGGGCCAGACCACCTCCATGAAGGGCAGCGGAGGCCTCTGGTAGAAGTGCAGCGCCATGCCGAACAGCGACCGGTACCAGCTCTGGTCCACGTTCCTCGTGACGACCGAGTAGTTCCTGATGACGTCGTCCCGTTCCTGGTCGGCCACGAGACCGTTCCCGGCGGCGATCTCGTCGGCGAGGGTGTTCAGGCAGTCCCGCATGACCTCGATGTCCAGCCCGAACATGGCCGTCTCGGGGGAGCGGAACGTGTGCCACAGCCCGACCGTGAACGCCCACCCCGGGCCGTCCTCGTCCTCGGGAACCATGATCACCACCCACCCGCGCTCACGGACCTTCCGCATGGTGTCGCGGTCGAACTCATCCAGCTCCACATCGTGCGCGACGCAGAGGAGACACTGACAGGTGAGCTGGTCGAACATGATTTTGAGCGTACTGGCCGCCCCGCCCGTCACCTCAACAGGGCCCACCCGACCGAGCCGGCTCCCCGGATCCGCAGGGCTCCCCGGATCCGCAGGGCTCCCCGGATCCGCAGGGCTCCCCGGATCCGCAGGGCTTCACGGGTTCCAGCGCGGGTGAGCACACGGCGGGGTCCTCACAGCACCGTCAGTCCACGGACGGCGAGAATGGCGGCGGCTTGGCTGGAGCTGATGATCGCGCCGGTGAGGGCACGGAGCTGCCCGTCGTCGACCTCGCCGAGGTCCGCGCCCCGCAGGTCGGCCTTGGTGAACCTGGTGTCGACCACCCTGGCGCGGATGAGGCGGCAGTCCGTGAAAACGGCACCGGTGAAGTCACAGGAGGCGAGGTTGGCCTCGTCGAACCGGATGCCCTCCAGCTCGTGCTTACGGAACGAGCACCCGGACAGGTCGGCCAGGGTGAGGTTGGAACGGGAGAGGAAGAAGGACGTGCCCCGGGCCCCGGTGAGGCGGGCCCCGATCATCCGGCAGCCGGTGAAGTTCACGTCGGTCAGCAGCGCGTTACCGAACTCGGCACCGGACAGGTCGGCGTTGACGAAGGTCGCGTCGGTCAGTTCGGCACGGCCGAACCTGGTCTTCGCCCCTCCGCCGCCTTCGAACCGGGCGCCTTCGAGGTCGGAGCCCCGGAAGTCGGTCTCGTCGAGCACGCATTTCTCGAAGACGTGACCCGCCAGATCGGCCTCGCTCAGATCGGCCCGCGTCAGGTCGCAGTTCGTGAAACGGTACGGCTCCGCCGCCAGAACATCGGTCAGCGCCATCCCCGAAAGGTTCAGGCCCTCGATGTTCCGCTTCTCCGCCAGCAGCTCTGTGACGTCCATGCCGAGCATCCAAGCAGACGCTCGGCCCATCCTCGACCCGGAGCCACCGCCCGACCTCCCCCGCGCCCGCCCGCCCCGAACCTGCCCCGAACCCATCCCGAACCCGCCCGAAACCCACCTGGAACCCGCCCGGGACCCGCTCGGGATCCGCTCCGGAGACATCCCGGCGGGCGTACGGCGGACCCGGATCGGGGGCGGCCGAAATTGTCGGTGGGCCCTTCTAACCTGTGAGAACAGGTGAGAACAGGGATCCCGCCTGACTCTCTGACCCCCGATGACCTGAAAGGGCCGACAGCGTGACGACGGAGAACGAGACCATCACCGGTGAGCGCGCCGAGCTGCGGTGGACGCTGGCCAGGCAGCGGGGTTTCCTGCGCCACACGGTCGCCGGCCTGACCGACGAGCAGGCGGCGCTGCGCACCACCGCGAGCGCACTCTGCCTGGGCGGCCTGATCAAGCACGTGACCGACATCGAGGCCAGGTGGATGCGCTTCGCGCTCGGCGACACCGAGGCGATGACGGGCGGGGAGTCCGACTGGGAGAACCGCTTCCGCATGCTCGAGGGCGAGACGCTGGCCGGCCTGCTCGACGCCTACGAGGAGGTGGCCCGCAGGACCGACGAGCTGGCGGCGACGCTCGACCTCGACGTCTCCCACCCGCTGCCGCCGGCGCCGTGGTTCGAGCCGGGCGCGCGCTGGTCGGTGCGCCAGGTCCTGCTCCACATCATCGCCGAGACCTCCCAGCACGCGGGCCACGCCGACATCATCCGCGAGTCCCTGGACGGCTCCAAGACCATGGGCTAGTGCGATGACCACCTGCTCTCACCGGCTGTGCGCTGTTCCTGGGCGCCGGTCCGGCGAGTGCTGACACACAAGCGTGCTCGGCGCCGACCCGGTGCCAGAAACGTGCTGCGGTGACGTTGTCATCCTGGAAGGCGACCTCCCATGCGCCCGGGTGCCGGGCGAGGACTTCCCGGACCGCGCGCAGCCCGATGCCCGTTCGTCGAGCGCCGCGCGCGGATCACCCGGCAGGACGGCATCTCGCCTTTCCTGGCCCGCGCGGGGCGAGCCCCGCCACCGCGTGAAACGGGCCCCGCCACCGTGCGGAACGGGCCCCGCCACCACGTGGAATGGGCCTCACCACCTGTGCGGGACGGGCTACGCCGCGAACGCTCGCGCCAGCGTGTCGCCGAGCAGACGCCCCGCCTCCTCCGGGCTTCTGCGCCCCGCGACGACCTCCTCGTTCGCCCCGAGGGCGAGGGCGCGGATCATCGCGTATCCCCAGTCCGGCGGCAGGTCGGCCCGTATCTGCCCGAGTTCGTGCGCGGTCACGAGCCAGGCGAGCAACGGCTCGTCCGGGGCGGGGTGCTTCAGGGGATCCTCGACGACCAGGTCGCGATGCGCGTCGAGAAAGCGATAGCGCTCACCGATCGCGACGATTCCGGTTCCGAGCCGGCGCAGGATCGCCGTGGCCGTACCGCCCTCGGCGATGGCGGCGGTGACGGTCGCGCGTTGTTCCTCGATGACCACCGCGAAGAGCGCGCGGACGAGGTCCTCGCGCGTGGAGAAGTTCCGGTAGACGGTGGTGCGGCCGACGCCGGAGGCGTCGGCGACCTCCTGGATGCTCGCCTCGGGTCTCTGGCTGAGCACGCGCATCGCGGTGGCGAGCACGGCCTCCCGGTTCCGCCTGGCGTCGGAGCGAAGGGGCTCCTTCTTGTTGCTCATAGGGAAGGTTAGCCATGTCGGCGAAGAAGTGGAACACCCGTGTACCAAGTGGTACGGTCATGTACCGCTTCGCATCCCCACTTCCTGCCCGGAGTTCCCCGCCATGAGCACACCCGACCTCCACCGGCCTGTCACGCCGTCTCCGAAGGGCACCGGCCATTCGCCGCCGGAGGACACCGGCCACCCGTCACCGGAGGGTGCCGATCGCCTGTCTCCGGAGGGCACCGGCCACCCGTCACGGCGCCGACACCGGCTCACCCTCCTCGCCGTCGCCCTCGGCGTCATGATGGTCAGTCTCGACGGCACCATCGTTCACGTCGCGAATCCCACCATCGCCAAAGATCTCGGCTCCTCCCTGGCGGGCCTGCAGTGGGTGACGAACGGCTATCTCCTCGCGCTGGCCGTCGCGCTCATCCTCGGCGGGAAGCTCGGTGACCGCTTCGGCCGGCGACGTGTCTTCGTGATCGGTGTCGCCGGCTTCGCGCTCACGTCGCTCGGCTGCGCGTTGTCGGCCTCGACCGAGATCCTCGTCGCGTTCCGCGTGCTCCAGGGCCTCAGCGGCGCGATGCTCGTGCCGAACACGCTCGCCATCCTGCGGGCGACCTTTCCGCCGGCCGAGCTGAATCGGGCGATCGGCGTCTGGGGAGGCGCCTCCGCGCTCGCCGCGGCCTCCGGCCCGATCGTCGGAGGCCTGCTCGTCGAGCACGTCTCATGGGAATCGATCTTCGTTCTGAACCTGCCGCTCGGCCTGGTGGCGGCGTTCTGCGCCCTGCGATGGGTACGGGAGACCCGCGCGACCACGCGCACCGGAGGACTCGACCTGCCCGGGGTGACGCTGCTCTCCGGTGGCCTGCTCCTCGTCGTCTGGTCGTTGATCCGGACGCAGGAACACGGCTGGACCTCCCCGTACGTGCTCGTGCCCGGTGTCGTGGGCCTCGTTCTCCTCGGGCTGTTCGTCCTGCGGGAGCGCAGGGCGGCCGACCCGCTGCTGCCGTTGCCGCTCTTCCGCTCCCGCTCGCTGTCGGTGGGGGTCGCGCTCGTCGTCTCCGGCTTCTTCGCGCTGTACGGGGTGCTTTTCTTCGTCGGCCTCTACCTGCAGAACGTGCACCACTACAGTCCCGTCGAGACGGGGGTACGGATGCTGCCGCTCACCGCGGTGTTCGCCTTCGGCGCGCCGCTCGGCGGCCTGCTCACCGAGAGGTTCGGTCCCCGGTGGCCGCTGTTGTCCGGCATGCTCATGCTCGCCGGCACGTTCTACGGCCTCACCGGCCTGGAGGCGGACTCGCCCTACGGCGAGCAGTGGCCGTACTTCGTCATCCTCGGACTGGGGATGGGTCTCGTGACCGTGGCCTCGACCGAGGCGATCGTCGGCAACGCGCCCATCGAGCACGGCGGTGTCGCCGGGGGGCTGCAGACGACGGCGAACCAGCTCGGCGGCGTGCTAGGCACCACCGTGCTCGGATCGGTGGTCATCGCCGCCGTCGGCAGCGGGCTGCCCGGCGCGCTCGACGCCGCGGGCGTGCCCGGGGAGGTCGCCGCGTCGGTGGCCGCGAACCCGGGAATCGTCGGGCAGGGCCTCACACCGGTCATCCCGGGAACGAGCGATCGAATCATGGCCGCCGTCACCGACGCCTCGACACGGGCGTTCATGGACGGCCTGCACGCGGCGATGTGGGTGGGCGTCGGCGCCACCTTGGTGAGCGCGCTGCTCGCGCTGCTCATCCGGCGACGCGAGTTCGGAGAACGCGGCGAGTAGGACATGAGCACGGGGACGCGGAGGGTGGAAGGCACGGGGCCCGGCGCCGACCGGACCGGTCGCGGCGTCAGCCGGGGTTTCGGCGCCGGGAGAACCAACCCGTCCCTTCCCTCACGGAGCCTCGGCTCCTTTACGGAAGCTGGGCGGGGCCTTCCGTCTTCTCTTCCGGCACCTCGGCGGAGTTCTTCGCGCCGCTTCCACCGGCGGGGTCGATGTGTCTCATGAGGGCCCGCAGTCCCTCCAGCACCTCGGCGCCGGACGGTGCCTGCTCGGGGTCGGTCAGCCCCTGCATCATCATCCCGGACAGCAGGGCCAGCTGCACCGAGCCGAGGGTGCGCACGGCGCTCTCCGGGAGCTTGTCCTCCTCGATCCCCAGCAGGATCGAGGCCAGTCCCCGGCGCCCTTCCAGCTGCCCCGCGGCGAGATACTTCCGGAGCTCCGGCGAGTGCTCCGCCTGTGAGAGCGCCTCGACGCTGGCCATCCACAGCTTCCTGTGGGTGCCGAACGACTTCAGCAACCGGGTCCACAGCGCCTCGTACCGCTCCGCCGGCGTGGCGGTCCGGTCGTCGTAGACGGAGGAGGCCGTCTGCCCGGTCTCCAGCCCCCACTCGTCGATCGCCTGGATGAGCGCCGCGTTCAGCAGCGCCTCCCGGGAGCCGAAGTGGTAGCCGATGGCCGCCATGCTGACCCCGGCCGCCGCCGCGATGTCGCGGACGGTCGTCCGCGCCCATCCCTTCTCCTCCAGGCAGCGCCTCGCGCCGACGAGCAGGTCCTCGCGATTTCCCATATCGGGATGCTACTTGCCCCGCGCGCGACGCCCTCCCCGCCTTGCGCAAACGACTTAGGCGAACGTCTTAGGCATATGCATTGCGCAAATGCCCAAATCATCTGTACCGTCATGACGGACAAGGAGCGCGGGGGTGTGCGAAGCCGTAAAACCCCTGTGTCATGAGCGGTGCGGAGGAGAGAACCATGAGCCGGAACGTCGCGACTGAGACGGTCACCCCGGTGCGGGCCGAGCTGGACATCGCGGGCCGCCGCCTGTCCTACGTCGACTTCGGCGGGCCGGGGCGTCCGCTGCTCGCCCTGCACGGGCACCTCTCGGAGGGGGCGAGCTTCGCCGTCGTCGCCGCCGGGCTGGCCCCCGAATGGCGGATCATCGCCCCCGATCAGCGCGGCCACGGCGACTCGGACCGGGCCGCCGACTACTCCCGAGAGGGCTACCTCGCCGACATCCTCACCCTGCTCGACCACCTCGGCCTCGACCGGGTGGCCATCGTGGGGCACTCACTGGGCGGCATCAACGCCTACCACCTCGCCGCCCGCCACCCCGAGCGGGTCGCCGCCCTCGTCAACGCGGACGCGCCGGTCGCCCTCGGCCTCGACGGGGAGTCCAACCCGCTGGCGTTCCTGGAGCGTCTGCCGTACCGGGCGCCCACCCGCGAGGCGCTGATCGAGGCCCTCGGCGAGGCCGCTCCCTACTTCACCGAGACCCTGAGGGAGAACCCCGACGGCACCTGGCGGCTGCCCTTCCACCCGCAGGACATGCTCGCCTCCGAGGAGCTCAACCGGGGCGACCACTGGGCCGCCTGGCTGGCCACCACCTGCCCCGCCCTCGTCATCCGGGGCACCGAGGGCAGCGTCATCCCCGCCGACCAGGCCGAGGCCATGGTCACCCGCCGCCCGAACACCCGCCTCGCCGAGCTCCCCACCGACCACTTCGTCTACGCCAACGACCCGGCGGGGTTCGTCCGGGCCGTGGGCGACTTCCTCGCCTCCTTGGAGTTCACCGGCTGAGTCCGGATCGGGGCAGGCCGATTTCTCGTGGAACAAATGATTCCGTTCCGCTATACTTGAGGCCAGCGAGCTCCCCGAAAGGAAAAGCGATGAGCATCAAGCCCTTCCGCGTCGAGATCCCCGAGTCCGATCTGCGGGATCTGCGTGACCGGCTGGCGCGGACCCGGTGGAGCGGCGAGGTTCCCGGCCAGGGCTGGAGCCGCGGCGTGCCGGTGGACTACCTGAGGGGACTGGCCGAGTACTGGGCGGACGGCTACGACTGGCGCGCGGCCGAGGCGAGGCTGAACGAGCTCCCGCAGTTCACCACCGAGATCGACGGGCAGAACATCCACTTCGCGCACGTCCGCTCCACCCGGGAGGACGCGATCCCGCTGATGCTCCTGCACGACTGGCCCGGATCGTTCACCCAGTTCACCGAGGTCGCCGGGCCGCTCTCCGAGGACTTCCATCTGATCGTCGTCTCCATGCCGGGCGTCGGATTCTCCGGCCCGCTGAGCGGTCCCGGCTGGAACACCCGCAGGATCGCGACCGCGTACGTGGAGCTGATGGACCGTCTCGGTTACGACCGCTACGGCGTCCAGGGCGGTGGCGGCGGCGCCGACATCGCCACCGAGACGGGCCGCCGGGCGCCCGAGCACGTCATCGGCGTCCACGTCAACGGTTTCATCACCTTCCCCTCCGACGACCCGGCCGACTTCGCGGACCTGACCGAGGGCGAGCGGGTACGGCTGGCGCGGCTGCAGAACTTCCGCGACGACATGATGGGCTTCAACGTCCAGCAGTCCACCCGCCCGCAGACCCTCGCGTACGGCCTGCACGACTCCCCGGTCGGCCAGCTCGCCTGGATCACCGAGAAGTTCAAGGAGTGGACCGACCCGGCCGCCGAACTTCCCGAGGACGCCGTCGGAAAGGACGCCCTGCTGACCAACGTCAGCGTCTACTGGTTCACCGGCACCGCGGGCTCCTCGGCCAACCTCTACTACGAGAACGCCCATGACCCCGCCGCCTGGGCCCCCAAGGAGCGCGGCACCGTCCCCACCGGCGTGGCCGTGGCCCTGCCCACCGACATCGCCATCCGCCGCTACGCCGAGCGGGACAACACCGTCGTCCGCTGGACCGAGCTGGAGCGCGGCGGCAACTTCCTGTCCCTGGAGCAGCCCGAGCTGTTCGTCACCGACGTCCGCGAGTTCTTCGCCAAGCTCGCCTGACCCACCGAACCGGACAGCGGGGAACCGAGGGCGTCAGGCCTGCCAGAGGGCGGCGAGTCGCCGGGTGGTCAGCCGGGCCGGTACGGCGCGCAGCAGCATGTCGCGCAGCCACGCGGTGACGCCGGTCTGGGAGGTCAGCCGCGACTGCCGGGCCGCCGCGCGCATGATGCGGTTGGCGCTGGGCCTGCGCTCGGCGTCGTAGGCCAGGAACCGCCGGGCGACGTCGGCCGCTTCCCCGCCCGTCAGGTGGCGGGTCAGCGCGGCGGCGTCCTCGAAGGCCTGGCTGGAGCCCTGGCCGAGGTCGGGGGGCATGGCGTGCGCGGCATCGCCGAGGAGCGCGATCCGGCCGACGGCGAACGAGGGCAGGGGTTCGGCCAGGCGGGCGATCGGGTCGACGTAGATGTCGGCGGGCGAGGTGGCCTCGATCAGCGCGGGGACGAGGGGATGCCAGTCGGCCGTCAGGGACAACATCTGCCGGCGTCCCTCGTCCGCGCCGGGCGGCGGGCCGTCCAGGAGGGAGTCGGTGAACCAGTACAGACGGTCCTCGCCGACGGGGAACAGACCGAACATCGCGCCGGTGCGGCGGTCGACCAACTGGCTGACGAGCAGGTCCGGCGCCATGCCGGGAGGGCGAGGTAACATGCCGCGCAGGTCCATCCGGCCGGTCCGCCGCAGCCCCAGGTGACCGGGGAACAGCTGTGCGCGCAGCCTGCTGCCGATGCCGTCGGCCGCGACCACGGCGTCCGCCCTCGCGACGGGCTCGCCTTCGCTGATCACCGTCACCCCGGTGGAGTCGGGCTCCAGGCGCTCGACCGAGGTCGCGGTCCGCACCAGGCCGGCGGGCAGCGGGGCACGCAGCGCCCGGTGCAGTTCCGTTCGGTCGATCATGGCGGGGGTCCCGACCACCTGCAGTGCTCGGTCCAGGTCGCTGACCAGCAGCGGTCGTCCGAGCCGGTCCCGCAGTCCCCCCTGGGGGGCACGCATGTCGTGCCCGCGGAGGCTCTCGGCCAGTCCCAGCGTGTCCAGCGCGCGAAGCCCGTTGGGCATGACCACGATTCCGGTGCCCGCCTCCCGCAGTTCGGCGGCCCGTTCGAAGAGTGTCACCTCGTGGCCTGTGCGATGCAGTCCCACCGCGGCCGCCACTCCTCCGAGCCCGGCACCGACCACCACGATCCTCATGAGGCCTCCCGCTCATTCACTACGATCGTACTAAGACGATTATTGGTAGCATGGCTCCATGCCGCCTACCAATCCGGCCCGTCGCCAAGCCCTGGCCGACGCCTCCATCGAGCTGCTGGCGTCCTCGGGCGTGCATGGGGTGACCCACCGCGCGGTGGAGAAGGCGTCGGGCCTTCCGCCGGGTACGGCCTCGAACTACTTCCGCAGCCGGGAGGCGCTGCTGGTGGCCGCCGCGGAGCGCATCGTCGAGCTGCATCTCGCCGACACCGACCGCGCCACCGACCGCGCCACCGACGAAGCCGCCGACCAGGCCGTCGAGCGGCCCGCGAGTCTGGTCGACCTGTTGACGGAATCACTGCTCACGGCGGCGACCACCCTGCGCGACCGCTATCTGGCGATCTTCGAGCTGCAGCTGGAGGCCACCCGCCGACCGGTGCTCGCCTCGGCGCTCGCGAGCCTGGAAGGCGCCGCGGTGCGGATCACCGCCGGACAGCACGGCAAACTCGGCCTCACCACTCCCCGCGCGACGATCTCCGCTCTGATCACGTTCTACGCGGGCGCGCTGTTCACCCTGGTCACCTCACCGCCGGGGAGCGTCAGCAGGGAGGCCGTCCAGGAGATGGTCCAGGTCATCGTGCGAGGCTGCGGCATACCCGAGGAGGAGTCCGGCCTCGGGGAGCATCGGCACAGCGGACATCCGTGACAACGATCACCGAAACCCGCGCCGCAGTGTCCTCCGGGTCGTCCGCCGGTGACCGTGACGGGGTCACGGGCGGCGGCCCTGGACCCGGTGGTCCCAGGCCGCGACGCCGGACCTCCACGCCCAGGCCGCGATGCCGACCCGGTTGGCCACCCCCTACTTCGGGGCCGCGCTTCCCTGGCCGGTACTGAACCTGATCCTCTGCCTGGCCGGAGGGGTGCTGTGGGCAGGCGCGGCACTGGCCTTCCAGCGGCGCACCGGCGACTCTTGCGGTGCCTGCGGCCGTTCCGAGCACGGAACCGCCACCTGGACTACCCCCGCCTCGGCGGCCAGATGGGGCCGCTGGGCCGCTTACGCGGCCTTCGTCATCCCCCTTTCTACGCCGCGATCCGCTGGGCGTGGGCACTGAACATCCCGCCGCCGACCGGCCACGGGTCCCAGACCCGGCGTCCAGGTTGGGGCGTTCACTTGCCGGGGTGACACGCCGCGCGTGGCCGGGGCGTCGCGCACGGCGGGAGCCGAAGCACCCGGCGGACCGGGGAAAACACGCCGGGCGGGCGCGGTGTGCGCCCGCCCAGCGGTCCGGGAGGTTGTCGGCCCGCTCCCGGGAGGTCGTCGGCCGGTCGTGTGGCGGCCGGAGGAGTCGGTCGTGTGGAGGTCAGGGGAGGGTGGGCAGGTAGCGGGGGGCCTTGCGGGCCTGGGTGGCCTGCTCGTAGGCATAGGCGTAGCCGAGGAGTCTGGCGTCGGCGAAGCGGGTGCCGATGAAGGAGACACCCAGCGGCAGGCCACCCCTGGTGTATCCGGCGGGCACGCTGATGTGGGGGTACCCGGCCGCCGAGGTGTTGGTGCTGGAGTTGACGAAGGCGTTCTCCCCGCCGCCCTGGTAGTCGATCTTCGGGGCGGGCAGGTCGGTGGGGGTGACGACGGCGTCGAGCCGGTACTTCGCCAGGAGGTCGTCGATGGAGCGGCGCGCCTGAGTGGTCACGGTGTCGCGGTGCTCGCGGTAGACGGGGTTGGACAGGTCGCCGTCGGTCTTCTCGGCCATCTCGAAGATCTCCTGACCGAACTTCGCCAGCTCGGTCTTGGCGTGCTGCTTGTTGTAGGCGATCAGCTCCTTCAGGCTCCTCGGGTGCTCGCCCGGGGTCGCGGCGAGGTAGGCGTTCAGGTCGTGCTTGAACTCGGTCAGCACGGCGGGGTACAGGTGCTCCGCCACGGCCTTGTCGTCGGTGAGCACGTCCGCGCCCTCGACCACGATGGCGCCCAGGTCCCGCAGCCGCTTGACGGTCGCCTCGAAGACCCGGTCGATGTCAGGATCGATGCCGACGTGTCCCTTGCGCCACACCCCGATCCGCTTGCCGCGCAGCGCGTCGCGGTCGAGCACCGTGCGGTAGTCGGCGGGCAGCTTGCCGGCGGCCTGCGCGCTGTCCGGGTCGGCGGCGTCGGGGCCGTAGATCGCCAGCAGGGTCAGCGCGGCGTCGGTCGTGTTGCGGGTGATGGGGCCAGGGCTGTCGTGGCGCGCGGTGATGGGCACGACACCGGCTCTGCTGACCAGTCCCAGCGTGGGCTTGACCCCCACGGTCGAGGTCATGCTCGCCGGGCACACGATCGAGCCGCCGGTGTCGGTACCGATCGTCACCGCGGCCAGGCTCGCCGCCGCGGCCGCCGCCGAGCCGCTGGAGGAGCCGCAGGGGCTGCGGTCGAGGACGTAGGGGTTGTGGGTCTGGCCACCGGTCGCGCTCCAGCCCGCGATGGCGGCGGGGGAGCGGAAGTTGGCCCACTGCGTCATGTTCGCCTTGCCGAGGATGACGGCTCCGGCCTCGCGCAGCCGCCTGACCAGGAACGCGTCCTTGGCCGGGCGGGCCCCCAGCAGGGCCGTGGAGCCCGCCGTGGTCGGCTGCCGGTCCGCGGTGTCCATGTTGTCCTTGAGGAGGACCGGGATGCCCTCCAACGGTCCGCGCGCCTTGCCGGAGCGGCGTACGGCGTCGCTGCGCCGGGCCAGGGCCACGGCGTCCGGATTGACGGTGACCACCGCACCGAGGCGGGGGTTCAGCTCCTTGATGCGCCGCAGGTAGACCTGGGTCAGCTGTTCGGAGGTCAGCCGTTTGCCGTTCATGGCCTGTTGGAGATCGAGGATCGTGACTCGCTCCAGGTCCAGGCCCTTGGCCGTCGCGGAGGTCGGCGGGGCCTCGTCGGCGTGGGCGGCCAACGGGGTGGCCAGGCAGACCGAGGCGAGGGCGGCGGCGACCGCCGTACGGCGCAGCGGAGTGGAGACGGCGGGGCGCATGGTGGTTCCTTGTCATAGGGCTGAGAGGGTGCGGCCGGGAGGGACATCGGCGCACGTGGTGCGGCCTTTTGGCCGGTGTTCAAAACCCTACGAACGGGATCTCGCCGAGACGACGTTGCTGGCTGCCGAACCTCCGGTAGCGCCTGCCATACCGTCGGGGCGGCGCCAGGTCTGCTCAGAGACGACGAAACGGGCAGGCGAAAGGCGCGGCCGGCCCGCGGCCGCCCCTGGGACGGTCGCTTCCGTGATGGCCGCTCCTGGGACGGCCGTTTCCGCGAACTGCCGCGACGGTCAGCTCTCCAGGTAGTGCAGGACCGCGGCGACCCTGCGGTCGACCTGGTCGGTGGGGGCGAGGTCGAGCTTGGCGAAGATGCTGCGGATGTGCTTCTGCACGCCGCCGTCGGTCACCACCAGGCGCTGGGCGATGGCGGTGTTGCCCAATCCCTCGGCCATGAGGGCCAGCACCTCGCGCTCGCGGGCGGTCAGCCGTTCGATCGGGGCGTGGCGGCGGGTGAACAGCTGGGCGACCACCTCGGGGTCCATCGCCGTCCCGCCCGCGGCCACCCGGTGCAGGGCGTCCAGGAACTCCTCCACGTTGCCCACGCGCTCCTTGAGCAGGTATCCCACCCCGCGGGTCCCCTGGGCCAGCAGGTTCGTGGCGAAGGCCTGCTCGACGTAGGCCGACAGGACCAGCACCGCCAGGTCGGGGATCAGCCGCCGGGCCTCGACGGCGGCCCTGATGCCCTCGTCGGTGTGGGTGGGCGGCATGCGCACGTCCACCACCGCCACATCGGGCCGGTGCTCGGCGACCGCCGCCAGGAACCCGTCGGGTTCGGAGGCCGCGGCCACCACCTCGAATCCCTCGCCGGTCAGCAGCAGCACCAGGCCCCGGCGCAGCAGCGCGTCGTCCTCGGCGATCACGATCCGCACGGTAACTCCACTTCGATGGTCGTCGGCCCGCCCGGCGGGCTGGTCAGCGTGATGGTTCCGTCGTGTGCCTCGACCCGGCGGCGGATACCGCCCAACCCGGTACCGCCGGCTTCCGAGGCCCCGCCCTTGCCGTCGTCGCTCACCACCACGCGCAGCGGGCCGCCGTCGCGGCGTACCTCGACCACAACTTTCCGCGCGCCGCTGTGTTTCGCCACGTTGGTCAGCGCCTCGGCGACGACGAAGTAGGCGGTGGTCTCCACCGACAGCGGCAGCTGCCCCAGGTCGTCGGCGGTCAGGGCGCACGGGACCGCGCTGCCCGCGGCCAGCGCGCTCAGCGCCCCGGACAGCCCCCTGTCCTCCAGGATGGGCGGCAGGATGCTGCGGACGACCCCGCGCAGTTCGGCCACCGCCTGCTCGGCGGCGCTCTGCGCCTCGTCGAGCGCCGCCCGCGGCCCGTCGAGCGCCAGGCCCGTCGACGCCGCCTCCCGGGCCAGCGCCCGCTTGGCCACGGCGACCGTCACCACGACGGCGACCAGCCGGTTCTGCGCGCCGTCGTGCAGCGCCCGCTCGATCCTGCGCAGCTCGGCCGCGTGCGCCTGCAGGGCGCCCGCCCGCGTCGCGGTGAGCCGGGCGACCTGCCGCGACAGGTCGATCGACGGATGCGGGCGCAGCAGCCGTACACCGGGCAACGCCTGCAACCTGGCCATCCGCGGGGCGAGCACGACGGCGATCACCTGGACGACCACGGCCGCCAGGGCGGCCACCAGCACCGCGGGAAACGTGGTGAGCGGCAGGTCGTAGCTGGTGACCTGGTTCTCCGGGGGCAGCAGACCCCACCACAGCGGGAACGACGCGTCCCGCAGGGTCATCGTCGGCATCAGCACGGCGACGACGCCGAGCACCAGCCCGAGCGTGGCGTGCGCGGCCACCCAGCGCAGGTCACGGAAGGTCGCCGGGTCACGGCGGGCGGCGCGCATCCTGGCCGTCCAGCCCGTCGCCGTGTCCTGCCGCAGGTAGGGGGTGACGACCTCCAGCCCCCAGCGGTTGAGCCGGCCGCGTTCCCGCTCGGCCACCGCCCTGGTCAAGGCCAGCATCGGCGGGATCATCAGCAGCCCCACCCCCACGACGCAGGCCACGGCGACCATGACCCACAACGCGAGAACCATGAAGGCGAGAATCGCGGTGCCGAGACCTCCCGCCAGGCGCTCCAGAGCCTCGAAGGCGTCCCTGCTCACCTGCCCAACCCTAGGCTGAGGCGAGGACCGTTTCATTCCACCCTGCACTACCATCGACCGGGCAGGCTACGGCATTTCCCCAGGCGGAAGCGGTTTCTAGGCTGATCGGTATGAACGACCCCTACCGCGTCACACCCGCCGCCCAGCCGCGGCCGTCCGCCTCGCCGATCGCCCCCTCCCACCGGTCCGGGCCGCCGAGCGGCGGCACCGCGCTCCGCGTGATCCTGTGGATCGGCTTCACCGTGTGCGCCGTCGTCAACATCATCGGCAACAGCGTCGGTGGCGTCGCCAAGGACGTCGGCATGGTCGCCGGAATCCTCTCCGTCTGCTCCATCGCGGCCCTGATCGCCCACCACTACACCCGGCGCCGTCCCTGAACGACATCCCTCTCAGCGCGACAGGCACGGCGCCCCAGCCGCCCTGCCGAGCTCTCACCGGTGTCACATCACCGACGTCGCCGAGGTCCCGGCCGGGTGGCACTCAGCCATGTAGGCATATGCCGGTAAAGGCTTATAAGGCTTATAAGCAGGTGAGGCTGTGTTGATGCCTGGCTGCGCCGGGTGGGCCCCGTC
Organism: Streptosporangium sp. NPDC051022; assembly: GCF_040683035.1. Taxonomy (NCBI): domain Bacteria; kingdom Bacillati; phylum Actinomycetota; class Actinomycetes; order Streptosporangiales; family Streptosporangiaceae; genus Streptosporangium; species Streptosporangium sp. NPDC051022. The sequence goes on along the minus strand of NZ_JBFBCF010000005.1, from coordinate 225,906 downwards.
CAGCCCACCCGTGAGACGCCCCCTTCGGTGATGCCGCCGATGCCCACCCGTCACCCCGCCGTGGCGGGCTTGTCCGAGATCCGTTCCCTCAGCCAGGTGAGCCGAGCTCGAACCAGATCACCGTCCCCATGGAGTCACGGTGGAATCCCCACTGGGTGGCGAGACTGTTGACGAGCGCGAGCCCGCGTCCCCCCGTGGCGTCCGGCCCTGACTCTCTCGGACAAGGGATCTTCAGGGAGCCGGAGTCCTGAACGGTGACCAGCACGCCCCGGGCGACGAAGGACACCGTGATGAGAAACTCCCGTGAGCCGGAGGTCGGTCCGGCGGAGTGTTCGATGGCGTTGGTGGCGAGCTCGCTGGTGAGAAGCACCGCGTCGTCACGGAGCGGATGGCTGTCCCCGAGCAACCCGGCCACGAAGTTCCGGGCGGGCCTGACCTGATCCGGGGTCGCCCTGAAGCGCCGGGAGAACAAGGGGCGATGTGTGGATGCCGGGTCCAGAGGTGACGACCACCCCATGTACGGGCGGGACAGATCCACGGAGTCACCGGCCATCGTGCGGAGCCGGTCACCGAACGCGCCCACGAGCACGGACAGAAAGCGCCCTGCCATCTCATCGCCCCCTTCGGTCGTGCTCTTGATGGCTTTTCGGGTGCGGCGCCGGAAGGGACGCCGCTCTGGGGACGGGGCGTGGCCGTCGAGCGGTGGGGGTGCCACGCGGGTAAGGATCGAGGTGGAGACGGCAGTCCTCGATCCGCTGGATCTGCACGGCCAGCTCGCTGGGACTACCGGCTTCGACCAGGCCGACGCGCTGTCGGCACCAGGCGGGGGAAAGCGCCCACCACCGCCCGGTCGCCGGGCCGTACCAGAGGTACCAACCGGTGAACCGACATGCCAGCGCGCGGATCGTCTCCTGAAACACCGCGTCCGCGGTGCCGTTCACCGCGACGGGAAAACCGCTCTGAATTCGAGGCGGAGGATTCCCGGCATCTCCTCCAGCGGACGACGGACTCATGTCTCGATCTCCCGATCGAGTGCGTTCAAGGCCCTGTTGCTCATGGTGATCTCCACCTCCGCGATCCGATCTGTCGAACGTGCTGACAGCAGATCGCGCGACCTGATTTGCTCGCAACGACCAGCAAAAACAACGGGAGGTGTGCGAATGGCCACGGAGCGAAAGGGAAAGCCAGGACGACCCGTCAAAGTCCTCGACCCCCAAGCGTCCCTGCTGGCTGCCCTGGGGGCTAAATTGCGCGAGTTGCGAAAGGCGCGCGAACTGACGCTGATGGAGCTCGGGGAGCTCACCGGATACTCCTGGCAGCACCTCGGCGCCGTGGAACGCGGCTCGGTCGCCCCCTCGGAGTCGGTGATCGTCGCCTGCGACACCGCCCTTGGCGCGGGCGGAGCGCTGAACGGCCTGCTCCCCGCCGTCATTCGCGAACAGGCTCATCTGCGCCACAGCGGTGAGGCGGCCCGCCGTTCCGGCGAGGCCCAGGAACTCGACGTCGACTGGGGACGCCTGAGCGCGTGCGGCACCCACGCCTCCACGCCGACTCCCGCCGTACTCGACGACATCGAAGCGATCACAACGCACCAACGTCGCCTCTACCACGAGCTGACGTCGGCCCAGATGCTCGTTCCGGTCGACGGCCACCTCGGCCTGCTGCTCTCCGTCCTCAGAGCTCCCGTGCCGGATCGCCTGCGACGCCGTGTCGCCTCCGCCGCCGGAGAGGCAGCCGGGTTCTCCGCGTGGATCTGGTTCGATCTCGGCGACCACTTCAAGATGGGCCGACGGTACGGCATCGCCCTGGATGCCCTGGCCGAAGCGGGCGACGCCGGCCTGCGCTCCTACGTCAGCGCCTACCGGGCCGTCACCGCCGACGCGGCGGGACGAGCCGGCGAGGCCGTACGTCACGCCTCGGCGGCTCTGGATGTGGCGGGTCGTTCCGTCACCGGGGTCACCGCGGCCTGGTTCCACGCCGTCAACGCCACCGCCCACGCTCACGCAGGCGACGGCCGTACGGCCCTCGCCGAACTCGGCAGGGCACACACCACCCTGGAGCGGGCCGGTGAGGAACGCGACGAGTGGATGTACGACTTCGACCACGAACGGCTGCTCGGCTACGAGGGCAATTGCCTCCTGGAACTCGGTCGGCACTCCGAGGCCGCCCGCTCCTTCGAGCGTGCTTTCGGCGGCGTTCCCGCCACATGCGTCCGACGGCGGGCGGAGATCGGTGTGGACCTGGCCCAGGCACTTCTCGGTCAAGGCGAGACAGCCGAGGCCGTACGGCTGGCCCAGGAGTCGATCGCCGTGTTCGCCCGGCGAGGCTCCACCTCGGGTATGTCACGGGTGCGGCGACTCCGGGATCACATGGTCGGCCACGGTCATACGGTGGCGGCTCGCGAACTGGACGACTTCGTCCGAACATGGAAAGAGTGACTCCTATCCCGGCTGAACTCGTCGCCCGTGCCACCGTCTCCTACGACGCGCTTCAGACGGTCGGTGAGACCGTCTACTGGATCGAGAGGCGCTCCGACGGAGACGTGCTCGTCGGCTGGACGGCCGTTGACGGTCCGCGGGACGTCCTGCCGGAGGGGATCCACGTCGCCTCCCGCGTCCACGAGTACGGCGGAGGCGCCTACCTGGCCACCGAACGGGACATCTGGTTCTGCCACGCCGAAGACCAGCGGATCTACCACGTTCGCGACAACGGGGCCCCGGTCCCCGTAACCCCTCCTCCGACTTCGTCGGCCGCCCTCCGCTACGCGGACCTTCGCCTCCTTCCGGGCGCCGACATGCTCGTCTGCGTCCGCGAACGGCACGAGGGCCCGACTGCCCGGGACGTTCACAACGAGCTCGTCGTCCTGCCGGCCGACGGCTCGGCCGAACCGCGAGTGATCGCTTCCGACGACGACTTCTACATGTCCCCAGAGCCCAGCCCCGACGGCAGCTGGCTGGCCTGGATCTCGTGGAACGCCCCGCTGATGCCGTGGGACGGCTCCTGCCTGTGGCTGGCCGACATCGCCCCCGATGGCGCTCTCACCGATGTCCAGCTCGTCGCCGGAGGTGATGACGAGTCGGTGTGCCAGCCGCAGTGGAGCCCTGACGGGACACTGCACCTCGTCTCCGACCGCTCCGGTTGGTGGAACCTCTACACCTGGCACGACGACCGCCTCAACCCGGTGATCACAGGTGAGTTCGAGGTCGCGGCGGCGCCGTGGGAGTTCGGCTACCGCACGTACGCCTTCCAATCCGACCAGATCGTGGCCACCGTCCAACGAGGCCCGCGACATCACCTGATGACGAGACACCCGGACGGCTCCCTGGAACCGGTGCCTCTGCCGTACACCTCGATCAAGCCCTACCTGGCCGTCACCGGTCGGCGACTCGCCCTCATCGGCTCCGGCCCCACCAAGCTCCCCACGGTGGTTCTGACTGATGGGGACGGCTCCACCCACGAACTGACCGACCCGGGTCTGGACCTCGACCCCTCATCCCTGTCACAGCCCGAGCCCTTCACCTTCCCCACCCGCGACGGAAGAGAGGCGTACGGCCTCTACTACCCACCCACGAACGGCGGCGACCAATCGCCACCCCTGCTCGTTCGGGCTCATCCCGGCCCGACAGCGAACTGGCCCATGCGCCTGGACCTCCACGCCCAGTACTTCACAAGCCGAGGCGTCGCCATCGCCGACGTCGACTATCGGGGGAGCACGGGGTACGGCCGCGCGTACCGTCTGCAGCTCCGCCATCGCTGGGGAGAATCGGATGTCACCGATTGCGCCGATGCCGCCCTGCACTTGGTGTCTGAGGGGCGTACGGATCCGGGACGAGCGATGATCTGGGGAGCCAGCGCCGGCGGCTACACCGTTCTGCGAGCTCTCACAATGAACTGCACGTTTGCTGCGGGGATCGCCAGATCCGCGATTATCGACCCTATGACTTGGGGCAGCGTTGCGCCTAAATTCCAAGCTCATCATGCGGATCTGCTTCACCGTGATTATCCCCATGGAACAGGCGAACCCGAAATCGGCAGTCGATGTTCACTGCTTCTGATCCATGGGGATGAAGACGATGTAACTTCCTTAGAGCAGGTTCAGGCTTTTGCCCAGCGCATGAGACATGCCTCATGTCTGATCACCATCCATGGAGCAGGACATGCCTTGCGCAAGCCTTCGGATATTCAGCGCGTTCTATCTCTGGAGCTGGAGCACCTTCGTTCAGGTAAGGTTATAAACAGGTCATAAGCGAAACTGCAGAGCTTGCCTGGTGGTCGCTGCTTCCGAACGATGTCAACTGATCTTGGAGAGGTTCTTAGGAAATAGCTGATGGCGAATGTGTTCTTCTTGGCCGCGGAAAGCTTTGAACTCTCCAAGCTTGAACTTGCGGCTGCGGGAGCCCTCTATCGTCTCAATCTCAAAGTCCAGCTCCAGGTGCCTAAGGCGGCGTTCGACATCTTCGACACGCATTTCGAGGCCAGTTGCCTTGGCGATCTGGCTGAGAGTGAGATGGGTTTCGCTGTCGCGAAGTGCCTGGTAGACGGGGTCATGGACTGACTTGGTCCGCTGAAGAGGTTCCGTCTCGTGCAGGAGCGCAGCCTTGACGGCCTTGCCCAGGGCTTCGGCGACCGGCGGAGGGAAGGCGTTGCCGATCTGGCGGTAAACGGATGTCTTCCCTCCTTCGAACTTCCAATTGTCCTCTGGCTTCCAGCCTTGGATGAGGGCAACCATTTCGCACGTCAGTTTCGGGCCGACTTCGAAATGACTTCCTCGGGTTGGCGGGCTGTCGGCCACGCCCATAGCGTCGACGCCCATCAACTTCCAAGCAGCTTTCGCTCTCGTCGGGCCAAGGTCGGCCCCACCGTGTTTCTTAGATCCACCTACGATGGTTGGCGCGATCTTGTTTGCTTTCTCGGCCCAGGAACCTGCCTCTTCCCACCCTTCGGAACCCATGAGTTCACGGAGCGTTTCACCAACCGTAGGCGGTGTACCGGAGGGTTCGGGCCAGTGGAAGTAGGGGGCGTCCTCTTCCTGGAGTGCGATGAGAACAAAGCGGGGACGCAACTGCGGCACTCCGAAGTCGGATGCCTGCAGAAGCTTCCATTCCGCGATGTAGCCAGAGCTATGAAGCTCGTTGAGGACATGCTGGCGGTAGGCCGCGAAGCGGTGCATACTCAGGCCGCGGACGTTCTCCAGCATGATTGCGCGAGGTTTCAGGATGCCTACCTGCTCTATCGCCCATGCGAAAAGGTCGCGTTCGTCGTTCGCGCCAAGCTGCTTGCCCGCAATGGTGAACGGCGGGCACGGCACACCCCCAGCCAGGAGGTCGATCGGCTCGCAACCGGATTGCTCGTCGCCCGGGGCGTAGTCAGCCGGGTTCCATACACTGAGATCAGCGACATCGCCCTGCTCGATCTTCCAGCCCGGCCGGTTGCGCCTGAGGGTCCTGACTGCGTTGGCGTCAAGCTCGATAGCCAGCTCATGTTCGAATCCGGCCTTCTCAAGGCCTAGAGCTTGGCCGCCCGCGCCAGCGCAGATCTCAATGACGCGAAGCTGCCGTTCGCTCACAATAGGTCCTTTCATCTACGGGTATACCGCACAGCCAAGTCGCCAGATGTATCTTCCCGGAGAAGACAGCGACTGGTGGGAACATGACGAAGAGAAGCAGTGATCAAGTCCGGAAGGAGGCCCACGCCAAGGGCCTCTACCCTGCGCCGCTCAACGAGGGGCGTTCGCGGAACATGCGGGCGAACCGGAGAGCCGACACCAAACCGGAAGTGGTGTTGCGCAGTGCTCTGCACCGTTTGGGCTACCGGTATCGGAAAGATCTGCGACTTGATGTGGGAGGCGTGAGGGTCCGGCCTGACATCGTTTTCACCGCCCGGAAGGTGGCGGTGTTCGTCGATGGATGCTTCTGGCACGTCTGCCCGGAGCACGGGCGGCAACCAACGGTGAACGAGTGGTACTGGACACCGAAGCTGCGTCGCAACATGGAGCGCGATGTGACGGTCAACGCTGCTCTTGAGGCTGCTGGCTGGAACGTGGTCCGGCTGTGGGAGCACGAGCCGCTCGCGTCTGCGATTGACGCGGTAGTGGCGGCGGTGCGCCCCAGCTGTTCCGAACATGCCAGCGAATCTAACGGGTTGACCGATATTTAGCGAGACCGGACCAGTATGGGGCGAAAGGGGCGGGCTAGCTCATAGCGCTGGGACTGCGGGCCGGAGCGACGGTCTCGCAGCTGTTCAGGTGTGGTTACCTGGCGCAGGAAGTCTCCACCTTGGCACGAGATGCATGCCCGGTCCCAGTGCACCACCGTGAGATCGCCCAAGGGCGGATTGGTGGAACCTAGGGTTTCAGCCACGACGGCCGTGTTTTCCCGGCTCCGGAACGCAGCAAGTGATCTTCCTCGGGTACCCAGCCGATCAGGTCGGGTATGCCGTTCTGGACGACGTCGGCGGGTACGTCGAAGCGCACTGACTCCCAGCGGCCGAGGGAAGAGGTGTCAGCTGGCACGTGATGAGTAATCCACCGCCCGTCGAGCGTGCCGATGGCATCAGCTTCCTTGCCCGTCCCAACAAGAACGATCACCAGCCGCCACTGCGGATCGGTGAGCATGACCTCGAACTCGTTGCGCGACAGATAGAGGGTAAGGCGCCCCCTGCGCGTGGTCGATTTAACCTCAAGGTTGAGCCGGAATCCCTCATCATCTACGGCCACGTCGTACCCCAGGCCGTCGGCGTACTCCGCTACGTAGCTGACAGCCAGGCACCCGAGGTCTTGAAGGAGTCGTACAAGTGCCTGTTCTCCGGCCGAGCCGATTTCCTGCCGGGAGGTGGTATCCACTTTTCCCCAGGCCGCCCGGACCGCTGCCAGCGTCTCCCGAGGGTCCAGCCCCAGAACCTCACCCGCCATCACAACATCCTCAGGAAGATCATCGGATGTGGTGATCAGCTGGTCGGCGTCCCGGAGCCAGAGGGGATCAGCCTGGGCAACCGCTGTCTTCAGCAAGGCCAGCTCCATTTTGTTGGAGACAGTGCTCAACCGGCCTTCGCTGGTCACCATCCCCGTATGGCGCAACCAGTCCAGTGCGGCTCCGTACTGGGTCATGGTCAGGTCCGTGTATTCAGGATGAGCCGCGAACAGGGCCTGAGCGCGAGCCACTGACGAATGCCGGAGGTGTTTCAGCCAGTGCAGGGAGGCCCTCAGGACAGCGTCAGGAGGCAGAGGAGACATTCAGGTATCCAAGCAATGCCCGTACGTCAGCCAGGTCCATGTCACCGCCAACGGCCGGTTCCTCCTGCAGATCAGCGAGTTGTTCCACTTCGGGATCATCAAGGATCGAACCCATGAAGCGCAGCTTGGTCTCCAGGCGCCGTTCCACGACGTCGTCAATCGTCTCCTCCGAGGCAAGGATGGTGACATTCGTGATGGTTTCCCTGTGGAGCCCCAGGCGATGAATACGGTCCAGGCTCTGGAGATAACGTCCGGCTGCGAAGTCCCGGTCCACATAGACAGCGTCGTGGCAGACCTGGTGCAGGCTGATGCCCTCGCCGAGGGTGGCGGGGTTGGACAACAGGACCATGCAGTCGCTGTCCTCACGGAACCGCCTGATCTGCTCTTCCCTGTCCAGGGTGCCACCGTGGACCATCGCGGGATCATAATTCCTGAACATGGACTGCATAGTGGTCAGGCTTCTGACGAACGTCGACCACACGATAGTCTTTCGCCCTGCTTCGGCATTGGCGGCCACAATGGAGAGGGTCTCTTTGTACTTCGGAGACAGCTCGTGGTCGGGAAGATCGCGGAGGAGCTGTTCCAAGGTGGCACCTGACGGAACCTCGATGGGCGGGACTCGGTAGTTCAGAGGTTCATACCTCGTGGTGCCCATGGTGATGAGTGCGGGACTCGTCGCGGCCATGAGGAGGTACATCACCACGCGCCCGAGTGCTTCGAAGTTGTTCTGGGATCCCGCCGCTCGTGCGCTCATCACCCCGGTGAGCGCTTGATAGATCTCCTTGTGCAACGGCGGCAGGCTCAGCCGCCGGATGCGTGTCGTGACGGGAGGAAGGTCAAGCTCCTTCTTCGTGGTGCGGGTGAAGAAGGGACGGAGGACCTGGCTGGCGTACCGTAGATCCCCACCCGCGATAGCTCGGCTGACCGTTTGCCTCCCCTGTCCCGGCAGGACGAACGCGAAAAGGTTCTGAATGTCCTGCACGCCGTTTGGCGCCGGCGTTCCGGTGAGGATCAAACGTCTTCTGGCCCGGGGGCCCAGCGCGAGGCACACCGAACCGTAGACCCCAGAGGGGCCACGTTTCATACGGTGCGCCTCGTCCAGAATCATCATTGACGGCTCGGTGGTGAGCCACTTCGCCAGCGCGGTTTCGTTGGCCGACAGCCGTTCGTAGTTCACGAGTATCAGCTCGGCACTGGGATCAAGCTTTCCTTCGAGAACTTGAAGGCGCAGCGGCGTAGAGAAGCATTCCTGGTTCTCGAACTGCCAGCTTTCGTATGACGACTTGGGGCCGACCACGAGCAGGCGTTGAACCTCTCCTCTGGCACGGAGCACTTGGAAGGTCGCCAGGCCAACCCGTGTCTTGCCGGCGCCGGGCACGCTGAAGTTGGCGCCGTGCCCGAGAGAGAGAAGCTTGATGATGTCACGCGACTGGAAAGCAGTCAGATTTCCCTTCCAGCCGGAGAGGTCCAACGCCTGCTGAAGATTCTGTTCTGTCAGAAGCCCGGAAGCGGGGGCTGCACCTTCCAGTTGGGCTTCTGCTTCGACAGTCGCCTGGTAGCTGTCCCGCACCAGGTTTGCCAGCTCCGGCTGCCACTCCACGTCTTCGGAGGGCCACTGCCCCAGCTCACGCAGGTTGACCAGGAGGTCGTCGAGCTCAACCTCGACAAGGCTCGGCCCCTTCTGCATGGCCGTACGGAAGCGTGGTGTGAGCTGGCGCAGGTCGGCCGCGTAATGCTCTGAGGACTTCAGGAGAACTGCGGTTCCGGACACCTCAAGTTCGAGCCGGAGACTTGGCACGCTAACTCTTACCTCCGGTCCGTGGTCGCGTTCTGCAGCCAAAGCAGTCCTTCGCCAGCTTGGGTGACACCGCGGGATGCCTGCTGTGCGAGCTTCCTGAGAGTGTCCCGCAGGCCCAGGATTGCCTCATCGAGGGCTTCGTTGTCGAGCAGGCCCTGGCTCCGGGCCTGGGCGATGTCATCGATACAGGAACGCAGCAGGTCGTTCGCGTCGCTCACCCGCTCCGGGGCCGCGAGCGTGCGCTTGCGCAACCTGATATCACGGCCGGCGGTGTCGAGGCCAGCCTCGACAGCTTTGTTGGCCACAGTGATCACCCTGTGCGCTTCGGTGATTTCTTGCGGGGTTAGCTTGGCCGCCGCTGCTGTCTGGGCCTTGGCCTTGAGGACGATGTCCGTGGTCGCGCGCGCCTTGCTGATCTTTGCTGAGACGTTGCGCACGCTCATATCGATGCCAGGGATCTTCACTGTGGCAGGCGTCGTGCTAACCGTGGGCTTGAGCTCGGGGGCGAGCTTCGGCTCAAGGTATTTCTCGGTGAAGTTTTCCTCGATGAGTCGTACGTCGGTCTTGCTCTTCCCCAGCAGGATCGCGAGTAGTCTGGCTTCCTTCAGGGAGTCGGCCTTTTCCTGGTCTTTCGCATTTGTGTACGCTCGGTGAAGCTCCTTGAGCTTTTCCTGATCGTTTTCAAAGTCGATCAGCCGCATGCTTGCGGTACTTCCATCCGGCAGCGTCACGCTGCTGCGGTCGATCGCCTCACGGATGAAGCTTAAGATCCATTGGGCTTGCTGAACGGTTTTCTGGTGAACCCGGAAACTTCTCGCGATCTCCACTACGCCACGGCCTCGGCCCCCCTCCTCCTCGATCGCGAGCAGCCAGTTGATGTAGGAGTAGTCACGGCGGTGCTCCTTGCGGAGCTGGAGCTCCAGCTCGACGGCGCCGATGTCCTGCCAGGACCAGTCGTTGGGCAGGACGCCAACGCGGATGTTGGGGTAACCGAGGCCCTTGAGCGCCGCACGACGAGTGTTGCCGTTGACCAGGATGCCTGTGGGCGTGATGATTCCCGGATCCTTCTGCCCGTACTCTCTTAAGTCCTCCTGGAGGGCGGTGAACTCGGGATCCTCACGGTCCGGATCGGCGGGGTTGGCCTTGAGGAGGTCGTGCAGGTAGTCCTGGCTCTCCGGACTCCACGGGTCAGTTGTCAGATGCGCATCACGAGCGGGGTCGTGTTCCCGCTGCGCGCGGATGCGGTGGGTCTCCGGGTTGTAGTAGAGGAGCTCGATGGGCACGTCGATGACGTCGATGCTCAGCGGGCGTCCCCGCCACTCGATAGTGACGGATTCTCGTGTGCCCTGCCCTCTCTGGACCTCGGTCAGCCGCTGCACTACCAGCGACCTGACATCCTGACCGCTGGGCGGTTCCGGCAGGGCCATGGAGGATCTCCTAGAGGTGACCTTGTGTGTCTGGTGCGTACGTATCATCGTATGGATCGCCGTTGTTCCGTGCCTTCTGGCTGAGTGACGTTTCGAAGAAGGGGGCCAGGGTGGTTCTTCCTGCCTGGGACGACGCCGGCGCGAAGTATGGAACCAAGGTCCGGGTCGCGCTATGGCTGCTGTCCGTTATCGGTGAGGGAAACCTCTTCACCAAGGCGCGGCTACGTGACGCGTTCCCTGGCGTCGAGCAGGTCGACCGGCGGATGCGTGACCTCCGGCCACACGGCTGGCAGATCTTGACCAACAAAGAGGATGCCTCACTTAGCCCGAACGAACTGCGCTTCGCCAAGGCCGGCGAGGAAGTCTGGGATCCACGGAAAACCAGTGCGTCCAGCGAAACGCTCTCTAACAAGCAGCGCATGGCTGTCTTCGTCGGCGACGACTTCATGTGCGTTATATGCGGAATCACCGGCGGTGAAGTTTATCCGGAATCTGAGTATGAAACCGCCCAGCTTACAATAACTCGTCGGCCAGTAGAGCTCGTCGGCGGCGACACTGCTATCCAATACGTCACCGAATGCCGGCGTTGCAAGTCTGGGGGGCCGGTCAGCTCGGCAGCCAGCGTTCCGGAAGTCATTGACAGCATCTCTGTTCTTAGCCCTGACGAGCAGGAGACCCTCGCATCGTGGATAGTCGGCGGCCGTCGGCGCCCCAGCCATGTCGATCGAATCTGGTCGGAGTACAGGAGGCTCCCAGCGGAGGCTCGAGAGAGTGTCGCTGATCATCTCAGATTCACTCTCTGACTTCCATTCCGGGCGAGGGATCTCTGGTCGGGCTCGGGGGAGAAGACCGCTGGCTTTCCTCGTCAAGTTCCCGCGAACCCATTTCTCTCTGCAGTAGTGATAGCTGACGCTTGGCGTCGAGATTTTCTCCCCGGCCGGCTATAGAAAACCAGCGTGCTGCATCACCTAGTTCGCCTGCAGCGCAATATATGTGGGCCAGGTTGTATGCGGCGTCGGAGTGTTTCTGTTTGGCGGCGTATTTGTAATAGAAGATGGCTTGATCTCTGTCTCCGAACCCGTGATGGGCCGTGTAGCCAAGCCAGTAGGCATGCTCGGCGGCCAAGGCCTGTCCTTTCTTGGTTCCCGGAGCGCTTGCCAGCAACTCGGAGGCGTCGGTGTGTGACAGGTCTCTTGCCATGGCAAGCCAGTCTCTTGCCCTTCGGGGGTGCCGGTCAACGGTCGTGACCACTCCGAGGCGGTAGGCGGCCTCGCTTTCCCCTGTGCTTGCCGCACGGAACAGGTCGGCCCCTATCTGGCCATACGTGTTGAGGTACCACCGTTCTTCGGCAGAGAAGTTCTCGAGGGAGGCTGATGTCAGCGCCTTTTCATGGCCGGGAGACGGCGTGTCGGTGGCGATCGCTGGAGACTGGCCGCTGCTCTGGGAGGTGCCGTGAAGGGCGGGGGCAGGATTGGCGATCTCTACCAGCCTGTTCCAGGCAGTCCGGGTTGCGTCGGCGGGATCTAGGTCGAGTACCCGTTGCTCCTTCGCGTATCGATAGCAGGCCCAGAGGATCGGTGCCACCGTCTTCCAGGAGGGAAGTCGATCCGAGTTGAAAATGTTTCCCACGGTTGCTGTTGCCAGCGGGCGTCGAGGGGCGGCATTCCGGTCGAGATCGAACCCGGCTGAGAGTTCGCCGATGACTTTATAGCTCGGCTGTCCGCACGAGTCACGGATCTTCCTGAGCTCGTGTGTCACGCCATACGAGGCGGATCCTTCTTTTTTGGGCATAGAGGACCTTTAACCCTCCTCTGGCGGTGCGGGATCTTGCTGGCCATGCATGGACCATACATGAGCTGTGGGCCATTGGCGACAAAATTCTTTTGTCAACAGAAAGATGACGACCCGCCTGACTCTCGCTAGTCCGAAAAAAGGGATTATGGGGCACGAGCTTCGCCAAAGGTGATTTTTTGCTGTCAAGGTTGCAGCTGTGCCGTCCGTCGCTTTCGATGTCGTGGTGCCGGTCTTTGGGTTTCCCAACTTTTCCCAACTATTCCCAGGTTTTTCGGATGTGCGGCCTCTGCTTGCTGCCAGCGCGCATTCGTGGCTCACTACTGGTGTCGCCCGGAATGAGCTTTGTCCCGGATGGCGCCAGAAGGCGTTCGCGCCTTGGTGAGGGTCTGCCAGGAGGTGGTAGGTGGAATCTGCCGGGAGCGGTGTTGGCTCGCCCATAGGGCGGCTGGAAGAGGTGCCGTTGCGGCACGTCTGGGCGCACGAGGCTCGCGACTTCACGCCGTGGCTGTGGGACAACCCTGGGGAGCTTGGCCGTGTTCTGCGCATGGACCTTGAGTGGAAGCGGAAGGAGTACCCCATTGGGGACTACTTTGCGGATCTGGTCGGGACCGATCGCTCGACGGGGAACACGGTGGTCGTAGAGAATCAGTTGGAGCCCGGCAATCACCGCCACCTCGGACAGCTGCTGACCTACACGACGGGAGTGAGCGTCGATTGCGTGACCGGCGTCTGGGTCGCCGAACGGTTCAGGCCGGAGCACCTCGACACCATCAACCTGCTGAACCGGCTCATGGGGCCGGGGCGACAGTTCTTTGCTGTGAAGGTGGGCGCTTGGCGCATCGGCCAGTCGTCTCCAGCTCCGGACTTCCGGATTAGAGCCCACCCTCAGGGATGGGAGGAGCTTCTGCCTCATAAGCGAAAGAGGAGGAGGCCAGCTTCTGGTTCTCTTCTAGAGTGAGAGACTCACGTGCTCGTCGGCCTCTCGTTAGGGTAGTCGCGGTAGATGACGGGCTTCTTGTCCTTGCCGGGGAAGACCATGATCAATAGTTGGACGGTGCCGTCGGGGGCGTCGATGTTCTCCTGTACGGCCTTGCGGCCGCGGATGTGGACGCGGACGCGGTAGTTTCCCGGGCCGTCGGCCACGAGGTTGGGAAGCTCTTCGCTGTGGCTACCCACGAGGGTCAGGGTGCCCTTCGCGGTCTCTAGCCGACCTCGACGACCTGCTCCCAGCCCCGGGTCTCCACGGGCGGGCGGCGGCGGTAGGCCTCGCCCGTCACGCACGCGTGGCCGACCTCCTCCGCGGCCCAGACGTTCAGTGCGCCGGGCGCGCTTCCGACCAGGTCGGCGACCATGTTGTCGGCCTGCGCTTCCTCGTTTCCCTCGTCCCAGGCGTCGATGTGCCAGAACTCCGTCCACATGGTCGCGCGGGCCTGCCGTACCGGCTTGATCCTCGGGCGGTGGCGGGGGTGGGCGGAGCAGGCCCTCTCTGCCGCCGCGATGTAGGCGGCGCTTTCCGCCTGCCTCTGCCGTTCTTCTTCCGCCAGCACCTCGGCCACCTTGGGGCAGAGCTTCGTCAGTGCCCTTACCAGCGAGAAGCCTGGTGTCCGGCTCATCGCCTTCGCCACGGCGGGCGCGGAGACGTCGCCTCCGTTCCGTACGGCCAGGTCGCACAGGTGGTGGCCGTAGGCCAGGAGCTCCCGGTCGGGCATGTTCGCCAGCTCGGGCACGCCCCTGTCGGGGCGGTCGTCCCGGATCCCGCACAGGAATCCCTTCTCGGGCTCGCTGAGACCGGGGTCCGTGCGGTCGCCGAATCCGGCGCAGTCGAGCTCATGCGTGGTGCTCACCTTGCCGGGCGCCGTGTCGGCCACCGCGAGGACGATCATCATGAACGCGATGGACACCGCGGCCCCCGTACGGGCGAGGCGGTTGCGGCGGGGAGGTCCCGGGCGGCGGACGACGAGGAGTACGAGGACGACGGGGAGCAGGTTGTAGAGGCCCATCGTGATGACCCAGCTCGCTACCTCCGGCGGTCCCCAGCCGTCCACGCACATGGAGTTGCCGGACGCGTCGAGCACGAACAGCAGCGGGGTCGGGAGGTGAAGGACGATCAGCACGGCGACGACGGAGCGGGTCAGGATCCGGCCGAGCCGAGGTCGTTCGATCCGCTCGCTCAGCAGCCGCCCGCCCCAGGCGAGGGCGATCAGCGGCGCGGACCCGAACCACAGAAGGGGAGAGTCCCAGAGTGGGGAGAGCAGGTCCTGTAGTTTGAGGTCGATCTCACGGCCCGTGCACCACCCGTAGGAGACCCAGCCGAAGGAACGCTCGTCCGCCCCGCCGGACAGCGCCGTCGCGATCCAGAAGTAGACGGTGGGGGCCGCGGAGATCAGGATCGCCGCCGTCCAGAGGGCCGATGATCGTTTGGGCACAGGGCGGAGCGTAGAGGGCTCCTGTGACAATTACCGGCGTATATGGCTTTCGCGGTAATTGCGGACTTTGCCGGGGTGTGTTTCGTCGGCGCCGCTTCACTCCGAGGGGCGGGTTCAGCGGTTCGGGAGGGCGGCGGTCGCGGTCCGTGGGTCGGTGAGCGCGGTCCGTGGGTCGGTGAGGCGGACCAGTTCCGGGAGGAGCGTGCCCAGCGGGGCCTCAACGGTGAGGGTGGCGTAGGCGTCGCCGCGGGTCGGGCCCTGGTTGACGATCGCTACGGGGATGCCGTGTTTCGCGGCGTGCAGGACGAACCGGCGGCCCGACATCACCGTCAGCGACGACCCGAGGACCAGGAGCAGGCGCGCGCTCTCCACGAGGGCATAGCACGCGCGCACCCGGTCCCCCGGGACGGTCTCGCCGAAGAAGACGACGTCGGGCTTGAGCGTTCCTCCGTCGCATGCCCGGCACGCGACCACCTGGAACCCGTCGACCTCCTCGTCCCCCAGCTCGACGTCGCCGTCCGGGTTGATCGTGGTGGTCCGGACGCCGAAGTACGGGTTGGCCAGGGTCAGGCGGTGGTCCAGCTCCTTCCGGGAGGTCAGGTCGCCGCAGTCCAGGCAGATCACCTCGCGCAGGCTGCCGTGCAGCTCGATCACCTCCCGTGCGCCGCCCGCCTGGTGCAGGCCGTCGACGTTCTGCGTCACGATGCCCGACACCAGGCCCTGCCGCTGGAGGTCGGCGACCGCGCGGTGGCCGTCGTTCGGCGCCGCCAGAGTCATCGTGCGCCACCCGACGTAGCTGCGGGCCCAGTAGCGCCGTCTGGCCGCGGGGTCGCCGACGAACGTCTGGTAGGTCATCGGGGTGTGCCGGGTCAGGGACCCGTTCGGCCCCCGGTAGTCGGGGATCCCCGACTCCGTCGACAGCCCCGCCCCGCTCAGCACGACGACGTCACCCGCGGCCAGCAGCTCCGCCAGCATGCTCCTGTCCTCGCTCACCTCTCCATGGTGCCCCACCGCGTACGCCGGGGTGCCGGTCGGCCTCGCACCCTCAGGCACACCTCGCGCCCCCGGGGGCACGCGATCGCATCGGTGGGTTCCTCGACCCCGGTGACGGTGACTCTTTTCGGACTTACTTGGATTCGATCCGTCCGAGCGGATCGGGTCCGGCTGTCAGCGCGTCACACGCCGCCCGCCAGGCGGAATCCCCGGGATGGAACCGGGCGCGGAGGTAGGCCCAGGTGAGCCGCTGGACCGCGGCCACTCGCCTGGGATTCTCGTCCGTGGTCTCGGCGACGTCGTATCCGGAGACCCCGCCGAGCCCGTGCTCCGCGTCGAACAGGGTGAGCAGGGACTTGGGGCCCGGGGACAGGAAGTACGGATCGGCGTGCCAGTCCGGGCCCCGGACCGTCAGGTGGGCGGAGGCGTCCTTGTCACCGGCGACCACGAGTGCGGGCGTCGTCATCTCGGAGAAGTCCGTGGTCAGGAGGAAAGGGTAGTTCTCGGCCACGGGCTCGGTGAGAGCGTCGCCGCCTCTGCCGGGAGCGGCGAGCAGTACACCCGCCGTGATCCGGGGCTCGGCCAGGTTCACCTCCGTTCCGTCGTGGGGATCGGTGAGCCGCGCGCCCAGCAGAAGGCTCGCGGTGTGGCCGCCCATCGAGTGTCCCGCCACGGCGACCTTGCTCCGGTCCAGGCGGCCGAGGAGCTGCGGGACGGCGGCCTCGATCTCGTCGAGCCGGTCGAGGATGCGCTTCATGTCCTCGGCCCGCGAGCGCCAGTACATCGGCGCCTCAGGGGCGTCGGAGTTCAGGTTCAGCGTCGTCGAGCTCAGATGGGTGGGCTGGATCACGACGAAGCCGTGCGCCGCCCAGTAATCGACGAGGGGGGCGTAGCCGTTCAGTGAGGAGAGGTTGTTCGAGTGGCCCTGACCGTGCGAGAGAAGGACGATCGGCAGTTCGCTTCCGGTCATGGGCGCGGAGACGCGCATCCGCAGGTTCACGGCGCGGCCGGGAACCGACAGCACCACCGGACCGACCGACAGGACGGGAGCGGACACACCGCCGGTCTCGTCCGTGATCGCCATGGCTGATTCGCTCATAGGGAGACCTTCCTTGCTGTTTCGTGGCTGATGTGGCCGGGTCGACGCGCCGCGGGCCGTTGCCGGGCTCGCGCGGCGACAGTGCGTGGTTGGTCGACGGGTCCCCGCTCTGACATCATGGATAAGCGGGACGCTGTCCCGTTTGACGATATGGGACGTTGTCCCGTTTATCAACCCGGTAGCGGAGGAAGCGGTGCGATGAACGACAGTGACCGGGGCACAGGGCGCGCAGCCCGCCCCAAACGGGCGGACGCCCAGCGCAACAAGGAGAATCTGCTCGACGCGGCCGCCTCGATCTTCGTCACGTCAGGTGTGGAGGCGCCGATCCGCGACATCGCGGCCAAGGCCGGCGTCGGGACGGCCACGATCTACCGCCACTTCCCGACGCGAGCGGATCTCATCATCGCCGTCTACCGGCACCAGGTCGAAGCCTGCGCCGAGGCCGGCCCGGCCCTGCTGGCCAACGCCGACTCTCCGTTCGCGGCGCTCCGTCAGTGGGTCGACCTCTTCGTTGATTTCCTGGTCACGAAGCACGGGCTCGCCAACGCGCTGCAGTCGGACAGCGGCGGCTTCGACGCGCTGCACGCCTACTTCCTCGACCGCCTGGTGCCCGTGTGCGCGCGGTTGCTCGACGCCGCGGTCGACGCCGGTGAGATCAGACCCGGTACGCACGCCTACGAACTGATGCGCGGCATCGGCAACCTCTGCGTCGGGCGTGACAGCGACCCGCGCTACGACCCCCGCCGACTGGTCGAACTTCTCCTCCGGGGACTACGGCGACCGTAGCCGTCCTGATGCCGGGGACACTCGACGCCCCTTCGAGACCGGCCGTGGCCGTCGCGGGTGTGGCGGTCATGGGAGTCATGGGAGTCATGGTGGTCACGGCGATCGACGCATGGGCGCCGCCGTCCATGTCGCCGTTCATGCCACCGGACGTGTCGCCGTTCATGCCGCCGGGCACCGCCGTCTACGTCCCGGTGGCGGTCGGTACGTGATCGCCGCGGATCGACTGCCAGATGCGTTCGGGGAGCAGGCGGGCCGCGACCGCCAGGTCGACGTCGGGTGCTCCGGCGAGCCAGCGGCGGGAGATCTCCGCCAGGGGGCCGATCACGAGCATCTCGGTGAGAGGATCGGGCAGCGCGACGACGTGCCCGGCCTCCACGTGGGGGCGGAGCCAGTCGGCGATCCGGCGCATCTTCGGGGCCTTCGCCTCCGCGATGCGCTCCGCATGAAGCGGCAGGAAGTCGGCGTGGGCCGAGGCGTGGATGAAGTGCGCCGCGGGCCGGTTGTCCCGGGTGAACCGCAGATACGCCTCGACGAGGGCCCGTATGCCGGTGCGGGCCGTTCTGGAGCGTTCGAGCGCGGTGATGAGCGTGTCGAGCAGTTCGGCCATGCAGTGGTTGTAGAGGGCCGCGGTGAGCCCGTCGAGGCTGCCGAAGTGGTGGTAGAGGCTGCCGCTGCTGACACCGGTCTCGGCGATCAACGCGGTCATGGTCAGCGCGCCGGGTCCCTGGGCCCCGTAGAGGTCGAGTGCCGCCGCCAGGACCCTGTCGGCGGTCTCCTCGCCTCGCCGCTGCTTAGGTGACATCGTGCCGGGCCGGAGGTGGGGTCGGGCCGAGGCCGGTGAGCTCCAGCGCCTGTGTCCAGAGCCGTTCGGCGAGTACGGCGTCGGTGGCGACCGGGGCCGGCGGCTGTTCGGCGTCGAGGTGGAAATAGCGGCCGGTCCGCCCGGCCTCCTGTTCGGCCAGCGCGAGCCTGACGACGGGCCGGGCACCCGTCTCCGGGCTCTTCCACAGCAGTTTCGCCGCCTTGAGCAGGTAGCCCAGGGGGCCGCCGCGATCTCCCAGCCCGGTGCGGATCACCCCGGGGTGCACGGCGTTGACGGTCACCCCGGCATTCTTCCAGCGATCGGCGAACCGCGGCACCAGCAGCAGGTTGCACAGCTTGGTGTCGGCGTAGGTCCGCATCGGGTGGAAGTCCAGGCCGGTGGGGGTGCGCTCCGGATCGGCCTGCCCCTTGACGTACAGCCCGGCGCTGACCTGCACGACCCGTGCCCCGGAGGCGGTCAGCACCGGTTCCAGTTCGTGGTTGAGCAGGAACGGCGCGAGATGGTTGACGACGAAGGACTGCTCCAGCCCGTCCTCGTTCAGGATCCTCCGGCTCGGCCACAGACCGGCGTTGTGGACCAGTACGTCGATGCGCGGGCAGGTCTCGCGGAGCGCCCGGGCGGTCGCTCGCGTTCCCCGGACGCCGGACAGGTCGCCGACGACCAGGCGCACCCGGGCCCCATCGGCTCCGGCGGTTCCGGCGGTTCCAGCGGTTCCGGTGGATTCAACGCTCCCGGTGGCTCCGGCGAGCGATGCCCGCGCGGCCTCGCCCCGTTCCCTGTCACGTGCGACCAGCACCACCTCGCACCCGTCCTGGAGCAACCGTGCGGCGACGGCGTATCCGATGCCACGGTTGCCGCCTGTCACCACGGCCGTCCGGGTGGGGGCCGGCCGCTGTGTCTCCGCGTTGTCCATGGCCGGGAGTCTAGAGGAGATTCAGAGAGTCTCTCTAGAGAGAGTCTCTAGATTTCGGCGACGGAGAGGGGCAGTCCCGCAGGCGTCGTGAGCCCGGCGAAGCGGAAGGTTTAGCCGAAAGTCTCATGACCATCGCTCTACGGACGCTCGATAATCCCTGGTGTGACGGACCTGGGCAGCCTGGTGCAGGAGACCGCGAGCCGGTTGGCGGAGCGGCATGTGGGAGTGGTGGTAGCCGCGATCGCGGGGGACTCCGTGGAGATCCGGGGCGCCGGGCGGACGGGCGGAGGGTACGGCGGCGCGTCCGGTGGCGGGCGTGACGGCGTGCCCGGGGCCGACACGGTGTTCGAGATCGGCTCCGTGACGAAGGTGTTCACGGCGCTGCTGCTGGCACGGATGGCCGTCGCGGGTACGGTCGACCTCGACGAGCCACTGGTCGGGCTGCTGCCCGAGGGGGCGCGTGTGCCGTCGCGGGACGGTCAGGAGATCACGCTGCGGCACCTGGCGACGCACACCTCGGGGCTGCCCCGGCTGCCCAGGGGGATGTTCCTGTCCTCGCTGCTGCACCCGTCGGCGCCTGATCCGTATGCGGGCTGCACCACGGACGTCCTGCTGCGAGGGCTGGCCGAGACCGGGCTGCGGGCCACGCCGGGGCACCGGTTCCGATACTCGAACCTCGGGGCGGGACTGCTGGGGCTGGCGCTCGCCCACCGGGCCGGTGCCGCCTACGAGACGCTGGTCGCCCGGGAGATCTGCGCTCCCCTGGGGCTGGCCGACACCGGCGTCACCGTTGACGGTGAGCGGGCCGGGTGCCTCGCCCAGGGGCACGACCGGCGCCGCCGGCCTGTCTCGCCGTGGCACCTCGCGGACCTGGTGGGGGCGGGCGGGCTGCGGTCGACGGCGGCCGACCTGGTCACCTTCGTCCGTGCTCAGCTGGATGTGAGCATCGGTGAGAGCGCCGGTGAGAGCGCCGTCCAGGTGGGCCGGGGCACGGGCGAGCTGATTGAGGCGATCCGGCTCAGCCGGGAGGTCAAGCAGCGGATCAATCCCTACGCCTGGATACACCTCGGCTGGATGGGGCAGCGTCTGCATCCCCGGCAGGGCGCTCACCTGTGGATCTGGCACAACGGCGGGACCGGTGGCTTCGTCTCCTTCGTGGGGTTCGACCCGGAGAGGGGCGTGGCCGTCATCGTGCTCGGCAACACGCAGCGGTCGGTGGACAGGGCGGGGTTCGACCTCCTGCGGACCCTGGAGACGCGGGCCCTGGAGACGGAGCGCTCCTGAGAGGGCGGAGTCCGGGGACAGGGACTCAGGGACTCCAGGGAGGCAGAGTGCTCCTGAGGAGGCGGGCCCGGGGGAGTGAGGTTCCCCGGGCCCGCCTGTTCGGTCTCGGGTCAGGTGGTCGAGGGCTCCCCGTCCGCCGGGACCAGGGCTCCGGCGAACTGGGCGGAGTAGAGGCGGTGGTAGGCGCCTTCGGCGGCGAGGAGTTCCTCGTGGGTGCCCTGTTCGACGATGCTGCCCGCCTCCATCACCAGGATCAGGTCCGCGTCGCGGATGGTGGACAGGCGGTGGGCGATGACGAAGCTGGTCCGGTCGGAGCGCAGGGCGGCCATCGCGTGCTGCACCAGGACCTCGGTACGGGTGTCGACCGCGCTGGTCGCCTCGTCGAGGATGAGCAGCGACGGGTCGGACAGGAAGGCGCGGGCGATGGTCAGCAGCTGTTTCTCGCCGGCGCTGACGTTGCCGCCCTCCTCGTCGATCACGGTGTCGTAGCCGTCGGGCAGGGTGCGGACGAACCGGTCGACGTATGTCGCCCGGGCGGCGGCCTGGATCTGCTCCTCGGTCGCCTGGGGGTTGCCGTAGGCGATGTTCTCGCGGATGGTCCCGCCGAACAGCCAGGTGTCCTGGAGCACCATGCCGGTCTGCGCGCGCAGGTCGTCGCGGCGCATCGCGGTGATGTCGACGCCGTCGAGGGTGATGCGCCCGCCGTCCAGCTCGTAGAAGCGCATGATCAGGTTGACGAGGGTGGTCTTCCCGGCGCCGGTCGGGCCGACGATCGCGACCGTGTGCCCGGGTTCGGCCACCAGGGACAGGTCCTCGATGAGGGGCTGCTCCGGGGTGTAGCTGAAGGACACGTGCTCGAACTCGACGCGGCCCCGCCGTACGGCCGGCAGCACCGGGTCCGCGGGATCCGGGGACTGCTCCTCGGCGTCCAGCAGCTCGAAGACCCGCTCGGCGGAGGCCACCCCCGACTGCAGCAGGTTGGCCATCGAGGCGACCTGGGTCAGGGGCTGGGTGAACTGCCGGGAGTACTGGATGAACGCCTGGACGTCGCCCAGGCTCATCGTCCCGGTGGCGACCCGTACGCCTCCGACGACGGCGACCGCGACGTAGTTGAGGTTCCCGATGAACATCATCGTCGGCATGATGATCCCGGAGATGAACTGGGCGCCGAAGCTGGCCTTGAACAGCTCCTCGTTCCTGGCCTGGAAGGCCTGCTCCACCTCGGGGCCGCGCCCGAAGACCTTCACCAGCTCGTGGCCGGTGAACGCCTCCTCGATGTGGGCGTTCAGGGAGCCGGTGTGGGTCCACTGCGCGACGAACTGCTTCTGCGAGCGTTTGGCGATCCGGCTGGTGACGATCGCCGACACCGGGATGGTCACCAGCGCGATCAGCGCGAGCAGCGGCGAGATCACGAACATCATCACCAGTACGCCGATCAGGGTCAGCAGCGAGTTCAGCAGCTGGCTCAGCGTCTGCTGCAGGGTCTGGGACACGTTGTCGATGTCGTTGGTGACCCGGCTGAGCAGCTCGCCGCGCGGCTGGCCGTCGAAGAACCGCAGGGGGAGCCGGTTCAGTTTGTCCTCGACGTCCGCCCGCAGCCGGTACACGGTGCTCTGCACCACGTCGTTGAGCAGGTAGCCCTGCAGCCAGCTGAAGACCGACGCCGCGACGTAGAGCGCCAGGGCCCAGGACAGGACCGTGGCCAGCGCGGCGAGGTCGATGCCGTGGCCGGGGACGACGTCCATCCGGGCGAGCAGGTCGGCGAAGTTGCCGTTGCCCGAGGCGCGGGCGGCCTCGACCGCCTGCTCGGTGGTCGTGCCGGGGGGCAGCCGCTTGCCGATCACCCCGCTGAAGATCAGGTCTGTCGCCTGGCCGAGGATTTTCGGCCCTATGACGCTGAACACCACACTGACCACGGCGAGGAGGAGCACCGCCACGAGTCTCGGGCGTTCGGGGCGCAGGCGTCCGAGGAGGCGCCGCAGGGACGGCCCGAAGTTCATCGACTTCTCCGCGGGCATCCCGGCTCCCCCGAAGGGACCCCGGCCGAAGGGACCGCCCCCCATCGGCGGGCGTGGTCGTGCGGTCGTCACGGACCTCTCGCTCATGCTGCCCTCTCCGCGGTCAGTTGGGACTCGACGATCTCGATGTAGGTCGGGCAGGATTCCAGCAGCTCGTCATGGGTGCCCCGGCCGACGATCACGCCGTCGTCGAGCACGATGATCTGGTCGGCGTCGGCGATGGTCGAGACCCGCTGGCCGACGATGACGACGGCGGCCTGCGCGGTGTACGGCCGCAGGGCGGCGCGCAGCCGGGCGTCCGTGGCCAGGTCGAGGGCCGAGAACGAGTCGTCGAACAGGTAGATCTCGGGCTTGCTGACCAGCGCCCTGGCGATCGAGAGCCGCTGCCGCTGCCCGCCGGAGACGTTCGTGCCGCCCTGGGTGATGGGCGCGTCGAGACCTTCCGGCATCTCCTCGACGAAGCCGCGGGCCTGGGCGATCTCGAGCGCCTCCCACAGCTCCTCGTCGGTCGCGTCCGGGTTGCCGTAGCGCAGGTTGCTCGCGACGGTGCCGCTGAACAGGTACGGCTTCTGCGGTACGAGGCCGATGCGGGTCCAGAGCAGCCGGGGATCCAGGTCGCGGACGTCGACCCCGTCGACCGAGACCGTGCCCGAGGTGGCGTCGAACAGCCGGGGCACCAGGGAGACCAGCGTCGTCTTGCCCGACCCGGTGCTGCCGATGATCGCGGTGGTCTGCCCGGCGGTGACGCGGAACGAGATGCCGGACAGCACCGGTGCCGCGGCGCCCGGGTAGCGGAACTCGACGTCGCGCAGCTCCAGTTCGGCGCGGGTGTGCACCTGCCGTACGGGGTCCTGGGGCGGCTTCACCGACGACTCGGTGTTCAGCACCTCGCCGATGCGGTCGGCGCAGACGGCCGCGCGCGGGATCATGATCGAGATGAAGGTGGCCATCATCATCGAGGAGAGGATCTGCATCAGGTACATGAGGAAGGCGGTGAGGGCGCCGACCTGCATCTCGCCGCTGTCCACGCGGCCCGCGCCGAACCAGAGCACGGCGACGCTGGAGGCGTTGAGGATCAGCATCACGACGGGGAAGATGAGCGAGGTCAGCCGTCCGACGCGCAGCGCGGTCCCGGTCAGCGCGTCGTTCGCCTCGGCGAACCTGCGGGTCTCCTCGCGCTCCCTGACGAAGGCGCGTACGACGCGGATGCCGGAGAGCTGTTCGCGGAGCACCTGGTTGACCGTGTCGATCCTGGTCTGCATCGCGCGGAACTGGGGGACCATGCGGAAGACGATCGTGCCGATCGACACCAGCAGCACCGGGACGCAGACCAGCATGAGCCAGGACAGGCCGACGTCCTGCCGCAACGCCATGATGATGCCGCCGACGCACATGATCGGCGCGGCGACCAGCATCGTGCAGGTCATCACGACGAGCATCTGGACCTGCTGCACGTCGTTGGTGCTGCGGGTGATCAGCGAGGGTGCCCCGAAGTGGGAGACCTCCCGGGCGGAGAACGTGCTCACCCGGTGGAAGAGGGCTGACCTGACGTCCCGCCCGAAGCCCATCGCCGCGTGGGCGCCGTAGCGGACCGCGGCGATCGAACAGGCGATCTGCACGAGGGAGACGGCCAGCATCAGGCCGCCGGCGTACAGGATGTAGCCGGTGTCGCCGGTGGCGACGCCCTGGTCGATGATGTCGGCGTTCAGGCTGGGCAGGTACAGCGAGGCGATGGTGCCGATGAGCTGCAGCAGCACCACGGCGATCAGGGACGATGAGTAGGGCCGCAGATGGGTGCGCAACAGGCGGCTCAGCATGGGGACTCTCCACTGGGGATGTCGGGGGAGGTTGTCTCGGAGGTGGGACGGAGCCGGATACCGTCCAGCAGCATGGAGACGATCTCCGCGGGCGGGAGCACGTCGTCTCCGACGAAACGGGGATGACTGTACGCGATGGCCAGTATGTGCAGCCGACGCGCGGCCTCGTCGGGCTCGCACCGCAGCCGGTCGCGGTCGGGCTCGATCAGGTTGGTGAGCATCTGCCGGATGACGGCTCCCTGCTCGGCCCTGACCTGGCGGAGACGGTCGAAGTCGCCGCCCGTCGCCAGCGCGTCCACCAGGCGGAAGATGCGCGCCGTACGCCACTGCAGGACCTCGACCGCGGCGGCGAGCCTGCTGTGCAGGGAAGCGGTACGGTCGACGGCCGCCAGCTCGCGCAGCAGCGGGGCGGAGTCGAAGGCGCTGGTGATGGCCGCGTCCACGAGCTCGTCCTTGGTCGCGAAGACGCGGAAGATCGTTCCCTCGGCGACGCCCGCCGCCTGCGCGATCTGCCGGGTGGTGACGTCCGGGCCGTGGGTGAGCACCAGGGCCAGGGTGGAGGCGATGAGCGCGGCACGTCGCTCGTCCGGCGGCAGGGGAGCGGCGCGCTGGGAGATCGAGATCATGCGAATAGCCTAGTATGAGTGAGTTACTCACTCACTTGATTTATGTCCCCGTTGTAGGGGTCTGTGAGAGCGGAGGGCCGCAGTAGGGATGTCGGGGGCCGTCCGCGGAGATTCGGCGGTGGACCAATCCGGCGGGTGGGCCGCTACGAAGCCCTGTTGTCGGAGTGATGGGCTCCGGCCGTCCGCTCGTTGTCACTCCATGCTGCACGGCGGATGGAACCGCGTGGCCGGGGGCTGGAGGGGGCTCGGGTCACGCGGTTCACTGTGTTCACTGTGTTCGGGATGTTCGGGGTGTCCGGGGTGTCTGGGCTGTTCGGGGTGTTTTCGCGGATGCGCGGCTCGCTCCGCGGGGACCGAGGATCAGGGGGCGGAGTGGGGCTGACCTGCGTGATCGTCGGGTGGCGTCGTTAGGGCGACGAGGGGCGGGGGTATGGCCGTCGTAGGAACGGCGGGACAGCGAAGACGGGGGGACCGATATGGGACTCATCGATCGCGAGTGCGTCCGTCGGCTGCTGGAGGCACCCGATCCCGGCGCGACCCTGGTGTTCGTCGAGGGTGACTGCCTGGTCCTGCCCGACGGGGAGATCAACGACCGGCACAGACCGTTGATCATCGCGCGGCGCTACGAGCTGACGGAGTTCCTCGGCGGCGAGAGCGCGACCGACCAGCAACTGGACCTGCTGGCCGACCGCTTCGACAACATCGCCAGGGACATGGGGGACTGAGCCCCGGCGACCGTCGAGCCTCACCCGGGGCGTCGGAGAGGACCGGGAACTAGCGGGAGTGCCATCTGGCCAGGAGGTCGGCCTCCCTCTCCGGGGTGATCGTGACGGCCGTCGAGAAGGAGGCCTCCGACTCGCGGATCTCCCGCAC
Source organism: Streptosporangium sp. NPDC051022 (assembly GCF_040683035.1). Classification (NCBI taxonomy): domain Bacteria; kingdom Bacillati; phylum Actinomycetota; class Actinomycetes; order Streptosporangiales; family Streptosporangiaceae; genus Streptosporangium; species Streptosporangium sp. NPDC051022. The sequence goes on along the minus strand of NZ_JBFBCF010000005.1, from coordinate 199,998 downwards.
CGACCGGCGCAGCGGGCGCGGGCTGAGTCCCGTGGCGTGGGCGGCGGCCGGGTCGGCGGTGTTGACGGCGATCCACGGGTTGCCCTCGGACCACAGCGGAAGCGAGCGGCCGTCCTCTCCCTCGGCGAGCAGGAAGTCCTGGCCGACCCAGGTCAGGGTGGTCCCGGGCGGGCCGACCTCGGCCAGGATCGTCTCCAGCATGTCGCCGAAGGAGAACGGCGGGGCGGGGCTGACCGCGTGGAAGGTGCCCGGTCCGGCCGTCCCGGATCCGCCGCCCGTTCCCGCCGCGATCTCCGCTCCCGCCGGGGCGACGCCGTCCCGCGCGCTCGTGTCTCCTGCCTTCTCCAGCATTCCGATGATCCAGGACGCCATGTCGCGCCCGTCGATCACCTGGATCGGGTCCGAGGGGTCGCCGGGGGCGAGGACCTCGCCGCCTCGGGCGATCCGGTTCACCCAGTAGGTGAAGCGGCCGGTGTGGTCGTGCGGGCCGATCACGTAGGTGGGCCGTACGACCAGCGTTCCCGGCCCGAACCTGGCGACCGCGGTACGTTCGCACAGCACCTTCAGCGCGCCGTAGGTCTCGCCGGTCACCTCCTGGGGGACCGGCCCGTCGATCTCGGCCAGCGGCGAGTCCTCGGAGAAGCCGGGGGCGGGCGGGACGGTGTAGACCGCGGTGCTGGAGATGAAGACGTACCGCCCCGCCGCGAGCGCTCGCCCGGCGGGCGATTCCCGCCTCTCGGCGTCCGGAGCCGTGTCTGTGCCCCTGTCCGCGCCCCTGTCCGCGTCCGCGTCCGTGTCCGTGTCGGCGTCCGCGCCGGTGGCCGTGGAGAGCGCGTCGGCGAGGGAGTCGATCTGCGGCGGGAGATAGGCGCTGACGTCGATCGTCGCGTCCCATCTCCGGCCGCGCAGGATCGACAGGTCCGCGTTGCGGTCGGCCGTCAGGTGTTCCGCCTCGGGGAACAGGTCCGGCCCCGTTCTCCCCCGGTGCAGCAGTGAGACCTCGTGTCCGGCCGCGAGCGCGGCCGCGGTGATGTGCCGTCCGACGAACTGGGTTCCGCCGATGATCAGAATCCGCATGGCCATAATTTTGTCCTATATGGGGTCGGTACGGCAGAGGGATCCGCTCCCGTCCGAGCGGCTGTCGAGCGGGCCGTCCGGATCCTTCGAGAACCGATGGCGGGAAATGCCGGAGAAACATCCGTCTCATCAGGGAGAATGCGGGCGAGTGGCAGGCAGCGCCATTTCCGTGTGACCCCTGACCGTTCATCTGCTTCGCTTCAAAAGTCGGCAAGGGGTACGTTGGTTGTGTCCATCCTCTATCTCGGGACCTTCCTTATGGCAATTCGGCCAGAGCAGAGATCGCCCAGACCGCCCCCGGCCGCCGGACGTGATTCCTTCGTGTCCGGCACCCCCGAGCGGCTCGTCCAACCGCTCCGGATCGTCCCCCTCCGACGGCTCCCGGGCCTCCGGGTGAGCGGCGAGATCGACCGCAGGACCAGGAGACCCTGGGAGAGTGCGCTGGAGGAACTGGTCGCCGCCGGCCGTGACATGCACCTTGAGCTCTCCGACCTCACGTTCATCGACGTCCGGGGAACGTGGTTGCTGGCGGAGGCCGCGCACAACCTTCCCTTGGGGAAGAAGGTGGTCCTGCACCACCCGCCCTACTGTCTGAGGTCCGTACTCGCCTTGATCGGGTCGTTCCCCTCTCCGATCGAAGTGGAGACATGATGGACATCGCGACGGCCGAACAGGATCCGTTCGTCCATCCCGCGCTGTTCTACCGGGGGGTTCGCGAGTACCTCCAGGCCACCCTGCCGTTCATCCGGGGCGGGCTGGTGGCCGACGAGCCGGTCGCGGTCGCCGTGCCGGGGCGGAACCTGCGCCTGCTGCGGACCGAGCTCGGCGAGGCGGCGGCCTCCAGGGTGCGCTTCATCGACATGACGGAGGCGGGCCGCAACCCCGGCCGCATCATCCCCGGCCTCCTGCGTACCTTCACCGACCTGCACGCCGACCGCAGGGTACGGATCATCGGCGAGCCGATCTGGCCGGGCCGGTCGGACACGGAGTATCCCGCGTGCGTCCAGCACGAGGCGCTGATCAACCTGGCCTTCCCCGGCCGCGCCGTCACCATCCTGTGCCCGTACGACCTCGACGGGCTGAAGGGCGAGGTCGTCAAGGACGCCGAGATGACCCATCCCGTCCTGATAGACGGGTTCGGCCTGCGGCTCAGCGACGCCTACGCGCCCGAGCGCGTCATCCGCGACTACAACCGGCCGCTGTCCGACCCGTGTGACGCCGCCGTGTTCGACTTCGGCTGCGGCGACCTGGCGGCCGTGCGCGATTTCGTCGCCGAGCACGCCTCCCACGCCGGGCTCCGCGGCGAACGCCTTGAAGACCTGCGGCTGATCGCCGGCGAGCTGGCCGCCAACAGCCTCGACCACGGTGGCGGCGGCGGAAGGCTGCGCCTCTGGAGCGAGGACGGCCAGGTGGTGATGGACGTCAGCGACGCCGGTCACATCACCGACCCCCTCGCCGGGCGCAGGCCGGTCGCCCCCCGTCAGCAGGGTTCGCGTGGCCTGCTCGTCACCAACCTGCTCAGCGATCTCGTCCGTGTCCACACCGGCGAGGGCGGCACCACCGTTCGCGTGTACTTCACGATCTGACGCGTCGATGGCGGGGCTCTCCCCGCCGTCCGGATCGCCGTCCGGATCGCCGTCCGGATCGCCGTCTGGATCCCGGCGTTCTCCCGGTCGTCCGGGGACGGCGGTCGGTGGCGGGTATCGAACCATGGGATTCCATCGAGTTATATCCGAAGTTGCGGTAAAAGGGCGCTTTATTTATCAATGCTGGATTACCAGTCCGCATAAGGGGGTGTGTGGCGGATTGGGTCTTTTCGCCGTGCCGTACGTGGGTTATCAATAACGCGAAGGCGGTGTGATCGGCGCCTTCCATCCGTAAATCGCCACCGGGTGACCGGTGTCGCACCCATATATGGCTGTCACACCCCCCAGAATGGATGGAGAATCGTATGCGCCGGTTACGAAGAGCGCTCCTCGGAGTCCTCTGTGTCACCGTCATGCTCGTCACCGGGCTGGCCTCGGCGGTGACGAGCGCCCAGGCCGCCGTCCCCGACCGCTGGGGATTCGCCTTCGTCGACGTCTTCTCCGGCACTCCGACCCTGGCGCACCAGGCCGGAAGCTGGTCGTCGGCCTCCGTCGTCACGGTCTCCCCCGGGGCGACGGGCCAGGTGAAGGTGGTGTTCCCCGGCATCGCGTCCCCCGCCGGGGTGGCCCACGTGACGGCCGTCTCCCCGAACGCCGAGTGGTGCCAGCTCCAGACCTGGCTCCCGTCGGGTCCCGACGAGGTCGCGCTGGTCCAGTGCTACAAGTACGGCGGCGCCCCGGTGTTCGTCCCGTTCACCATCGTCTTCGAGGAGAGCAGCGGCACCCTGCCCGCTCCCCAGGCGCTCGGTTACGTGCACTACAACGGCGGCTCCGTCGTCACGCAGTTCAACTCGACCGCCGGTGTGGACACGGTCGCGCCCGGCGCGGTGGGAGTCTGGACCGTCACCCTGCCGGGGCTGGGCTCCTCGAGTCCCGAAGGCGGCTTCCAGGTGACCGCCGTCGACCGGGGGCAGCCCGCCCGCTGCAAGGTCGGCGGATGGAGCGCGGCCATCGCGGCGCAGATCGTCCAGGTGGTCTGCTACAACGCGACGAACGCGCCGCTCAGGACCGGCTGGACGCTGACCTACCAGCGGCAGCGGGCGATCACCGGGGCGGCGAGCCCGCCGAAGTACTTCGGCTACACCCTCGAGGTGAGCCCGGGTACCCCCGGCCCCTACGCGCCCACCCCCGTGGGGATCAACTTCAACCCCTCGGGCGCGCCGAACACCATCAAGAACTTCGCGGTGGGTCGCGAGGTGACCTTCCCCAAGATCGGCTACCTCCGTGACCACGTCCAGGTGACCGGGTTCGGGTCCGGACCCGAGTACTGCAACATCCTGAAAGTCTGGACCACCCCGCCGAACGACGCCGTCGTCAGCGGTATCAAGTGCTACAACGGCGTCGCCGTGACCCCGTATCGGTTCTTCGCCAGCTACACCTCGGAGAAGTGACCGTCCCGGAGACGTGATCGCCGAGGTCCGGTACGGCCCGCCAGGCTTGGGCCGTACCGGACCTTCGTGGTGAGGCGGACGCCGGGTGGTCGGTCACCGGTCGCGGATGCCGGTGATCAACCGGATCAGCTCGGCGCGCAGGGCCTCCGGATCCTCGACCCGGTCGGTGATGATCCGTTCGGCCGAGTCGCCCGTCATGACCTCGGTGTACGCCCGTTCGCCCAGCTCGGTACGGCTCACCATCACCCGGCGCCGGTCGGCCGGGTCGCGCTCGCGCACGATGTGGCCCTCACGCTCCAGCCGGTCGAGCACCGGGCGGATCGTCTGCTCCTCGACGTAGGTGCGGGCCGCCAGCTCCCGCTGGGTCCGGGGGCCGTCGTCGAGGGCGTTCAGGGTGAGGAAACCCGCGTGGGTCAGGCCGCGCTCGGCGAGCAGCGCGTTCCACTCGCGTTCGACCAGGCGCGCGGCGACCAGGAGCAGGCGGCCGGTCGCCCAGGACGCGTGATCGCCCATCGAACCCCGTTCTCCGACGCAGGAATGAAACCTTCGTGCCACGCTATCCGAAGCAAACTAAGGGTACTTAGTGTTTCGGTTCGGAGGAGGAGGCCGCATGGGCGTGTCGGCGTCACCGGAGACGGCGGTTGCGAGTGGCAGGGGGAGATGGGCCGGGCTGGCCTTCATCGCGCTGGCCGTGGCGATGATCATTTCCAGTACGACGATCACCAATGTGGCCGTCCCGCAGATCATCCGTGATCTCGGGCTGAGCTCGACCGACGCGCAGTGGATCCAGGAGTCCTACGCGCTGGTGTTCGCCGCGCTCCTGCTCACCTTCGGCCGCCTGGCCGACCGCCTGGGGCGGCGCCGCCTGCTGCTGACCGGGGTCACGCTGTTCGCGGTGATGTCCCTGCTGGCGTCGGCGTCCGTCAGCGGGCCGATGCTCGTCGGGGCCCGGATCCTGCAGGGCATCGGCGGAGCGATGATCTTTCCGACGACGCTGTCGCTGCTGAACGCCGGATTCCGGGGCAGGGAGAGGGCGACCGCGTTCGCCGTCTGGGGCGCCACGATCGGGGGAATGGCCGCGCTCGGCCCGCTGGTCGGCGGCTGGCTGACCACCGACCTGTCCTGGCGCTGGGCGTTCGGGATCAACATCCCCGTCGCCGTCGCGGTGATGGCAGGGGTGCTGGCGTTCGTGCCGGAGTCACGTGAGCTCGACACCCGGCGCGGGGCCGACGTGGCCGGCGCGGTGCTGTCCACCCTCGGCTTCGGCCTGCTGGTGTTCGGGCTGGTCGAGGGCAGGGTCTACGGCTGGCTGCGGGCGGTCGAGCCCTTCGCCGTCGGCGGCTGGACCTGGCCGTTCACCGTCTCCCCGGTGCCCGTCGCCTTCGCCGCCTCCGCGCTCGCCCTGGTCGCCTTCGTGCTGGTGGAGCGGGCCCGCGACCGGCGGGGCGACGTCGCGCTGCTGGACCTGTCGCTGTTCTCCATCGCCTCCTTCCGCAACGGCAACATCGCCGCGCTGATCGTCAGCCTCGGCGAGTTCGGCGTGCTGTTCGCGCTGCCGCTGTGGATGCAGTTCGTGCTCGGATACTCGCCGCTGCAGACGGGTGTCGCCCTGCTGCCCCTCGCGGTCGGCTCGTTCGCGGCCAGCGCCTTCGCCTCCCCCCTCTCCCAGGCCAGGGGACCGGCCTTCGTCGTCCGTCTCGGACTGCTGCTGGAGATCGTCGGCATCGCCGGGCTCGGCTTCGTGGTCTCCGCCGACACCCCGTGGGCGCTGCCGGTGCCGTTCCTGTTCTGCTACGGCATGGGCATCGGGCTGGCCACGGCCCAGCTCACCGGGGTGGTCCTGGCCGAGGTCCCGGTCGAGCGCAGCGGTCAGGGCTCCGGGACGCAGAGTACGGTCAGGCAGATCGGGTCGGCGCTGGGCATCGCCGTACTCGGCACGCTGCTGTTCGCCGGGCTGAGCGCCGACCTCGACCACCGGCTGAGCCGGGTGAACGAGGTGAACCCGGTACAGCGCGAGCAGATCGTCTCCGCCGTGCAGCGCAGCGCGGGCGGGGCCATCGCGGGCCTGGCACGCCTCCCCGAGGTCGCGACGGCGGCCAGGGAGTCGTTCGCGACCGGCACCCGCTACGCGGCGTTCGGCGCGGCCGGATTCCTCGCCGTCGGCCTGCTGGCCAGCCTGTCCCTGGGCGGGCGGCGTCCCGAGGACTGATCGGGCCCGTCACCCGCCTCGGTCCGCTCCCCACGTATCACACAAGGCGCTGTGAGCTGCGGTTTCACAATACGATCAGCAAAAATCTATTGTGGCTGCTGTAGACATTCGTGTGTGTCGTGGGTAGTCTTTGTGGAGCCGCAGGCGGTGAGAATCGCATGCGGCAGGCGTTGAATCCACCACGTGGACGTCAACGCGAGACCGTCGGATGCCGGGGCTCGGCACGAGAGGGCCTCCGGCACCGGTGCGCCGAGCGGCTTTCGGAGCGCTCGTGGCAATTGCGAAGCACGAACAGGGCGGAAAAGAAGGGGGAGTCGGACGCCACAAGGATCACTCGCCGCGGTTCGGTCTCGCCGTGCGGGTGCCGCAGTCCCATGGATTGGAAGGTGGTCTCCGGTTAACTCATATGCGTTTCCCGTGCCCCCGCCCTCGACGAGGGTGTGCGATGCGGGGAAACCGGCAAAGTAGCCGGTAGATGGTGTTGAACTCGTGGGCCCCGGCGTTGGGTGCGCCGGGGCCCTGACACGCCTCACGGAAGGTGCGATGGAACCGGCTCGTTCAGCTCTGTCCGACAAGTTCGACGACGACGACTACCCCGCCTACAGCATGGGACGGGCCGCGGAGATCCTCGAGGTCACCCCGGCGTTCCTGCGCAGCCTGGGTGGCGGCAAGCTGATCGAACCGCTCCGCTCGGCGGGCGGCCATCGCAGATACTCCCGCCACCAGCTCCGCCTCGCCGCCCGCGCCCGCCGGCTGGTCGACCAGGGCACCCCGCTGGAGGCGGCCTGCCGCATCATCGTCCTGGAGGACCAGCTGGAGGACGCGCTGCGCCTGAACGCCGAACTGCGGGCAGGCTGCGAGTGCGGCTCGCGGCCGCCGAGCCCCTGACCCGTCAGGTCCGGGTCCGGGCCCGGCGGTGCGTGATCACCTGGGAGCGCGTCAGCGGGTGGCCATCAGGGTGTCGAAGTCGGCGAAGTCGTCCGACAGCCGGCTGCCGGTGAAGTCGCCGACCCAGCCGTCCTCGTCGTGGAAGAACCGGATCGCCACGAAGTCGGGCTGGGTGCCCATGTCGAACCAGTGCGTGGTGTCGGCGGGCACGCTGAGCAGGTCGCCGGCCTCGCACAGCACCGCGAACACCTTCGCGCCGACGTGCAGGTAGAAAACCCCGGCGCCCCGGGCGAAGAAACGGTCCTCGTCGTCCTCGTGGGTGTGCTCGGAGAGGAACTTCTGCCGGGCCTGCGCCGCCTTGTCCGCCCATCCGGGATCGTCGGACGGCGTCATGTGGACCACGTCGACCAGCACGTAGCCCTCCTGCCGGATGACCCGGTCGACGTCGTCGCGGTAGGCGTCGAGCACCTGCTCCGGGGTCGCCCCGGCGGGCAGGTCCCGGACCGGTTCCCAGCGTTCGAAGCGCACCCCGAACGGCTTGAGCGCGTCGGCGATCTCGTCGGCGTTCTCGGTCCTGGTGAGTACGGTGTCCGGGTCGTCCTCGGCCCAGACGGTCAGCAGTGTCATCGGATCCTCCTCATCGCGGTGCCGGGTCTTGGTGCCCTATCTGCCCTGCCGGTTCTTCGTCCTCGTCGTCGGTTTTCCCGCCTGCCCTGCCTGCCCCGGTTTCCGTGTCCGGCCCGTCTGGTCGTTCCGGCCCGTCTGGTCGCTCTGGCCTGGCTGGTCGTTCTGGCTCGTCTGGTTGCTCCGGTCGGTCTGGGGTGCCTGGCCTGTCTGACCCGTCTGACCCGTCTGGTCGGTCGGGGGCGTCTGGCCGCTCTGGGGCGCTTGGGACACCTGGGACACCTGGGGCGTGACCGTCTGCCGCGTCTCCACGGCGAACCGAAGCGACCATTCAAGGCATTCGAGGCGGTGCCGGGCCTGCCGCGGGTCGTCGCCCCAGACGTAGAGGCCGTGCCGGGCCACGATCAACGCGGGCGTGCCGGCGTCGAACCCCGCCTCGAAGGCGTCGCCGAGCACGCGCATGTCCTGGTCGTTACGGATCACCGGCACCGTCACCACGTCGTCGTGCGCGGCGCGGCCGAGCCCCTTGAGCATCTCCAGGTCCCGCAGTACGACGCCGTCGGGCCAGAGCTCGGCGGCGACCACCGGCGCGAGCGCGTGCACGTGCACCACCGCGCCCGCTCCCGACACCGCGGCGATCCTGGCGTGCAGCCCGGCCTCCGCGGACGGCACGCGCTCCGGGCAGGGGGAGTCGGCGGCGCCGCGCCCGCTCTCGTCGACCACCACCACGTCGTCCTCAGTCAGCTCCCCCTTGTCCCGCCCGCTCGCGGTGACCGCGAGCCGGAGCGGATCGCGCCTGAGCACCACGGACAGGTTGCCGGACGTGCCGTGCATCCAGCCCATCGCGGCGTAGCGGGCGGCTTCGGCGGCCAGGGCCCGCCCGGCCGCGCGCAGCTCGCCGACGGAGACGGGCTCGGCCCCCTCGTCGGAAGAACCGGGGGAGGAGGCGGAGGGACGCCTCCGGACCCCCGCCCTGATCCCGTCGAACGAGCCGATCTTCCGGTGCGGGCCGAAGTCGGCGTCGCCGTACGGCTCGCCCGCGCGGGCGACGCCGACGGTCTGCCAGCCCGCCTCGGCCGCGGCGTCCAGCTCGGCCGGTACGTCGGACAGGAAGAGCACTTCGGCCGGATCGGCGCCCAGCGCCTCCGTGATCGACTGGTAGGACGCCGCCTCACGTTTGGGGCCGGCGTTCACGGTGTCGAAGTGCCGGCTGAAGAACTCCGTGACGTCACCGTCGGAGGTGCGGGAGAACGAGGCGATCTGCGCGGCGACCGAGCCGGAGGAGAAGATCGCGAGGTCGATCCCGGCCTTGCGCCACTGCGCCAGCGCCGGTGCGACGTCCGGGAAGAGCGCGGTGGTCAGCTCTCCCTCGGCGTATCCGTGTTGCCAGATCAGCCCCTGCAGGGTCTTCAACGGAGTGATCTTCTCGTCGGCGTCCATCCACCCGTGCAGCACGGTGACGAGTGCGGCGGTGTCCGCGGAGTCCGGCAGCTCACCGAGCCGCCTGATCTGCCCGACCGCCTCGGCCACCTCCGGATCGTCCGGGTGCTCGTCGATCCAGGGCCCCAGCCGCGGGCGCGCGTAGTCGTAGAGCACGGTGTGTATCTGCTCGGTCGGGGTCAGCGTTCCCTCGATGTCGAGGACGATCCACCGTGTGGACAGAATGGCGATCACGGGTTACCGAGATCTCCTTCCCGGTAGCGGTCGGTCGGTTTCCGCGGAACGAACCGGTTGGTCGGTTTCCGTGGATCGAACGCTCCTCGGCCGGTGGTCCTCGTGGCGAGGAGGGGGCGACACACCGGCGTCGGAGGCGAGACGCCGCCGACCGGCCGGAGACCTCGGGCGGGCGCGGGAGCGCATCCCGCTACGGGAACGCACGTGATCGCGGCGTCCGTCGCCGTGACCGAGGAGATCGTCACCGCCGCGCCGCGGCCCCCCGCGGGCGACGCCGAGCCACGCAACTCGGTCACGCACCTGCCCTCTCGCTGCGAAAGCGGACTATTCGAAATCTCCTGCTACGGCGGATATTCCGATGAGAACGGTGTTGCCAGCTGTTCCGAATACGTTACGCGGTCGCGTCAAGCATGCACGAACGGAGCCCGTCTGTCTTCTTCCTACGTGCTTTTCTGTGGTTTTTCTGTCTTCCGGCCGGATTCCAAAAACCAGAGCCTGTCTCACCTTTCGGTCTGCTCGGCGGTACCCCAGAACCATTCGATCTTCGCCGTGTTCCTGCGCCGCTCGACCCATTCGGCGAAGATTCTCCGCTCGATCAGATCGCGGACGGTTCCGTCGAACACGGCGGGCTCGACCGTCAGCACCTTGACCATCAGGTGCCCCCGCTCCGTCTCGACGGGCCCGACCACCGTCCCCGGTTCGGCGCCGAAGACCAGGTCGGCGACCTCCCGGCTCAGGTCCCCGCGCCGCAGCGTGGCGAACACCTCACCCGGTACGGCGGCGCCGCCCGCGAACGCCCGTTCCACGGCTCCGAGGAACCCGGCGGGCTCATCGGCGTCCAGGGCGACCCCCGGCACGAGCACGACCTGCGCCACCCGGGCGACGTCGAGCTCACGACCGTACTCGGCGAACCACTCCTCGACCCGTCCCGCGGCCGTCCGCGACCGCAACCGCGCCACCGAGGCCTCGGCCGTGACCAGTTCCTCAAGCTCCCGGTGGGAGATGCGGTTGCGCTCCATCCACGCCCGGGTCTCCTGGCCGGTCAGCAGCCCGCGCGCCCGGCGGAAGGCGTTCATCGCCTCCTGCAGCTCGGCGTCGGTCAGCGGCTCCGGCGCCTCCTCCAGCGCCTCGCGTACCAGGCTGTCGGTCACGAGACGGTCGGCCAGCCGGGACTCGTCCCAGATGAAGTCCAGGTAGGCGACGGCCCTGGCCACCGGCGTCTCGACGCCGTTGACCCGCAGCAGCAGGTGCTCACCGGCCCGGTGCACCCCGCGCAGCGGCCAGGGCAGTTCCAGGTCGGGACACCAGGACAGGGAGATCGTGGCGCCGTGGTCCTCCTTGAGGAGCAGGGCGTGGTGGAGCGAGCCGTCGTACTCCTCGCGCTGGCTGACCAGCCGTACCCGCACCCCGGGGTGGTCGGCCCGGAACCTGTCGAGATCCTGCCCGGCCCTACCGCCGCTGAGCACGCCGAGCGCGTCCGCCAGCATCCGCCCGTCCGCCATCACAACACTCCGCTCATGAGCAGGTCGCGGATCGCCGCGCCGATGGGCAGCCCGGTCGCGGTCTCGATCCAGAGGAACTGGCCGTTGGGGTTGATCTCAAGGAAGACGTGGCGGCCGTCGGGGGTGAGGATCAGGTCGATCGCGCCGTAGGCCAGCCCGAGCCGCTCGACGAGCCTCACGCAGCGCGCGGAGACCTCCGCGGGCAGGTCGTGCACGGTGATGGGGGTGGCGCGCGGGTCGTAGTGCCGCCAGTCGTACCGGGTGTGGTTGCTGACCTGGGAGTGGATCTCCGCGGCGAAGACCTCCCGGCCGACCACGGTCACCCGCACCTCGACCCGCTTGGGCACGTAGGCCTGGGCGATGACCGGGCAGAACCGCAGCGCGTCCGCGTGCGCCAGGTCCGCGGGGGAGACGGGCGCCGCGAACCGGCCGAACCGCTCCTCACCCGCCTCCAGCCGGTTGCCGTGCACGGGCTTGGTGATCACGCGTCCCTCGTGACGGTCGTAGAAGTCGAGGAAGCTCTCGGGGTCGGTCGTGATCAGCGTCGCGGGCAGCTCGAAGCCCAGCCGCCGGGCCACCTCAAGCTGGTACGGCTTACGCCCCGCGCGGTCGAGGACCGGCCGGGACGCGGGAACCGTCAAGCAGCCGAGGCTGTCCCACAGGCTCTCGGCCGTGATCCGGCACTCCTCCGCCACGTAGGCGGGGGCGGCGACCCGCGGATGCGCGACCGGGTCCAGCGGCCTGCGGTACCAGAGCGCGGTCAGCTCGTCCAGCGCGATCCTGCGGCCGTCGGCGTCGAGCGTCCGGCCGGTGGAGCCGTCGCCGGAGTGGCCGATCTCCAGCGTGGCGTGGGTCGGGTAGGCGGCGGGATCGAAGACGGCGACGTCCGCGCCCGCGGCCGTGAGCAGCTCGACCACCCGGTCGGCGTGCTCGTCCCCGTCGGTGGTCAGAACGAGAATCATGGCTGCGGCTCCCAGGCGGGGGCGCGCCGTACGCGCCCCCGCGGCGAATCGATCAGCTGTCGCCGGAGGTGTGGCTGTGACCGCCGTGGATCACGATGACCTGGCTGCGCACGCCACCGTTGACCTGGAGAAGCTGACCCTCGTCGAGCTCGGGGCCGAGGGCCGCGATGTCGTCGAGCGTGGTACGCGACTTGCTCATGCGTATCCCCACCTTTCTGCCGTCCGGATCGCCCGGTGCGATCCGTTCGACAGGAACACTAGGCAGGAGCTACCCGGCAGTACGTCCGTCAGGCGGATGATCGTCCCTCACCCTGTCAGTGGACACGGACAGAGTCCGGGACGGACACGGACAGAGTCCCGGAAGTCCGGGACAGATATCGCCTCGGCCCCGGTGGCGGCCGTCCCCACCACCTCGATGCGTCGATCGGGGGACCGTCCGCCTTACGGGGCGAGCCTCGCCGGGGCGTGAGGTCAGGGGCCGGTGAGGCGGCGGTCGCCCTCGGTGGTGACCACGAACACCTGCCAGTTGTAGTAGGCGTAGTAGTTTCTGATGTCCTGCTTGATCTGACGCGCGTGCAGCAGCACCGCGTCGACGTACGCCTGGGAGTGGTTGTAGGCGTACAGCGCGCGCCGGTAGTCGCGCGGCGCGCCCGACGCGTGCAGGTAGTTGGCCGCGGCGAGCAGGGCGTCCCGGGTGTCCTGGATGTCACCGCCCATCCCGTAGGCGGCCCATGTTCCCGGCATGAACTGCATGGGTCCCTTGGCGCCCGTGTAGCTCGGTGACCGCACCCGGCCGAACTTGGTCTCGACGAACATCACCGCCGCCAGCACCTCCCACTCGACGCCGAACCGGCGTTCGGCATGCCGGAAGTGGCCGAGCAGGACGCCCGCGGGTTCGGGCGGCTGGACGCGGAACTTCGCCGACCCGCTGATGGGCCGGACGAGGGAGAGCAGGTTCCGGGCGGCCGTCACGTTGTCCTTCGCCTGTCCGGCCAGGGCCTTCGGCAGTTCGGCGTAGGTGCGGGAGGCGACCTTCGGATTACGGGCCAGGTACCGGTAGATGCGCTGCTGGTGCAGGGCCAGCAGCACCACCGGCTCCGGGGGCTGCCCCTTGGCGGGGTCGCCCTCGCGCACCCAGGTGTCCACGGCGCGCCGGAGTTCCTCGACGGTGCCGGTCAGGGAACGGGCCAGCCGTGGCGGGTCCTTGGGAAGCGCGGCGTCCGGCGCGGGCGGGGCGGGGCTCGGGCGCGCGGGCTCCTTCTGTTCCCCCTGCTCCTTCCGCTCATCCGGCGGTGACGTCGCGGGCCGCTCGGGAGCTGGGTCTGTCGCCCCGGAGCCCGGATGCGTCTCCGTCCGGCCGGAAGCGGCCGGTGCGGCTGCGTTCGACGAACCGGCACAGCCGGAGACCGCGATGGCCAGGCCGGTGAGCGCCGCGACCACCGAGCCTCCGCGCGCCCGGCCCGAGCGCGTGCCGTACCGGCCGCGGGACCGGTCACCGGGCTGTCCGCCGGGCCGTCCGCCGTCCGAGGCGTCCTTCGGCGCGGGTGGCGTCTCTCCGCCTGACGGGCGGCCGCGCTCCGGCCGTGCGGACACCGTGTGCTGATCCTTCACCGGTCCCAACGTACCCGAGCGGCGATCTCCGAGCCCGTTTTCCCCGACGGCCCGCCGGGCCCCGAACGGCCCGGCCGGCTCCTCCCACCGCCTCCGTCAACGGAGGCTTCACCGTACGGCATGTGGAGGAACCTCTGGACGGGAGCCTGGACATCCCTTCGGTGCGCGAGATGTTCTCTCCGGGAGGAGCGCCGCGGGCGTTGGAACTGGCCGCTCGGCCGTACGACCTACGGCATGCCGCGCTGTCCCTTTCGTGCCGTCGGACCCCGGCCGGTGCCGGTCGAAGACCACGCTCGCGACCGCTCGCTGAGACCTGTTCACCTGACGGTTTCGCCGTCAGGGATGTCGGGTCGTGGGAAAGGCCCGCTCAGCGGGACTGTGGTGTACGCCGGTGGCGGGTTCGCTGCTGAACTGGGACGCGTGGTGAGGCGGGCCGCCGCACGGGTCGCTGTGGGCCGGCCGTCACCGCGTACATGGAGGGTGCATGGGACACGAACCGGCCGTTCACCGAGACGAGAGCCGCGCCAGGGGGGTGCTGAACAGGCCCGAGGCGCACAACGCGCTGAGCGGGACGCTGCCGGCGGAGCTGGAGCGGGTCGTGTGCGAGCTCGACCCGTCATGGACCCGCGGCCCGGGGCGACGCTCCGTCGGAGGGCCGCACATCTGAAGGTCGTTCACTGGGCGACGGTTCCGGATCCGGACCCGCTCCGCCAGAGGGTTTCGGACGGCGGTCGCACCGAATGCGCCCGTGGGCGGAGGTCGGGACGGCCGGGGCCGCCGCCTGCGCTTGGTTTCGGTCATGTGACGGCCGGGTGTCCGTTGACGCACTTCCCGGTGGATGTTACACATGGCGTGAATGCCATTCAGTTCAGTGAGCCACGCCCCGGATGCGGCCGGGCGCTTCGCGTGACCCGGAACTTCTCCCGGGCGCGGACGAGTGTGGTTGGTGGATCCCGCCCTGTGGTGAATCGGACGAAAACTACCATTCAGCGATCTTCTTCTCTCTCTTCCCTGGCGCTCATCTCGTTGCTACATTCCAAAACAAGAATTCGCTTCAGTTCTAGGGAGATGTGATGACCGCTCTCTCTGCCGAGCCCGGCCAAGCGACGTCCGCGCGGCGAGAGCTCCCACCGTCGATGGTTGAGCGGATGACGCTGATCATCGACGCGTTCGACGGACGTTTCACCCACCTCACGCTGGAGGACGTGGTCCGGTGCACGCACCTGCCACGCTCGACGGCGCATCGCATCCTCGACCAACTCGTACGACTTCAGTGGCTGGAGCACTCGTCCTCCGGCTACAGCCTGGGCAAGCGGGCGCTCGGGCTCGGCGGTGGCGACGGCAGCCACGGGGAGATCCGTGAGGCCGCCGCGCCGCTGCTGCACGACCTGCAGATGAGAACCGGAATGGTGGTCCACCTGGCGGTCCTGGACGGTCCGGAGGTCTTCTACCTGGACAAGGTCGGCGGGCGGTTCGCCCTGGCCGTACCCTCACGTGTCGGCGGCCGGGCCCCGGCGCACTCGACCGCGCTGGGCAAGGCGATGCTCGCCTGGATGGAGCCCGAGCGGGTCGAGGAGCTGGTCCACAACAAGATCAGCCGGTTCACCAGCCGGACGATCGGCGACATCGGCACCCTCCATCAGGAACTGCACCGCATCCGGCGGCGCCGAGGGCTGGCCTTCGAACGCGGCGAGAGCTTCCCCGCCATCTCCTGCGCGGCCGCGGCGATCCGCGGCCAGGACGGTCCCGTGGCGAGCATCTCCCTCGTCGGCGACAGCCACACGCCGCTGGAGAACGTCGCCCCGCTGGTGGTGGACGCGGCCCGGCAGGCGTCGCTCGCCCTCTTCCCCGGCCAGGACGACCAGCGGGGACGGCCCCGGCACCCCCCTCGGGTGCCGGGACAGACCTGGTCGGCGGAGACCATGAACCGCTGGCTCACCATGGGCGGCCACGACGGCTGGCTGTGAGGCACGGCCCGCGTCATTCCCCCTTGCCCACGCGGTTCCAGTCCCAGTGATCCGCCCAGCCCCACAGACCCGGAGCGAACAGCGCCGGTTCGGCGTCCCTGTCATGGTCGACGCCGAACCGTCCGCGGTAGAACACCATGGGACGCCGGTCGGCGCCTCGCTCGGTCTCCAGCACCCGGCCGATCACGACGTCGTGGTCCCCGGCGGTGTGCACGTCGTGGACCTCGGCGTGCACGCGCAGCAGCACGTCGTGCAGCCCCGGCGTGCCCCAGCGCGACGGCTCCCAGTCGAGCCCGTCGAACTTCTCGCCCCTGCTGGAGCCGAACCGGGAGCATAGGTCGGACTGGTCTTCGCCCAGCACGTTCACGCAGAACCGCCCGGACCTCCTGATCCTGGGCCAGGTCCGGCTCTGGTTCCCGGCGCAGAACAGGATCAGCGGCGGTTCCAGCGACACCGACGCGAACGCCTGGCACACGAATCCCACCGGCTCTCCCTCGTCGATGCCGGTGACGACCGTCACGCCGCTCGCGAACAGGCTCATCGCCCGCCGCATCTCCGCGGGATCGGGAGGGGTCACGCCGACGGCGTCCGGAACGAGTGCGGGCTTGGCTGTCATGTGGTTCACCTCGGAGACGTCGGACGCCGCCCCGTCGGCGGCCCATGGTGCCGAAGCTACGGGCCACCGGCGCCGCGTCCGGGCCGGATCCCGCTGAGCGGAAGCGGCGCCACGCCCCGTCCGGTGTCCCGGCCCGTTCCGGCGGAGAGGGGGTCCGGTCTCACTCATCGGGAGGGACGCCCCGCTCGCCGGGCTTCGCGGGCTACGTTCCCCGGAGCCGATACTCCGATGAATGGGACGGACGAATGTTGACCGAGCTGACCTACGACTCGACGGCGCGGGAACTTGCGACCGACCAGGGTGTGCTGCGCTACCACGAGGCCGGCGAGGGCCCGCCGCTGCTGCTTCTGCACGGCTCGGGGCCCGGAGTCACCGGCTGGCGGAACTTCCGCGGCAACCTGGCCGTGCTGGCCGAGCACTTCCGCTGCCTGATCCTGGAGTTCCCCGGCTTCGGGGTCAGCCATACCACCGATGAGCATCCCATGGTCGCGGCGCAGGGCGCGGTCGTCCGCTTCCTCGACGGGCTCGGGCTGCGGCAGGTGGACGTGATCGGCAACTCGATGGGCGGCATGGTCGGCGCCCAGGTGGCGATCAACCATCCCGAACGCGTGCGCCGGCTGGTCACCATCGGCGGCATCGGCAGGAACCTGTTCAGCCCGGCCCCCGGCGAGGGCATCAAGCTGCTCGTCGAGTTCACCGAGGAGCCCACCCGTGAGCGGCTCGTCCGATGGCTGGAGTCCATGGTCTACGACCGGTCCCTGGTCACCGAGGAACTGATCGAGGAGCGCTGGGCCCTGGCCACCGAACCGGCCACGCTGGAGAGCGCCCGCCGGATGTACAGCTGGGCGGCGTTCGCCGCGAGCGCCGCGGCCGCGGCCGCCTCGGACGCCCCGCCGTACTGGGCGATGCTGCACAAGATAAAGGCCAAGACGTTGATCACCTGGGGCCGCGACGACCGCGTCAGCCCGGTCGACATGGCGATCCTGCCGATGCGGGCCATTCCCGACGTCGAGCTGCACATCCTCTCCGACTGCGGCCACTGGGCGATGATCGAGCGCAAAGCCGCCTGGGAGAGCGTCGTGCTGGCCTTCCTCACCCGCAAGGAGGAGCGATGAGCGGCTGGGACCACGAGTTCGACCTCCTCGTCGTGGGCAGCGGCGGCGGCGGCATGGCGGCCGCGCTGACCGCGCACGACGCGGGCCTGTCCACCGTGGTGGTCGAGAAGGGCGCCATGTTCGGCGGCAGCACCGGGGTCTCCGGTGGTGGCGTCTGGATTCCCAACAACCCCACCCTGCGGGCCAGAGGGCACGACGACAGCCGGGAGTCCATCCGCCGCTACCTCGACCTGCTGACCGAGGGCCGGGTACCCCCGGCCCGGCTCGACGCGTTCGTGGACAACGGGCCGGCCGCGATGGAGCTGCTCGGCAGGAGCAAGTGGGTCCGGTTCTTCTGGACCAAGGGGTATGCCGACTACCACCCCGAGTTCGAGGGCGGCAGACCGCTGGGCCGGTCGATCGAGCCGGTCCCCTTCGACACCCGCGCGCTGGGCGAGGATGAGAAGTACCAGCGCCCCAACGGCATGAAGGGCCCGCTGGGCCTGTGGGTCACCAGCAAGGACTACCACGACCTGGCGATGGTCAAGCGGACCTGGCGAGGACGCTGGGCGTCGGTCGTGGCGGCCTGGCGGGTCTCCTCGAATCTCGTCCGCCGCCGCCACATGTCCACCGGCGGGCGCGCGCTCGTCGCCCGGCTGCGGATGGCCCTGAAGGACGCGGAGATCCCGCTGTGGCTGCGCACGGAGATGACCGAGCTCGTCGTGGACGGCGGCGTCGTCACCGGCATCGTCGCCCGGCGCGACGGCAGGACCGTCCGGATCCGCGGCAGGCACGGCGTGCTGCTGGCGACCGGAGGGTTCGACCACAACCAGGAGATGCGGAAGAAGTACCTGCCGGAGGGCGGCCGGGCCGACTTCGGCATGGGCGCCGGGGAGAACACCGGCGACGGCATCCGGGCGGGGGAGCGGGCCGGCGCGGCCATCGACCTGATGGACGACGCCTGGTGGATGCCCGCCGTGCGCCACCCGGCGGGCGCGACGATCCCGCTGGTGTCCGAGCGCTGCATCCCGCCGTCGGTCATCGTGTCCTCGCAGGGGCGGCGGTTCACCAACGAGTCCGCCCCGTACGTCAACTTCGTGCACGACCAGCTCGACGGCGGGCACGTGCCCGTGTGGTTCGTGATGGACGCCAAGGCCAGAACGCGGTACCCGTTCGCGCAGATCCTCCCCGGAATGCCGATCCCGGAGGCCTTCTACGAGCAGGGCGTGGCCTTCCGGGCCGACACGCTCGCCGAACTGGCGGGCAAGATCGGCGTCCCCGCCCAGGCGCTGGCCGAGACCGTCGAGCGCTTCAACGGGTTCGCCAGGAGGGGCAAGGACGAGGACTTCGGCCGCGGCGACAGCGCCTACGACCGTTACTACGGCGACCCCACCCTGAAGAACCCGAACCTCGACGTGATCGACAAGGCGCCGTACTACGCCTTCCGCGTCGAGGCCGGTGACCTCGGCACCAAGGGCGGGCTGGTCTGCGACGAGCACAGCCGGGTGCTGCGGCCCGACGGCTCGGTGATCGAGGGGCTGTACGCCACAGGGAACACCTCCGCCTCGGTCATGGGCAACGAGTACGCCGGTCCCGGCGCCACGATCGGCCCCTCCATCGTGTTCGGGTACATCGCCGCCCGGCACGCCGCCCTGCGGCGCCGTACCGCCGCCGCGGAGTCACGGGCATGACGCCGGTGAGGTCGCTGCGGGCACGGGTCGTCGAGGTCATCCGGGAGACCGCCGACGCGCACTCGCTGGTGCTGGAGCCCGCGGACGGGGACCACGCCCGGTTCGGGTACCGGCCGGGCCAGTTCCTCACCATCCGGGTGCCCACCACCCGGCCGGAGGGCGCGGCGCGCTGCTACTCCCTGAGCAGCTCGCCGATGTGCGACGAGAAGCTCAAGGTGACGGTGAAGCGCACCCGGGGCGGCTACGGGTCCAACTGGATCTGCGACCACGTCACCGAGGGGGACGTGCTGGAGGTGTTGCGTCCGGCGGGGACGTTCGTCCCCGCCTCGCTGGACGAGGACCTGCTGCTGCTGGCCGGCGGCAGCGGCATCACCCCGGTCATGTCGATCCTCAAGTCGTGCCTGCGCGCCGGCACCGGCGCGGTCACGCTGGTGTACGCCAACCGGGACGAGAACTCGGTCATCTTCCGCGACGAGCTGATCGCGCTGAGCGCCGAGCACGCCGAGCGGCTCACCGTCGTCCACTGGCTGGAGTCGGTGCAGGGCGTGCCCGCCGCGGCCGCCCTGGCCGCGCTGACCCGGCCGTACGCGGACCGGGAGGCGTTCGTCTGCGGCCCCGGCCCGTTCATGGACCTCGCCGTGCAGGTGCTCACCGGCCTCGGCGTCCCACAGCGGCGGGTCAACGTCGAACGCTTCGAGTCGCTGGCCACCGACCCGTTCGGCGAGTTCGCCCCCGTGATCGACCCTTCCGGCCCCGGCGGCACGGTCGAGGTCGAGCTCGACGGCGAGAGGCGGACGCTGACCTGGCCGAAGGGCAGCAAGCTCCTCGACGTGCTCCTGGCGGCCGGGATGGACGCGCCGTACTCGTGCCGCGAGGGGTCGTGCAGCGCCTGCGCCTGCGTGCTGCTGGAGGGCGAGGTCGCGCTCGAGCGCAACACGGTGCTCGACGAGCAGGACCTCGCCGACGGGCTGACCCTGTCCTGCCAGGCCACCCCGGTCAGCGACCACATCAAGATCACTTACGACGGGTGAGCCCCGTCTCCATCGACCGCCCGCCCCGCGCGGGCCACGACCGCAGGAGGAACCGATGCTGGATGGGACGCGACGCGCGTCCGTGGCCGAACGGCTGTGGGAGGCCGAGCGGGATCGCGCGCCGATCGAACCGCCGACCGACGCCTACCCGGACATCGACGTGGTGGACGCCTACGAGATCCAGCTCATCAACATCCGCCGCCGCCTCGCCGCCGGGGCCCGGGTGTACGGGCACAAGGTGGGGCTCTCGTCCCCGGTGATGCAGCGGATGATGGGGGTGGACGAGCCCGACTACGGTCATCTGCTCGACACGATGGTGCTGTCGCAGGACGCGCCGATCCCGGCCGGGCGGTACTGCTACCCCCGCATCGAGGTGGAGATCGGGTACGTGCTCGGCGCGAGCCTCCCGGGCGAGGGGTGCACCGAGGCGGACGTGCTCGCCGCCACCGAGTACGTCGTGCCGAGCATCGAACTGATCGACAGCCGCGTCCGGGACTGGCGGATCCGCCTGGCCGACACGATCGCCGACAACGCCTCCTCGGCCGGCGTGATCCTGGGTGACGCCCGGATGAGCCCGGCCGAGCTGACGGCCGCGGGCATGGACATCGCCGACATCGACGTCGTGCTGTACTCCGGCGACGCCGAGATCACCGGGGGCAACACCAGCGCCGTGCTCGGCGACCCCACCACCGCCGTCGCCTGGCTGGCCAGGAAGGTGGCCTCCTTCGGCGTGAAGCTCGAGGCCGGGCACGTCATCCTCCCCGGGTCCTGCACCCGGGCCGTCGACGCGCGCGCCGGCGACACCTTCCACGCCGAGTTCGCCGGGCTCGGCTCCGTGACCGCTCGATTCGAATGAGGGTGACACAGTGACCAAGGCGACCGCCGCGATCGTGGGCTCGGGCAACATCGGGACCGACCTGATGTACAAGCTGCTCCGTTCCGACGTCATCGAGCCGCGCTGGATGATCGGCGTCGATCCGGACAGTCCCGGCCTGAAGCGGGCCGGGACGGCCGGGCTGATCACCTCGGCGGAGGGCGTCGACTGGCTGTTCGCCCAGGCCGGGCGGCCCGACATCGTCTTCGAGGCGACCTCGGCGTACGTCCACAAGGAGAACGCGCCCCGGTACGAGGCGCTCGGCATCCCCGCCGTGGACCTGACCCCGGCCGCGCTCGGCCCGGCGGTGGTGCCCGCGGTCAACCTCGGGGCGCACCTCGACACGCCCAACGTCAGCCTGATCACCTGCGGCGGGCAGGCGACGATCCCGATCGTGCACGCCGTCTCCCGGATGACCGAGGTGGCCTACGCGGAGATCGTCGCCAGCGTGGCCTCCCCGTCGGCGGGCCCCGGCACACGGGCCAACATCGACGAGTTCACCCGCACCACCTCGCGGGGCATCGAGACGATCGGCGGCGCGAGCAAGGGCAAGGCCAT
The DNA here is from genome assembly GCF_040683035.1 of Streptosporangium sp. NPDC051022. Taxonomy (NCBI): domain Bacteria; kingdom Bacillati; phylum Actinomycetota; class Actinomycetes; order Streptosporangiales; family Streptosporangiaceae; genus Streptosporangium; species Streptosporangium sp. NPDC051022. The sequence continues at coordinate 178,583 of NZ_JBFBCF010000005.1, read as the reverse complement.
CATCATCCTCAACCCGGCCGAGCCACCGATGCTCATGCAGGACACGGTGTTCTGCTCCATCCCGCCCGACGCGGACCGGGACGGCATCGCGCTCTCGATCAAGGAGATGGTCGCCGCCGTGGCCTCGTACGTGCCCGGCTACCGGCTGCGCGCGGAACCGCAGTTCGACGACCCCACACCGGTGAGCGGCGGGCTGGCCAGGGTCGCCGTGTTCCTCGAGGTCGAGGGCGCGGGCGACTTCCTCCCGCCGTACTCCGGCAACCTCGACATCATGACCGCCGCCGCCGCCAAGGTCGGCGAAGGCTTCGCGCGGCGCCTGCTCGCCGAGCGCTCCTAGTCCCAAGGGGATCGATTCCATGCCTTACAGCGCCGACCTCGACATCCGGATCACCGACTCGTCGCTGCGCGACGGCTCGCATGCCAAGCAGCACCAGTTCACGGTCGGGCACGTCCGGTCCATCGTCGCCGCGCTCGACGACGCGGGCGTTCCGGTGATCGAGGTCACCCACGGCGACGGGCTGGGCGGCTCGTCGTTCAACTACGGCTTCAGCCACACCCCGGAGCAGGAACTGATCAAGGCCGCGGTGGCTACGGCGAAGCGCGCGCGGATCGCGTTCCTGATGCTGCCGGGACTCGGGCTCCAGGACGACATCCGCGAGGCCGCCGACAACGGCGCGAGCATCTGCAGGATCGCCACCCACTGCACCGAGGCCGACATCTCCGTCCAGCACTTCGGCCTGGCCAGGCGGCTGGGCCTGGAGACGGTCGGGTTCCTGATGATGGCGCACAGCCAGCCGCCCGAGGTGCTGGCCCGGCAGGCCCGGATCATGGCCGACGCCGGATGCCAGTGTGTGTACGTGGTCGACTCGGCCGGTGCGCTGATCATGGAGGAGACCGGCGACCGGATCGCCGCGCTCGTGGCCGAGCTCGGGTCCGACGCCCAGGTCGGTTTCCACGGTCACGAGAACCTCGGTCTCGGCGTGGCCAACTCGGTCATCGCCGTGCGGGCGGGGGCGCTGCAGATCGACGGCTCGACGCGGAGGTTCGGCGCCGGCGCCGGCAACACCCCGGTGGAGGGCTTCGTCGCGGTCGCCGAGAAGCTCGGCATCCGCACCGGCGTCGACACCCTGAAGATCATCGACGCCGCCGAGGACGTCGTCCGGCCGATCATGGACGGCGAGTGCCTGCTCGACCGGCTGTCGCTCACCATGGGGTACGCCGGCGTCTACTCCAGCTTCCTCAAGCACGCCGACCGCCAGGCGAGGAAGTACGGCGTCTCCGGCGCCGAGATCCTCATCGAGGCCGGGCGCCGCAAGCTCGTCGGCGGCCAGGAGGACCAGCTCATCGAGATCGCGGTCGCCCTCGCGGCACGGCGATGAGCCCCGGCCCGGCGCACGTGCGGAACCGTCGCGGACGCGTCTCTTCCGAGGACGACGAGATCCTGGTGGCGGTCCGCGCGCTGCTGCCGGGCATCGCGGCGCGCGCCTCGTCGGCCGACGTGAACCGGCGGGTGCCGCAGGAGTCGATCGGGGAGCTCCTCGGGACCGGGGTCTTCCGGATGCTGCAGCCCAGGAGGCACGGCGGCACCGAGCGCGCCCCCGCCGACTTCTTCCGGGTCGTCCGGGAGATCTCCGCGGCCTGTGGCTCCACGGGCTGGGTGGTCTCCGTGCTCGGCGTGCACCCGTGGCAGCTCGGCCTGTTCCACCCGGACGCGCAGGAGGAGGTGTGGGGCCCGGATCCGGACGCGCTCGTGTGCTCCTCCTACGCTCCCGTCGGGAGGCTCGTCCCGGTCGAGGGCGGGTACGAGCTCTCCGGCCGGTGGCGCTTCTCCTCCGGCTGCGAGCACGCGTCGTGGACGCTGGTCGGCGGCCTGGTGGTGGAGAGTCACGGCAGGCCGGTGGACTTCGTGACCGCGCTCGTCCCCCGCGCGGACTACGCGATCGAGGACGTGTGGGACGTCGTCGGGCTGCGCGGCACGGCCAGCAACGACATCATCGTGCGGCGGGCGTTCGTGCCCGAGCACCGTGTCCTGCGCGGCTACGAGCAGGCGCGCCTCCGCGGCCCCGGCCAGAAGGTGAACACCGGCCCGCTCTACCGGATGCCGTTCGGCAGCGTCTTCACCAACGCGATCACCGCTCCCGTGGTCGGCGTGGCGGCCGGGTGCTACCGGGCCTACGTCACCGCCATGCGCGATCGGACGCGCTTCAGCCTGGGCGGCGATCGGTTCGCCGAAGACCAGTTCGCCCAGGTCGCGGTGGCCCGGGCCGCGTCGGAGATCGACGCCGCGGTCCTGCAGACCGACCACAACCTGCGCGAGGTGTACCAGTACGCCGCCCGGGGCGAGCGGATCCCGATGGAGCTGCGGCTCCGCGTCCGCAGGGACCAGGTCCGCGCCACAGAGCGGGCGCTGGAGGCGGTCGACATCCTCTTCAAGACCGCCGGGGGGAACTCGCTCGCCCGCGGCAACCCGATCGAGCGGGCCTGGCGGGACGCGCACGCGGGCAGCGTGCACGTCGCCAACGACGTCGAGCGCGCCCTGGTCCTGTACGGCAAGGGCGAGTTCGGCCTGACCGTCGAGGACGAGCTGGTCTGACGCCAGGTGGCGGCCTGTGGCCCGCGACGACCAGAAGCCCGGCACGCGAACGCGTGCCGGGCTTCTGCGCCTGGGGGCTTCCCTCAACGCCGCCGGGCGGTCACTGGGCCACCCGCATGTCGCCGGCGCTCCAGAACGCCCGCATGCTGGTGATCCGCTGCTCATCGTCGAAGGTCATCACGTCGATCGGCTCGATCTCGTACGTCTGGCCGGCCAGTTCGGTCCTCACCCGGAAGTGGAAGGCGGCGCTGTCGCCCGCGACGCGGACGGCCAGTAGTTCCGTGCTCCGCCGCGCGCCTTCCAGCGCCGAGTAGAACTCGTGGATCGCGGCGTGGCCCCGGCGTGGCTCGCTGCCCACCGGGTCCTCCAGCGTCCCGTCCGGCGCGTAGCACGACGCGATGTCGGCCGCGGTTCCGTTCGCCACGGCGTCCAGGTAGCGGCCGACGGCATCGGTGATCTTCCCGGTGCTCATCGGCCCCCCGCCCGGAGCCGGTTGGCGGCGCGGTACCCGAAGACCATCCCCGAGCCGAGCGGGACGCCGGGGCCCGGGTAGACGTGCCCGGCCACCGAGGCGGCCGAGTTGCCGATGGCGTACAGGCCGGGGATCGCGGCACCGTCCTCGCCGAGCACCTCCCCGTCCACGCCGATCCGCGCGCCGCCCTTGGTGCCGAGGTCGCCGAGCACGACCTGCACCGCGTGGAACGGCGCCCGCTCGATCGGGACGAGGGCGGGGTTAGGGCCGTCACCGGCCGCGAAGAACCGGTCGTAGAGGTCCTCGCCGCGGTGGAAGTCCGCGTCCACGCCGGAGGCGGCGAACCCGTTGAACCGGGAGACGGTCTTGCCGAGCACGTCGGCGGGCACGCCGATCCGCTCGGCCAGGCCCGCGACGGTGTCGGCGGTGCGCCACAGACCGGCCGCGCGGAACGCCTCGGGATCGGGCGCCGGCTGGGTCATCCCCGGCGTTCCCGTGAAACGGGCGTCGAAGATCCACCAGACCGGCAGGTGCGACACGCCGGTGGCGTGCCCCGCGCGGATCTCGTGGCCCATCTGGTCGTACGGCAGGGACTCGTTGGCGAACCGCTCGCCCACGGCGTTCACGAAGACGCCGCCGCGCAGGCCGAGGGTGAAGGCGGCATGGCCGTTGGGGAACAGCACCGCCGGGCACCACCACGACTCGTCGGTGAGGTCGACCGCCGCGCCGACCGCCCGCAGCGCGGCGAGCGCGTCCCCGGTGTTCGACCCGGGCGCCGCCGACGACCAGTCCGCGCCCGGCAGGCCCTGCAGCTCGCGCCGCAGCTCCGCGTTGCGCTCGAACCCGCCGGCGGCCACGATCACGCCGCGTTCCGCGCGGACGAACAGGGTGCGGCCCTCGTGCTCGGCCTCCAGACCGGTGACCCGGCCGTCCTCGACCACCAGCGACCGCATCCGCGTCCCGGTCCGCAGGGTGGCGTTCCCGGTGCGGTCCAGGGCGAGCAGCAGCCGGCCGATGAGGGCCTGCCCGCCGGTCAGCGTCTCCCGGTCCTGCGGAACGCCGTACTGGTCCATCGAGATCGGTGGGCGCAGCTGGGCGAGCCTGGCGCCGAGCTCGGCCGCGGGCAGCGGCTTGGGGCAGATCCCCCGGCCGCCGGGGGCGCGCCCCGGCGCGGCGAAGTAGTCGGGGAACGACAGGAACTCGAACTCCAGCGCCGGGTCCAGGAACTCCACCAGCTCGGGCGCCGTCGAGACGTACGCCTCCTGCAGCGCCGCCGGGGTGCGGTCGCCGGCCACGGCCCGGAGGTACTCCAGCCCGCGCGCCACGCTGTCCTCGACGCCCGCCCGGCGCAGGACGTGGTTGCCCGGCAGCCACAGTCCCGATCCCGAGTAGGCGCTGGTGCCGCCGAAGTACTCCGTCTTCTCCAGCACCAGGGTGCGCGCCCCGTTCGCCGCCGCGGTGTAGGCCGCCGTCAGCGCGGCGCCCCCGGATCCCACGACGACGACGTCGGCCGTCTCATCCCACTGAACGGGCATTGATCTCCTCCAGATCGTTCTGGTCGGCGGACGGTGCGGCGGCTGTGCGGCCGGCGACCCGTCCGAAGGCGAGAGCGTCGGCGATGTGGAACCCGCCGTCCTTCGCCCAGCTGTAGGTGGAGCTCACCGACCCCGCCGCGTACAGGCCGGGGATGGTCGAGCCGAACGGGTCCAGGACCCGGCAGTGCTCGTCGCGGCGCGGCCCCCCGCTGGTCCAGCCCAGCAGCGGGGCCATCTCGAACGCGTAATAGGGGCCCTGGTCCAGCGGGGTGAGGCTCTCCGGCCTGCGGCCGAACCGCGCGTCGCGTCCGGCGGCGCAGGCCGCGTTCCAGTCGCGGACCGTCTCGGCGAGGGTCTCCGGGGCGATGCCGAGCTCGGCGGCCAGCCCTTCGACGGTCTCGGCGCGCCGGATCCAGCCGCGGTCGATCTCGGCCTGGTTGTCGGTGCTCCAGTCGTAGCCCTCCATGAGCACCTTCCAGCCGACCGGAAGGTACGTACGGGGCGGGCACAGCGACCCGGCAAGGCGGGTGCGCTCGTCGAAGACCACGTACGCCGGCTGCGCCGGGTGCAGCTCGTCCCGGCCCCGGATCCTGGCCTGGCCGTGGCCGCCGAGCGCCGGGGCCTCGTCGACGAACCGCCGCCCGTCGGGGGCGACCCAGATGTAGCCCGTCGCGGGCGGCGCCAGGAAGAAGCCGGTGTCCGAGCCGGGCACGCGGATTCCGCTGAACGCGGTCATGTTGCCCATGTGCCACAGGTCGGCCCCGGCCTTCTGCGCCATCCGATGCCCGTCGCCCGTGCCCGCCGGGCTGCCCCAGATCGGGCACGGTCCCAGCCGCAGGTAGTCGCGGACCATGGCGGGGTCGTTCTCGAATCCGCCGGTCGCCAGCACCACGCCGGTCCGGGCCCGCACCCGCAGCGGCCCGTCCGGGGACTCGGCGAGCACGCCCGTGACCGTCCCGCCGTCGAGGATCAGCTCCCGGCCGGGTGTGGCGTAGCGGATCTCGACGCCGCGGGCGAGCGCCGCGTCGAGAAGGAACCGGTACAGCAGCTGGTCGCCCATCCTCCCCTCCACGCTGTGGTAGCCGCCGTAGGAGTGCGCGCCGTCGAGGTGCGGGAACTCCGGGGTGTAGGCGCCGTTCACGGCCACGTTCGCGCCGAGGCTCCTGAGCCACCCGGTGTTGTGCCGCGTCTCCTCCGCCCACGTCCTGATGACCGCCTCGGGCAGCGGGAAGTCGCCGCACAGGCTGCGCAGATAGGTCGCGGCGCCCTCGGCGTCGAGGTTCTCGAACCAGCTTCCGCCCGAGACGCGGGTGTTGCCGCCTGCGGTCTCGGGCGGGCATTTCTCCAGGATCAGCACCTCGGCGCCGGCCTCGCGGGCGGAGATGGCGGCGGCGAGGCCGGCCGCGCCCGTGCCGAGGACCACGACATCGGCCTGCTGGTCATATTGCTGGGGGGATGACCGCATTGTCACTTCCGTCCGCATCGGCCCTCCGGGCGGAGAGCGTGCTCTTTCGGGTAACGGGACGGTAATCAATGGTTTCGCCGCGCTCCTGAGCCCATCCCGCTCAGCAGGACGTACGGGCTCGCCTCAGCAGGACGTACGGGCTCGCCGGACCGGTGGGCGGCACTTGACCCCGTGCACAGTCCGCGTGTCACCGACTTCGCACAACCCAATCCCGCTCATTGGGACGCCTCATGTGACTCACGCCACTGGGCTCTTAACGTCGGCGCCAGCGCAGGACGCCGCTCACCGTGAACATCCGGTGAACGGCGTGGCCACCGCCGAAAAGGAGGCCGAGGTCGATGGTGAACGGTGTTACTTCGTCGGCGGGGGCGGCCGGCCGCACCCGGCCAGGGCCCGGCACATGAGCGCGGCGAGCACGGCCCCGGTACCCGCCTCGCAGGTCGGCCACTGGGCCGCCGAGACCGATGTGCTGATCGCCGGGAACGGATGCGCCGGAGCGAGCGCGTCGATCGAGGCGGCCGCGGCAGGCGCGAGGGTCCTGGTCGTGGACGCCGCGGGCGGCTGGGGCGGCGCCTCGGCCATGTCCGGCGGCGAGATCTACCTCGGCGGCGGGACCCCCGTGCAGAAGGCCTGCGGCGTCGAGGACACCCCGGACGCGATGTACGCCTTCCTCAAACTCGCCACCGGCCCCGATCCCGCCGAGGACAAGCTCGCCGTCTACTGCGAGGGCAGCCTGGAGCACTTCGACTGGCTCGTCCGCTGCGGCGTCACGTTCGTGCCGAAGCTGTGGACCGAACCGTCCTGGGAGGCGCCGACCGGGTACGGCCTGATGTACACCGGCGGGGAGAACGCCCACCCCTTCGCCGACCTGGTCCCGCCCGCTCCCCGCGGCCACATCGTGCACATGGAGGACAAGCGGCCCGGCGAGCGGTCGGCGGGCTGGATGCTGATGAAGCACCTGGTGGCGACGGCGGAGCGCGCCGGGGTCGAGGTGCGCTACAACACCAGGACCGAGCGGCTCGTCGTCGACGGCGAGCGGGTCGTGGGAGCCGAGGTCGTCTCCTTCGGCGAGCGCCACTTCGTGCGGGCGCGACGCGGGGTCGTCCTGGCGGCGGGCGGTTTCGCGGCGAACCCGGCGATGCTGGCCCAGCACGCGCCGAGGCTGGCCGGCAACTTCCTGGTCGGCACCGACGGCGACGACGGCCGCGGCATCCGCATGGGCCAGGCGGTCGGCGCGGCGGTCCGGCACATGGACGCCGGGCAGACCTCCTTCCCCACCGACCCCGCCCTGCTGTACCGGTCCCTGCTGCTGGACGCGCGCGGGCACCGGTTCGTCAACGAGGACACCTACCCCGGACGGGTGGGGCAGACGGCGCTGTTCAAGCAGGACCGCAAGACATTCCTGCTCTACGACGAGACGGCGAGCGAGGAGGCCGCGCGCCTGTCCGGGTACGCCGTCCAGCCCACCTGGGTCTCCGACGACCTCGGCGAGCTGGCGAAGGAGATGGGTGTCGCCCCGGGCGTCCTGGCCGGCACCGTCGCGACGTACAACGCCGGCGCCGAGCGCGGCGAGGACCCCGAGTGCCACAAGGCGGCGCGGTGGCTGCGGCCGCTCGCCCCGCCGTACGGCGTGCTGGACCTGCGGGACGCCCCGTGCGGCGTCTTCACCACCGGAGGGCTGCACACCTCGCCGCGCGGCGAGGTCCTCGGCCTTGAGGGCGACCCGATTCCCGGCCTGTTCGCGGCGGGCCGGACGACCAGCGGGATCCCCTCCTGGGGGTACTGCAGCGGCACCTCGCTGGGTGACGGCACCTTCTTCGGCCGCCGCGCCGGCCGCCGCGCCGGCCGGTCCGCCGCGACGGCCTGAACGAACAGACCGGCGCGACCCGCCCATGATCTCCCGTGCCAGGTGAACGCCCGCCGGGCACGGGACGCCCGTACCCCGATGCCGGGGTCGGTGCGTCATCGACCGTAAGACGTGCGCGACACCACGGTGTCCGCGCGGTGCCAAGGAGGAACCGCATCCCCCCGCCGGGGACCCACGCGGCGAGTCGGGTCCGCGGCCACGCCGAGATCCACGAAACACCACGTTCTTCTGGAGGCAAGACCGATGAGTACGACAGACATGAGGGCGGAGGAGGGCGGGTGGACCCCGCGGCTCGTCCTCTCCATGGTGACGATGGTCATGATCCTGGAAGGGACCGCGCTGGGCTACAGCCTGGTCACGACGGCGCTGCCCGCCGTCACCACCCACTTCAAGACCGACCAGGGAGGCTGGCTCCTCACCGCCTTCATCCTCTCCGGAGCCGTCCTCTGCCCGCTGGTGGGGAAGCTGGCCGACATTCACGGTAAGCGGCGAATGATGATCGCCTGCCTGCTGGTGAGCACCGTCGGCTCGGTCGTCGCGACCGTGGCGCCCACGTTCGGCGTGCTCATCGTGGGGCGGCTGCTGCAGGGCACCGTGCTGCCCACCATGTTCCTGAGCTACTCACTGATGCGCGACGTGTACCCGCGCCGGATCCTGCCGCTGGCCAGCGCGGTCGCGATGACCGGCACCGGTATCTTCTCCATCGGCACGCCGTTCCTCATCGGGTGGCTGCTCGACACCTGGGGCTTCCGCGGCCTGTTCGGCTTCGACGTGCTGTGGATGGCGATCCTCACCCCGCTGCTGCTGATGACCACGCGAGAGACGCCGCTGCGCGTCCCCGCGCGGGTCGACTTCCTCGGCGCCGGCATGCTGGGCTTCGGCCTCGGCATCCTGCTCCTGGGGATCAGCTTCGGCAGCAAGTGGGGCTGGGGCTCGATCGGCACGCTGGGCGCTTTGGCGGTCGGCCTGCTGCTCATCGCCGGGTTCGTCATACGGTCGCTGAACTTCTCCGATCCGCTCGTCGACCTGCGGATCTTCACCCGCCGGCCGATCCTGCTCGCCGCGGTGACCGCCGCCACGGCGTACGGGTCGACCGCCATCTCCTCCACGCTGGCCGCCATGATCGGCCTGACGCCGGCCCAGGCCAAGCTCGGCTACGGCCTGGGCATGACCGCGTCGGAGTACGCGATGGTCAGCGCGCCGCAGGCGATGGTCATGGTGATCATGGGCGTCGTCGTCGGCAAGCTGCTCAACCGGGTGGGCGGCGCGGTCATGATGCGGACCGGACTGCTGCTCCTGCTCGCGGGCGGCCTGCTGCTCGGCTTCAACCACGGCGGCTACGTGCAGGTCCTCATCGCCGCCCTGCTCCTGGGCGCCGGGACGGGCCTGTCCTACGGCTCGATCCCCGGCCTGGTCATCTCCGGCGCCCCGGCCGACAAGCAGGGCTCCATCGCCGGAATGGTGCAGGTGAGCTACAGCGGCTTCGCCAGCACCACACCGGTCGTCCTGTTCGTCATCATGGGGCAGTTCGCGATCCGTGCCCCCAACGGCACCGTCCTGTACCCCGAGGCCGCCATCAACGCCGGCGGGCTGTTCTTCGGGGGCCTGGTCGCCGTCGGACTGCTGCTCGCCTTCACGGTCCTGCGCGGCCACAAGCACGACTCCATGATCGGCCAGGCTCCCGACTCCCCGGCCGAGACGCCCGCCGCCGTGGCGGCGGAGGGCGGGCGCTGACCCGCACGACCCTGGCGGCCGCTCCGGCGATCTTCCGATCGGCGGAGCGGCCGCCGCGTTTCACCCGCCGGTGGCGCCGCGACGGAAACGCTTCGAGAGGAACCTCGGAAGGAACCTCGGGAGGAAGAGGAGGAGGGCGATCAGCGTCGCGATCCCGCCGGCGGCGGTGAACGCGTCGAAGGTGCCGCGCGGCACGAACGCCGCGCCGTCCGGGACCGTCATGATGATGCCGAACACCGCGCTGCTCACCGACATGCCGACGGCGCGGGCCAGCGCGTTGAGCCCGTTCGCGACGCCGATGTTCGCCTCCGGTGTGACGCGAAGGATCAGCGCGGGCAAGGCGGCCATCACCATCGCGTTGCCCGCCGAGATGACGGCGGCGACGCAGATCAGCACCCCCAGCGCGCCGTGCCCCAGCGGGATCTGGGCCGCGAACCCGGCGGCGGAGACGATGCAGCCCAGCACGATCGTCACCCGCGGGCCGGCGGCCACGCTCAGCCGGGCCGACAGCGGTGCCACCATCGCCGCCAGTAGACCCCCGGGCACCAGGCACAGGCCGGTCGCCAGCACCGACAGGCCGTACCCGTACCCGGTCGCGGCCGGGGCCTGCAGGCGTCCGACGATCCCCAGGAAGTTCGAGAACAGCGCGAAACCGATCAGGACCGATCCCGCGTTGACCGCGGCGGCGGAGCGGCTCAGCGCCGCCCTCAGGTCGATGAGCGGATCGTGGCGGCGCAGCTCCACCAGGGTCAGCAGGCCCCCGGCCAGCAGCGCCGTGAGGAAGCAGGTGAGGGTCAGCGCGTTGGTCCAGCCCCACTCGCCGCCGCGGTCGAGCCCGATCAGCAGGCCGACCGTTGAGCAGGTGAGCAGCGCCGCGCCGGGCAGGTCGACGCGCCGTGCACGTTCCCGCAGGGGCGGCGCGGGGACCGCGAGCAGGAGGGCGGTCATCGCGACGACGCCCGCGGACGCCGAGACGGCGAACAGGCCGTGAAATCCCCAGAACCGGGAGATCAGCCCCGCCGCCGGCAGCCCGAGCGCGCCGCCGACGCCCATCATCGCGCTGACGGTGGCGATCGCGGCGGCACGGCGCCCTGGCTCCAGGACCACCCCGACCAGGCTCATCCCGAGCGGGATCGTCGCGCTGGAGAGGCCCTGGAGCGTCCGGCCGGCGATGAGGACCGCGATGTCGTCGCTCACCATGCACAGCAGGGATCCGAGGACCATCGCGCAGAGTGCCACGACCATCATCCTGCGCATCCCGAACTGGTCGCCCAACCGCCCCAGCACCGGGTGCGCCACCGCGCCCGCGATGATCGTCGCGGTGACCAGCCAGGCGGCGACGGACGGCGTGACCTGCAGACGGGCGGGCAGGCCGGGCAGTACAGGGACGACCAGCGTCTGGTTGAGCGTGGTCACCAGGGCCGAGAAGGCGACGACCAGGACCACCCGCACCGGGTGTCTCGCCCCGGCCGGGACCGGATCTCGTGCCGAATTCTCGTTGCCGGGACCAGTCAAGATCTGGTGAGTCGTCATATCGGGCTTCGGTCTCCTTCGTACGTCCCGGACGGTCGCTCTCACGGTGTCTGCGCCCGCGGTCCGCTCTCAACCGGCCTCCCAACGAGCGGGACGGCTTTCTCGCCGGCCGGACCCGGCGGGAGGAGACGGACGCGGCGCTTTCGGAAACGAGGTCCCGTTCAGTGGGAACGCGACGGTGCCGCACGCCCTCGGCTTCGGATGATGAGGATCCCGCGGACGGGAACACTCGGCCCGGGCGCATGGGACGGCAAGGGAGACTTCATGACGTCGCTACACACCGCCGGTGACGACGAGATCCGCGTGATCGAGGCGGCTCCGCCGCCGACGCGTTACGCGCGGGGCTGGCACTGCCTCGGCCTGGCGAACGAGTTCAGGGACGGCAAACCGCACAAGATCGAGGTGTTCGGCACCAAGCTGGTGGTGTTCGCCGACAGTGCCGGGAAGCTGAACGTGCTCAACGCCTACTGCCCGCACATGGGCGGCGACCTCAGCCAGGGGGAGATCAAGGGCGACACGATCGCCTGCCCCTTCCACGACTGGCGCTGGGCGGGCAACGGTCGCTGCGAGAGCATCCCGTACGCCCGCCGGGTGCCGCCGCGGGCGCGCACGAGGACGTGGCTGACGCTGGAGCGCAACGCACAGCTCTTCGTCTGGCACGACCCGCAGGGCAACCCGCCCCCGCCGGAGGTGACGATCCCGGAGATCGCCGGCGTGGGCACGCCGGAGTGGAGCTCGTGGACGTGGAACCGGATCAAGATCGAGGGCTCCAACTGCCGGGAGATCGTCGACAACGTGGTCGACATGGCCCACTTCTTCTATATCCACTACGCGTTCCCGACGTACTTCAAGAACATCTTCGAAGGGCACATCGCCGCGCAGAACATGAACAGCCGCGCCCGTCCCGACGCCCGCCTCGGCACGAACTACTCCGGTGAGAAGACCGAGGGGCGTTCGGAGGCGGCGTACTACGGGCCGTCGTACATGATCGACTACCTGTGGAACACCGTGTCGGGTGAGACGATCGAGTCCGTGCTGATCAACTGCCACTACCCGGTGTCGCCGACCAGCTTCGTGCTCCAGTGGGGCGTGATGGTCAAGAAGCCCCAGGGCGTCTCCGACGACCAGGCGCTGGCGATGGCGGCAGCCTTCGCGGCCGGCACGGAGGTGGGCTTCCTGCAGGACGTGGAGATCTGGAAGAACAAGGCCAAGATCGATAACCCGCTGCTGTGCGAGGAGGACGGCCCCGTCTACCAGATGCGCCGCTGGTACGACCAGTTCTACGTCGACGTCGAGGACGTCACCCCGGAGATGACCCAGCGGTTCGAGTTCGAGATCGACACCACGCGGGCCAACCAGTACTGGCAGACAGAGGTGGACGACAACATCGCCAACGACCGGATCATCACCTCGGCCCCGGCCTAGCCCATCCCATCCTGGCCGGTCGGCCGGCTCGGAGCGGTGATGGCGCCTCGCGACGACGCGCCATCACCGTTTGAACACGTCAGTGATCGCAACGAGGAGATGTTCCGTGCGCCCCGTGTCCTGCAGCAGTTGCGGTTCGTGCGTCCTGGTCAAGAAAAACAGCCTGGCGCACACGCTGGTCCAGTGGACCACCGACACCGAGCAGTGCGTCGAGTTGAGCCGGCATACCGACCGGGGGCTCATCCCCACCTGTACGCGACTGCGCGACAGCATCGAGAACGCCGTCCGCCTCGGGGCCATCCCGGTGCCCGAACTCGAGGCCATCCCGGTCCCCGAACTTTGAGACGGCGGGACCGGGCCGCCCGCCCCGGCGGACGGCGACGCGGACGTGGGCTCCACACCTTGTGGAGCCCACGTTCGTTGAGCGGCCGATATGCTGTCGTTGGCGAAAGCCCGGCGTTCGGACGGGAGCATAAACAGCGAACGGGGGATTCGTGGTGAGAATCGCCGAAGCCAGGGCTCCGGCGTCGCCGACCTCGAAGAATCAGGTCGCCCGGCGCGCGCGCATCCTGCACGCGGCGGCCGAGCTCGGGGCCCGCAACAGATTCGACACGGTGCAGATGCACGAGGTCGCCAAGGACGCCGACGTGGCGATCGCCACCCTGTACCGCTACTTCCCCTCCAAGAACGCGCTGTTCGCCGCCGTCTTCCAGGCGGAGGTCACCGCGTACGACAAAGGCCGGCCGCGCGTCCTCGACGAGGACCCCATCGCCCAGGCCACCGATCTCCTGGTGGGGCTGAGCCGCCATCTGCTGCGGCGGCCGCTGCTGACCGCCGCGATGATCCAGGGCTCCACCGCCGAGTATTTCGCGGCGACGGCGGCCGAGGTCGAACCGGCCGAGAACACGACCGGCGGCATCCTGCTGCGCATCATCGGCGCCGACAAGCCGACCGAGCGGGATCTGAGCGTGGTGCGGCTGCTCGTCCACTGCTGGTGGGGCGCCCTGGTCTCCACGCTCAGCGGCCAGACCACGCCGGAGAAGGCGAAGGCCGACATCGGGCTGGCCGTGCTCCTGCTCCTCGCGCCGTACGCCGGCCCCCGCTGACCGGGCGGATTCCCGCCTCTCACCGCGCCGCGAACCCGTTCTTCCTCCCCAGTCCCGACCAGCGGGATGTGTCGTGGACCCGGCCGTCGCACGCGGCTTAGCGTCAGCGGGCCGCCACAGAGACGGCGGATCTCCACCCTCTCGAATCCAGTCCGGAGGTGCCTTGATGGCGCATGAAGTTGTTTCCCGAGTAGAGGAGATCGCCGGCCGGCTGGCCGCGGTCGCGGACGAGACCGAGCGCCTGGGCAAGCTGGCCGATGAGAGCGTCAAGCTGGTCCGCGAGGCCGGGGTGATGCGGCTGCTGCAGCCGACCGACTTCGGAGGATACGCCGCGCACCCGCGGGACTTCGCCGAGGCCGTGATGGCGGTGGCCAAGGCGTGCGGCTCGACCGGCTGGGTGTGCGGGGTCGGGGGCGTGCACCCGTGGGAGATGGCCCTGTGCGACCGCCGGCTGCAGGAAGAGGTGTGGGGCGCCGACTCCAACACGTGGATCGCCTCGCCGTACATGCCCAGCGGCGTGGCGACGCCGACCGACGGCGGGTACATCCTCAAGGGCCGCTGGCAGTTCTCCTCGGGCACCGACCACTGCGACTGGATCTTCCTCGGCGCGCTGCTCGGGGACGCCGAGGGCAGGCCGGCGCAGCCGGTGAAGGGGATGCACGTGGTGCTGCCCCGCTCCGACTACACGATCGTCGAGGACTCCTGGGACGTCATCGGACTGCGCGGCACCGGAAGCAAGGACATCATCGTCGACGGCGCGTTCATCCCCGCCTACCGGACGATCGACGCCGAGGAGGTCGCGGCGGGCGAGATCGCCGCCGAGCGGGCCGGCCGCACCGAGACGGTGTACAGGCTGCCGTTCTGGTCGATGTTCCCGCTGGGCATCACCGCGGCGGTGGTCGGCATCTGCGAGGGCGCGCTCGCCGCACACCTGGACTACCAGCGGGACCGGGTGATGGCCAGCGGCTCGAAGGTGAAGGACGACCCGTACACGCTGTACGCCATCTCCGAGGCCGCGTCCGAGATCCATGCCTCGCGGGTGCAGTTGCTCGACGGCATCAGCCGGCTCTACGACCTGGCCGACTCCGGCAAGCCGATCACCTTGGAGGACCGGGCCGTGGTCCGGCGCAACCAGGTCCGCTGCGCCTGGCGGGCGGTGTCGGCGGTCGACGAGATCTTCGCGCGTTCCGGCGGCAACGCCGTGCGCCGCAACAACCCGCTGCAGCGGTACTGGCGCGACGCGCACGTGGGGTTGCAGCACGCCATCCACATCCCCGGCCACGCCTACCACGCGACGGCGCTGACCCAGCTGGGCATCGAGCCGCAGGGCGCGCTGCGCATGCTGATCTGACCCGGCGCAGGCCGACCTTCGACCACCACCAACCGAATCAGGAGAGATGGGCATGACCGACATCAGCTCGCTGGGCTACGTGCGCGTCCGAGTCACCGACCTCGACGCGTGGCGCGCGTTCGCCTTCGACACGATCGGCTTCGCCGAAGGCACGGGGCCCGAATCCGGCGCCCTGCACCTGCGCATGGACGAGCGGCACGCCCGCATCGTCCTGCTGCCCGGCGAGGAGGACCGGGTGGAGGCCGTCGGATGGGAGGTCCGCGACCACCTGGCGCTGCGGCGGGTGCAGTCGGCCGTCGAGGCGGCGGGCATCGCCATCAAGCCGCTGTCGCAGGAGGACGCGGACGCCCGCCGGATCGAGGCGGGGATCTCCTTCGAGACCCCGGGCGGGAGCGTGCTGGAGGTCTTCCACGGTCCCGCGCTGGACCACAGCCCGATCGCGACGAAGTTCGGCAACCGCTTCGTCACCGGCAAGCTCGGCATGGGCCACGTGGTGGTGCCGGTGAGCGACCTGGAGGGCGACTACCGGTTCTACGCCGAGACCCTCGGCTTCCTGCCCCGCGGCGCGTTCCGACTGCCGACCCCGCCCGAGTACGGCCCGGTCCGGCTGCGGTTCATGGGGGTCAACGCCCGGCACCACAGCCTGGCCATCATGCCGAGCCCCAACCTCAAGGCGCCCGCGCTGGTGCACATCATGGTCGAATGCGAGACCCTCGACGAGGTGGGCCGGGCCCTCGACCGCGTCATGGCGGGCGGCTACCACATCTCCTCGACGCTGGGCCGGCACACCAACGACAAGATGGTCTCCTTCTACGTGCGCACCCCCGGCGGATGGGACCTCGAGGTCGGCTGTGAAGGGATGCTCGTCGACGAGACCTCCTACACCGCCGAGGAGATCACCGCCGACAGCTACTGGGGCCACAAGTGGGACTGGAGCTGACCGCGCGTCCATCCAGCGGGACGAGGACACGCTGACGGACGTCCACGACCGGCCACGCGGCGGCCCCGGAGGCGAGCGACCCTTCGGGGCCGCCGCCTCGCGTCGTCAGGTGGACATCAGGGTGACCGGCCGCCCTGGAGCGGGGGAGACGAGCAGGTGGTCGAGACCGGCTTCGAGGAAGGCGGTGCGCACGCCCGCCTGGTCCTCGGTGAAGTGGCTCAAGCCCTCGACACGGAGCGGCACGACGTGCCGGGCGTTACTTCGCCGGCCTTGCCTGGGGTGCGGGCGGGGAGCGGCAGTTCTCATCCCCGCCCGCACCGCGATGGGTCCTCTACTGCGGCGGGTTCTCTTCCGCGTCTCGCAATGCCTGCCCAGAGGCGTTCTTGAGTCTGGTGACCCAGGTATCGAGCCTCTGTTTGAGCGTGGGGCCGGCGCTGTCGTAGGAGTTGTCGAGCTGGTAGGGATCGGCGGACAGGTCGTACAGCTCATGTTCGCCGGTGTTGTAGGCGACGTAGTTCAACGCCGCGTTTACGCCGAGCGTGTTGGGTTTGGCCCGCAGGCCGACGTAGACGGGGGCGCCTCCGGAGGCGAGCGCTTGTGCGTCGCCGGGATCTTGGGGTTCCAGCAGGTTGTTCAGGGTGTTGGTGTTCAGGGTGCTGGGTCCGGCATGCTCGTTGAGGAACGCCAGGCGCCACCGCGATGGTGTGGTGCCGCGCAGGAACGGCACGAGTGAGCGGCCGTCGACGAAGGCGGGCGCGGTTGCTCCGGCCAGTTCGGCGAAAGTCGGTGCGAGGTCGACGTTGAGGGTGAAGGCGTTGACGACCGCCCCGGCGGGGACGCCGGGCCCGCGGATGACCAGCGGGACGTTGAGATCTTCCTCGAAGGCGGTGTTCTTGCCGGAGTTCAGGCGGTGCTGGCCCTGGTGGAAGCCGTTGTCTGACGTGAAGACGATGTAGGTGTTGTCGAGTACGCCTTGCGCCCGCAGGGTGTCAATCGTGTCCTGGACGAGGTCGGCGACCGAGCGCAAGGATTCTCTGCGCTTTTCGTAGAAGGCGTCGATGTTGTTGATCTGGGCGGCGGTGAGCTTGGGCTTGTTGCGGATCCAGGCCGGCTTGTCGCTGACGTCGTCCTCGTTGAAAGACGGAGTGCGTGGAGCCTTGGCGTTGGGGTAGATGCCGTCGTAGCGCGGCGGCGGCGTCGCCGGTCCGTGTGGGATGTAGGGGGCGACGTAGGTGAAGAATGGCTTGTCCGGGTAGTTGGTGGTGGTGTTCTTGATGAACGTGGTCAGCCTGCGAGAGATCACGTCAACGCCGTAGTCTGACGGTGCGCCGCCGAAGTGGACGGTCGTGCCATTGTCGTTGACGTCGTAGTTGTACTCCGAATACGGGCTTCCGCCGTTGGGGCTGAACCAGTGCGTCCACCCGGGCGGAATGTAGGTACTACTGGGCGCTCCGTTGGGGTACCCGTTGAGGTATTTACCGAAGAACCCGGTGCGGTACCCGGCGCTTTGCAGCCAGGTGGCGACGGTCGAGTTCTCCAGTCCTTTGTTGTAGACGGACTGGAATCCGCCGCCGGAGGCGGCCTCGTTGGTGTAGATGCCCGTGTTGTGTGCGAACTGCCCGCGCAGCGTGGACGTTCGCGACGGGCAGCACAGCGACAGTTCGACGAACTGCTTGTTGAATGTCGTTCCCTGACTGGTCAGGAGTGTTTGGAGCCCGGCGTCCTTGCCGAAGACGTCCTCGTTGAGGTCGTCGGTGAGGATGAAGACGATGTTGGGCTGGGTCGTCGCCGCCGACGCCGGCGAACTGTCGAGCTTCACACCCGCGTAGGCGATGATCGCGGATGCGATAAGCAGGCCCCCCAAGAGTTTCGATCGGTGACGATGTGGCTTGTGGGCGTTCATACTGCACCCTTTCTCGGGATACCTGGTCCATCGCTTGACGTCGATGAATACGTGCCGAGACATTCCAGCCTCGAACAGGGTGAAGTCCGTCCAGGCGTGCTGGCGGCTGCGGGCACAGGAGGTCGCGCCCGAATGAGTGGCTGGAGAACCCGAATGAGTGGCTGGAGAATCAGTGGTGGCGAACCGGGCGACACAAGGCGCTGCTCACACGGGCCAAGTCGATGTGACGCCGCACAGTGGCGTGGAAGCCGTATCCACTCCAGGCGGTCGATGTCATGACCACATCGAATCCGAATTAATCCTACAGGTCAAGTAGGTAATTATGTGCACTACTGGTAAGGCGCCTGGAGGTCAACAAAGACCTGTGACGGCCGACGGCCGGAATGAGATCGAATCAGGCACCGCGGTCAGCCGGCTGGGACGGCTCCAATCGGCCCCAACCGGCGGCTTGGGGTGACCCCACTCGGTGATCTTCGCTGAGGAGGTGTGATGGCTTGATTCGGTCCCACCCGGAGCTGATCAAGGGCACCTGCGTCAGTGCGATCTGTGGACTCGACCCCTGCCGGGGGTCGGCCGGAGTACGGCAGAAAGACACCGCGGAGTTCGACAGTCGATCGCCGGGGTGATCGCCGTCGTGTTGATGGCGGTCTTGAGGGTTGTAGGCGACCTCGGTCGATCGGACCGCGTACCTGGAGTTCGCGAGGGTGGTGTCGGCGCGGGGACCGGCGGAGGCGTTCACACCGACCAAGGCCGAGATCGAGTGGGCGCGCGGCCATGCCCACGATGAGCGTCAGCTACCGGAGCCGGTGGTTTGGTTGAAGTCCTGCCGGCGGCTCGGCTACTTCCCATGGATCTCGGTCATGAGGCGTTTCACGACTGGGGCGGTGTTCACATCGATTTCCACAAGCTCGTTCTCGTCGATCGCACCGCCGGAACCCTGTCACTCCTGGTCGCCGCCGACGACTGAGATCTAGTGCCGCATCAACCAACGTTCGCCCCGTAGTGCCGCGCTATTTGAAGGACGTGGCCGCAAGAGGGGAGAAAGCCACGCCAACTCCGAAGGCCGGACGCTCCATTGCCACCGAAACGGTCATGAGGTCACGGTTGCCGTCCGTGGAGCCGGCGGAGCTGGGTTCGAGGACTGTGGGACCGGCGGTGGTGTGCGTGGTGAGGTTTTCGCTGTCCTGGGTGGCTTAGCAGGCTCCCGCAGGGGCACGGAGCTGTTCGGCCAGCCGCTCGAGTTCGGCCGCCGTGGCAGGCGAGGGGTGGTTGAGTCCGCTGTACACGGCCGTCGGGCTCTTCAGGAAGCGCCGGAGCACGGTCACGAGCAGACCTTGCGGCAGAGTCCGCAACGCGGCGAACGCGCGAGGTACCGGTGGCGTCGCCATGACGGCGAGGTTCTGCCGCACGAGGTGGAGCATGCCGCGGACCGCCTCGGGATCGGCGGCCAGCTCTACCGGGCCGCCCGCCAGGTGCACCGCCTGCCCGAGCGGGACCTCGAACGCGGCGTGCGTCTTGAGCCAGGCATCTATGTGCGGTTCGGCCTTGGCGTTGATCCCGGCGGCACGAAACGTCTCCACGATCCGTTCCAGCCGCGGAGTCGTGCGGCCGTCGGGCTCGCCGATCGGCATCGCAACCCGGCGTGTCATGAAGTTGGTCTTGCGGTAGCGGACCACGTCGCCGTCCATCGTGCCGGCGGCCGTGGGGAAGCCGAGCAGCACCCGCTCGTGGCCGATCACCGCGCCCAGCGGCTGTGCGCCGGCCACCCAGTTGTGGAGGAACAGCACGTCACCTTCGAGGCCGGCGAGTGACCCCAGCACCGCGTCCACCTGGTGGGTGCGGACGAAGACGGTGATCAGGTCGTACCCGCCGTCCGGATGCTCGACCACCGGTACCGGTACCCGCCTGACAGCTGGGCTGTCTCCCTCGGCGAGCTGCACGCCGTGCCGGCGCAGAGCGGTCAGGCGCCCACCCCGGGCGAGGAGCGAGACGTCGTGACCGGCCTCATACATGCGGGCGGCGAACAGGCTGCCGAGCACTCCGGCGCCGTACACGAGCAGCTTCATGTCAGACCTCTTTCATACGATTGTTTGAATCATACGTTCGTTTCATTCAAACATATGTATAGTCCTCATGTGGCGACCCCAGACACCCGCACCCAGATCCTCGACGCGGCCGAGTACCTCTTCGCCGAGCACGGATACCGCGGCACCTCGGTACGTGCGATCACCAAACTCGCCGGAGCGAACCTGGCCGCCGTCGGCTACCACTTCGGCTCGAAGGCGGAGCTGATGGCCGCAGTCGCTCGCCGCGTGATCGAGCCCATCAACGCTGCCCAGTGCGCCGGGCTCGACGAACTGCTCGCCCGGACCCCCGACCCACCGGTCGGCGAACTGGTGGAGGCATTCGCGGGGCCGCTGTTCGACGAGATGCCGGCCGGCGACGAGGGCGGCGCCCGAACGTCCCGGCTGATCGTGACGATCCTCAGCGACCCAGCCGAGGAGGCGCGCAGCTGGACCGGCCCGGCCGAGGACACGGTCCGCGAGCGCTACCTCGCAGCCTTCGCGCGCGTACTGCCCGGCCTTTCCCCGGAGGAGCTGTGGTTCCGGATACGGGGGATCCTTGCCGTGACGGCCGTCGACCGCCTCGAGGTACACCAGCGGCCCTCCCCCGGCTGCACGTCCCCGGTAGCGGGCGAGGCGGCCCGGCGATGGGCGATCACGTTCCTGACGGCAGCGATGAGTGCGCCACCGACCCGGACCTGACGACCCAAGACAGACGCCGGCGGCGCGGGTCAGGCGGCGTTCACCCTGTGGACGAGGGCAGTGAGGCACTTGTCGGCGGCATTCTTGTTCCGCCAGACGATGTATCGGCGGATCACACTGCCCCGGGCCTTGTGGGTCGGGTGGTCGGTGCCGCCGAGGGCGAAGTAGCGACGGGCGGTGAACTGGGCTTCGATCCTGTTCAGCCAGGAGTTGTTGGTCGGGGTGTGGACGATCTCGGCGTTATTGGCAGCCGCCCACGCGCCGACTCGCGCTGGCAGCGCTTGGTCGTCAAGTGCGGCGAGTGGTTGTCACAGACGATCGCGATGCGTACGTCCGCCGGGTGCAGCGAGCGCAGGTAGCGGCAGAGTTCCAGGAACTCGCTGTGGTTCCTGGTCTTCTTGATGTGGCCGTAGAGCTGGTCTTTGCCCAGGTCGTAGGCTGCGAAGAGGTGACGGTTGTGCATCACGTCCCGGACCCGGTCCGGGCTCGTGAACGTCACTGTCGCGATGTTGTCGACCAGCATGCCCTGCGCCGACAACAACACCATCTGGGCCCGCCGCCAGGTCACCACCGACCCCGTGCCCCGGCGCACAGTCCGCAGCAGTCGCTGCCCGTCGTCGTCATCGATCTCACGCACCCGCACACGCTCAGCCACGAGGGCAGTGTGACGGATGACCACTGTCGGCCACGTCCTTCAAATAGCGCGGCACTACGGGGCGAACGTTGGTTGATGCGGCATTAGAGGCCGACCGGCTTCCCACTCTGACTGTTTGAGGCGTTCTCGCCCTGTGTGGTCTGGCCGAACGGCTCGAAGAGCATCCCGTGAATAGACCGCGACCAGTGATTCAGGGCTGCGTCTGGCGGCCTATGGCTGCACGCAGCGGAAGACGTACCTGGGAAGAACTCTCAGGTCACGCGGCAAACCACAAGGTCAACTAGGTGCCCCCGGCATGATTCGAACATGCGACACCCGCTTCAGGAGAGCGACCGTCGTCTGGCGATGTTGCCGCTTTGGCTTGGTGGTATGGCAGGCGAAATGATCACCCTTTCTTGATCACTCCGTGCATGCCCCAGGAGGATGGAGTCACCTGGCATGTCCTACGGAGGACAGACAGAGCGTCTCGCAAGGTGGCGACGTCGGGGTGGTCGGGACCGTACGCGGTCTCGGTGATGGTCGGCGCCCGCTGCTCCTCGCGTGTGCGGGGGATGTGCCCATCGGGCGGGGGTGCTCTCGTGTTGTGCGGCCAGGTGGGGCAGGCGGCCGGCCGGGGCGTTCTGCATGGAGAACGGGAAGACGCGGCGGGCCGGGCGCTCGCTGTCGGACTTGCCCTACTTCCGGTGAATTTCGCATCCTTCTCAACCTTGCGAGGGGTTCGTGTGTTGAGAGGGGTGGAAGGAGGCCCGCGAGTGACGGATGAGGACAAGTGACCGATGAGGACGAGAAAGCCTTCGACGAGTTCGTGGCCGCGCGGAGCACCGCTCTGCCGCACACCGCTGTCCTGGTCTGCGGCGCCTCCCAACACGATGCCGCCAATCGCTCTTCGGAGGTTGATCGACCTATGCGTTCCCTCGCCCTGTCCGCCGCCGTGGTCTCCACGGTCGCGACCTTCGGCTTAGCCCTCGCGCCCGCCGCGAGCGCTACCCCCTCCCCCTCCCCTTCGCCTTCCGACTCCTCTTCCGCCTCCGCCAGCGGCTTCGGGAAGACCCCGCAGGGCGAGCAGCACTGTGTGATCCGCCCGAGCACCAGCGAGCGCCCCGTCAACGCGACCTGCTACGGCACTTACGCCGAGGCCGTCTCCGACGTCACCGGAGGGAGGGTCACCGACGCTCCCGACCCCGCCACCATGACCAGCGCCGACCGCGCCGACCTCAACCGCCGCATCGACGCTGCCGGCAAGGCCAACAAGCAAGTGAGTGCACAGGCTGACGAGTACCCGGTCCGTGTCGGTACCGCGTGGGAGCACGGGAATTACCAGGGCTCCAGCCTGACATTCCAGAGCAAGGACGGGTGCTATCGATACGGCCAAAATTACAAATACGCGCAACTGCCGGATGGATGGAATGACGTCATCTCCTCATTCGTGGGCGAGCAGAACTGTCAGGCCCTGCTCTACGAGCACACATACTTCGGTGGCTCCTACACCCAGCGGTTTTTTAAACTCGAGTGGCTCGGGAAGATGAACGACCGAACCTCTTCCGTCCAGCTCTTTACCAAGGATTAGGCAGACTGGGCGCTCGACCGGCTGAACGACCAGGCCTCTTCCGCCCTTATCGGTAATCTCGCGCTGCAATGACAGCGGGAGGGGGCGAGCCGATCGGTGCGGCCGAGACCATGGAGGTCAGCGACGAGCTGTGGGCGGTCATCGAACCGCTGCTGCCGAACGCCGGCGCAGAGCCTGCTGGCCAGGCCGCAAACGGTTCGATGACCGCCTGCCCCTGCAAGGCATCCTGTTTGAGCCGCACATCGGCATCGCCTGGGAGCACCTCTCCCAAGAGCCGGGGTGCGGCTCGGGCAAGACCTGCCGACGGCGGCTGAACGTGTGGAACAAGGCAGGGTCTGGCAGCGCCCGCACGAGGCGCTCCTGGCCCGGCTCCGCACCGCGGGAGTGCTCGACCTCTCGCGGGCCGCAGTGGACTCCTCCCACATCAGAGCCCTAAAAAGGGGCCGCAGATCGGATCGTCCCCGGTTGACCGGGGACGATCCGGCAGCAGGCACCACCTGATCGTCGACACCACCGGCATCCCGCTGTCGGCGATCCTGACCGGCGGCAACCGCAACGACATCACCCAGTTGGGCCTTTCCCCTGAGACGTCTCCATCGAGAGCGTCGTTCGGCGCGATGGGCGCGAATCAGGTCGGCCAGACGGCCAAAGGTGCGGTTGGACAGCGGAATCGCGGCAGGGTAAGACAGCAGCGAGGCTCCCGGTTGGGGTAGAGGTACGGCATGCGCCTGCGGTACTGGCTCCAGAGCTCGTCAGCCGTGCTGCTGAGCCCGAAGTGCTCTTTTGCTTTGGTGAAGAACGCTTCGCGGTGTGGCGAGCCGGAGCGGTCGAGGCCAACCAGCCAACTCACGCCATTGTGTCCAAGGCCGTGCTTTTGGGCGAACTCCTCGGCCCACACCTGGAATGCCTCGTCGAGATCCACGAGGGTGTTGTCCAGGTCGAAGATGGCCAGTCGTTGCACGGGAACCGAGCCTATCCGGCGCCGTTCTTCCGGCTCATGCGCTCCGTGCCGGTGCTCGTTTGGGTGATCTGAGCTGGCAGAACAGCTCTAAGATCATCACGTGCATGCTCCGCGACCACTGACATACAGCTGCCTACAGTGGCATCTGGCTGCTGGGGGGTGTCATGAGGAGACAAGGCGAAAGCCCAGGTAGGACAGGGTTTCCGCTGGTAAGAAGAGTGCCCCCGGCATGATTCGAACATGCGACACCCGCTTTAGGAGAGCGATTGTCCATCTGGTGACATCGCTACTTTGACCTGCCGATACGATATATATAACAATCGCTCTTTTCTTGATCATTCCATACATGTTCCGAAGTAATGGAGTCGCCCAACATGCCTCAGACTCTCAATGCTTAGACAAAGTCCTCCGCAAGGCGGCAACGATTGGGTGGTGGGAGTCGTAGGCGGCCTCAGTGATGGCCAGTGCTCGTTCAAGCAGTGGTGTCGCTTCACCTGCACGTCCCAGGGAGCGGAGGCTGTTCGCGAGATTGCTCAAATAGATGGCGACGGTTGAGTGGTCGGGGCCGTGGGCGGCCTCGGCGATGGCCAGTGCCCGTTCAGCCAGTGGTATCGCCTCACCTGCACGTCCCAGGGAGCGGAGGCCGGCCGCGAGATTGCCCAAGCAGGTGGCGACGGTTGGGTGGTCGGGGTCGTAGGCGGCCTCAGTGGTGGCCAGTGCTCGTTCAAGCAGTGGTATCGCCTCACCCGCACGTCCCAGGGAGCGGAGGCTGTTCGCGAGATTGCCCAAATAGATGGCGACGTCAGGGTGGTCGGGGCCGTAGGCGGCCTCGGCGATGGCCAGTGCCCGTTCAGCCAGTGGTACCGCCTCACCCGCACGTCCCAGATCGCGGAGGCTGTTCGCGAGGTTACCCAAGCAGGTGGCGACATCGGGGTGATGGGGGCCGTGGGCGACCTCGGCGATAGCCAGTGCTCGCTGCTCCAACAGCACCGCCTCACCTACACGCCCCAGAGCATGAAAGCTGGTGGCGAGGTTGCTCAAGTGGATAGCGACGGTTGGATGGTCGGGGCCGTAGGCGGCCTCGGCGATGGCCAGTGCCCGTTCAGCCAGTGGTACCGCCTCACCCGCACGTCCCAGATCACCGAAGCTATTTGCGAGATTGTTCAAGCGGGTGGCGACGTCGGGGTGGTCGGGGCCGTGAGCGGCCTCGGCGATGGCCAGTGCTCGCTGCTCCAACGGCACCGCCTCACCCACACGCCCCAGACTGCTAAAGATAGCTGCAAGGTTGCCCAAGCGAATGGCGACGGTTGGGTGGTCGGGGCCGTGGGCGGCCTCGGCGATGGCCAGTGCCCGTTCAGCCAGTGGTACCGCCTCACCCACACGCCCCAAATCACGGAGGCCGGCCGCGAGGTTACCCAAGCAGGTGGCGACATCGGGGTGATGGGGGCCGTGGGCGACCTCGGCGATAGCCAGTGCTCGCTGCTCCAACAGCACCGCCTCACTTACACGCCCCAGAGCATGAAAGCTGGTGGCGAGGTTGCTCAAGTGGATAGCGACGTCGGGATGGTCAGGGCCGTAGGCGGCCTCGGTGATGGCCAGCGCTCGACTGGCAAAGTCATGGGCTCGCTGGTGCTGAGCCTGCGTCGTGGCAAAGAGGGTGGCCTGGTTGAGGATACGGCCGAGTGCAGGGGGCTCAGTCCCTTGCGTGCAGGAGAGGGCTAGCGCATCAATATGGGGTAGCAGATCACGCCAGACAGACCAGCCATTGACGTTGGAGATCGGATTGGGCGGTAGTACCTCCTGCATCCAGGTCAAAGCAGTGTGGTGGGGGGCGTCGCAGTCCGAGCCGTAGCGGATCACGGACTGAAACAGTCGATGCATGCTGATCGTCTCGGTGTCGTCTACCCCAGATCGTGTGATCATGCTGTAGGAGGCCAACACCCCCAGCGCTTCATCCCTCCTCCATTCACCGCTCTTCGGAGCTGCGACCCGATGGTCTTTGGGCGGAATTTCGCCAAGCAGAGCGCGGGGGATGTCATCAGGGGCGTAACAGGCCAGCACTCGTAGCAGGTGTTCGCTAGCCAGGCCGGTACGGCGGTCGTGGTCTTGCAATGCCGCCAGGTGGTGCTGCCACAGCCGGGCCATGATCCGCTCGGCGTCTCCACCGTGTGGGAACCACGCATGCGCACGTGTGGGCTCCTCATGCAACTGCCGCAGGTAGCGAGCAGGGCTGCAGCGTTGCTGGCGCATGTAGGCCGCCGCCTGCTCCAGCGCCAACGGCAGATACCCCAGCTCGGCCGCGATGGCCTCCAGGTCGGCCACCTGGGCGGGACCGAGCGGCTGGGACTGCCCGATGATCGCACGCATCAGATCCAGCGCGGGCGTACTGTTCAGCACCGGCAGGGCCAAGGGGGTCAGGCCCGGCCAGTAGACATCCCGCCGGGTGGTGATCACCAGGTGGCCGGCTGATAATCGGTCCAGGCACAGCCGGATGTCGTCGGGGTCTTCGACGTTGTCCAACACCACCAGCCAGCCGGGGTGGGCCTGCAGCCAGTCCAGCGCCCAGGTGGCCGCCTGCTCGACGTCGCAGATCAGCCCGACCGGCGGGTGGAGCGCCGTGGCCAGGGCGGCCAGGCCCTGTTGCAGGTTGCGCGGGGAGTCAGCGGTGATCCACCACGCCACCGGGTAGCGGTCCTGGTAGGTGTGGGCGTACTGGCGGGCCAGCTCAGACTTGCCCACCCCGCCCATGCCGTACACCACCTGGCGCACCACCACCGGCGCCCCCTCGCCGGTCAGCATTTCCCGCAGCCGCTCCAGCTCCTGGTCACGGCCGACAAACTGCTGGGCCCGTGGCGCCTCTAGATGGCGCACCGGTTCGTGTGGCGGGACCTGGACCTGCCGGGCGGGCAGCAGACTGCCCGGCTCCAGGCGGGGCGCATAGATCGGCGATTGGGGTCCGGTGGTGACTTGGCCGGTGTTGTCCCGCCCGGCTGCTACCGCTCCCTTTCCTGATGCGGTGGCCGCAGGTGCCGGTGGGATGTCGGGCATGTCAGGCAGGGGTGATGGGAGAGTGGTCGCCTGTGGTGACCGGGCCGGTGATGTCGCGCCCGGCTGCTACCGCTCCCTTTCCCGATGCGGTGACCGTGGTGGTGATGGTGTGGCCGGTGGCGGCGTTGGCCTGTTCCAGCAGGACCCGCACCTGGGCGGCCAGTTCCGGATCAGCCATCAGGAGTTTGCCGATCTGCACCCGCAACACCGCCTGTAGATCCTCGTTGTCCGAATCGGCGGCCAGCTCCGCCACCGCCTCGGGCACCTGCTCCCCCTCGGCGGTCACGCCGAAAATGCGCTGCAGCAGCCTGCGTCCCCATCCGACCGTGGCGTCGGCAGCTTCCTCGTTGGCCCTGGCCAGCACCGCACCACCGTAGGCACCAACCGCCGCCGTGACATACGGCGACACCTCATGGGCCAGGCTCACCAGATCCCCGCTCATGCTTTCCAGCCTCCTCAGACGCCATGATGACCTCCGGCGGCATGCCCATGGCATCCCTCAACCATGAACGACTCTAATCACCAAACCCCAGCCAACACCGGCAAAGCGTCAACTTCGATCTACCCTGCGTCATCCGATGGCAAGGGCCGACGAAGTCGGTCCGCGGCAGCCGATCGCCCCGACCGGCTACGGCTTGCGCCGAAGTGAGCGATCGTCGCGGCCGCCACCACGACGACGTCGGCGAAGAGCTTTCTCGTCTCGTAAGGTCTACCGCCTGGTGATCGCAAGCGCGTGGGCGGTGCTGGCCGCGACCGGCCGAAGAGCCGCAGCGCGGCCAGCGACCGCCCGACGCGCGGCGAGACGCCGCAGGCGGCTCGCCTTTAAAGACGTACAGATATTTCTCATTCAGCCGGTGACGGCTCGTCCTCCGGGTCGTCTTCCGGCTCGATGTGCTCGGGTGGTCCACCGGTCTTGGGATCGGCCACGAAGGTCCCGATGTTCTTCACGGTGTAGACCATGCCCTCGGCGATGAGGGCGTTGATGACCTTGCGTGCGGTTCGTCGAGCGATCCCGAACTCTTCGGCCATGCGAGGTTCACCCGGGATGGGGCGTCCGGGCTTGTAGTCGCCAGCCTGGATGCGGCGGCGCATCTCGGCGAGTACCTGCTCTGACTTGGGCTGATCAGGCCGGAAGTGGATCACAGCCAAGACGATAGGAAGCGACCGGTAGCCCCAGGTCAAGAGACGTTACGACGCGTACCGATAGGAAGGGGTAGGCAGGAGTAGTCAAGAGTGTTTATGCTGCCTGTAGGCGTCAAGGCAGGCCCGTTAAAGCTCTATGGGCCTGACCTGGCTGTCTGTGTTCGGTGACTCCGGTCTTGGGGGCGTGATGCGACAAGACGAGATGACCGGTTCGATAGGAGGTGGGACATGAACACGCCGTTCGTTGGTGACGTGGAGCCGATGGACGCAGCGCAGGAGCTCCGTGTGGCTCTGGCTGAGCATCGGATCGCGGGTGATGTCCACCATGGGTACGGCTTGGCGTTGGTGTCCGTCCAGGGCGGGCTCACCGTCTGGTGCGACGGGCAGCATTTCCGGTGGCGCGTCGGCTGGAATCAGAAGCGCCAACGGGCCGTCTATAACTGGCATCCCGCGATGGAACCTGCTCGGGCCGCGCGGCGGATCGCCTTCCACTACGCCGGTCTCCACAGGCGGCACCCGCACCTGAGAGAGAACGCATCGTGATCGCCCTGGGCGATGTATGCGCGGGGGCACATGTGGCGATGGTCCAACGGGATCATGTCCGGCTGGCATGGCGCCCTCCCTCGACACCGTTGGAACGGGCGCGGTCGGTGGCCTGGACCTGTGCTTGCCGGGCGACGATCTATGAGCTGTGTGTGGGCGGGGGCCGCGCGTTCCTGCGGCAGACGATCCAGCTCGACGGCAGACCCCAGGTCAGAGAAACCTCGCTCATGCCGATCGGTGAAGCTCGGGAAACCTGGACGGCGCTGCTGTCCGGGAGAGCCCGGTAGACGGGCGTGGCGGCGTTCCGTGGAGGGAGGCGTCGCCACGCCTTTGCCGGAAGCCAACCAGACGGCTTCTGGCCTGTGCCTCCCCGTTCCGAAAGGCGCGGGCAACTGCCTCGGGCCGTGTCCAGTTGAAGAAGTGCTCTTGTCCGCGGTGTCCGTCCACCCATGATGGACGCCGTCATCCCACACCAACCCCAGAGACGAGAGCATTTCCAACAGGGACAGGCCCATGCGGTGTCCAGGAACGGGGAGGCACGGACAACACGAGATCGGCGACCGGAGCGAGCGGAGACGAAATGATGACGGTCCCGCCCGCGGCCTACAGGTTTGCTCCTGGTGGCTGCTCGCACACCTCAGTGTCCTGGACGTCCAGCCCTCAGGGGATGTGGACGGGGGCCAGGTGCGACGGCTGCGGGACCTGGTGGCGGCTGGACCTGATCCCGCCGGACGTCGCAGCTCGCCTCACTGGGGGTTGCCCTCCCCGTGAGAACCTCCGGCCGTTCGTAGCCGATCGTAGGCCGTCATGATCTCCCTGGCTGCGGCGTTGGCGCTGATCCGGTCGGTATTGAGGCGCAGATGAAAGAACCCCTCGTCGGTGTTGGCCTCCAAGTCGGCAAGCGTCTCGTCCCACGCGGCCAGACGCTTACCGGTGTCGGTGTCCCCACGGTCGCGAGAACGCTGCTCCGTCACCTCACGCGGGACCCACAACAGCACGCGAAGCCAGGAATCCGGCTCCCGTCCGACCAACCGGCGAAGGTCGGCGATGTTGCCCATGTGCGCGACCGGTACGACTCCGGCGGTGGTCAGCTCATCGACGCTCTGCCGGTCGACGGCGTAAGTGTTGCCGTAGCGGTACGTCTCGACGACCAGGCGGCCCGCGCCGCGCAGCTTGGCCAACCGCTCGGGCGTGACAAGCTCATACCCGTGGGCTCGGCCGGTGCCGGCCTTGAGCTTGGGCAGCAGCACGAAGCGCGAGTCCAACCGATAAAGGGCACCGCTGACGGTGTCCTTGCCGCTGGCGGGCGGGCCGTACAGGACGATCCCGATGGGGCTCATGCCAGGATCCGCTTGAGCGCCTCGCGGGTCTGGTCGGCAAGGCTGATCGCCGAACCGAGCCGGTTGTCGACGGTGACGTGTGCGGTGGGCGGGCTGTGGTCGGTGTCGATGCCCGTGAGGTACTGCTCCCAGTTGTTCAGCTTCCAGGCGTCCCGGGCGGCACCGCGGAACTCGATGTACTCGCGCATGGACTCCGGATCACAGCGGACCCAAACGGCCGCCAGGTCGATGCCCTTGGCCGTGCACCGGTTCTCCAGGCGGGTGAACCACGCCTCGTCTTTCAACTCCGTGATGAACGGGGCCGACAGGATGGAGGAGGTGCCGACGTTGAGGTTGTCCCACGCAGTCTCCATCAGGCACCGGTACTCCAGCGGGCGGACCTCCTTGAGATACACCTCGCTCTGCCGGTCGTTGGGGTCGCTGCCCAGGGAGAC
Organism: Streptosporangium sp. NPDC051022; assembly: GCF_040683035.1. Lineage (NCBI taxonomy): Bacteria > Bacillati > Actinomycetota > Actinomycetes > Streptosporangiales > Streptosporangiaceae > Streptosporangium > Streptosporangium sp. NPDC051022. The sequence continues at coordinate 148,203 of NZ_JBFBCF010000005.1, read as the reverse complement.
GAGAAGCCGCTCCACGATGGAGCGGGTCAGGGAGTCCTTGTCGAGGAACGCCCAGCCGGTGATGTCGGACAGGAAGCGGGAGAACTCGGTCTTGCCAGATCCGGCGTACCCGCCGACGAGAACGAGGATCGGTCTGGGGCTGCCTCCGCCGTGGCGTCTGCGCCAGGCATCGACCACCCGGCCGCGCAAGAGCGCCTGCGGAGAGCCGTCCGCCTCGATGTCGCCGAGAGAGACCTTGGTGAACGTCTCCTCGATGACCTGTGCGGCGGCGTCGTCGGCTGCGGGATCGGAGGGAGCAGGCAGATCGGAAATCACGATTTCCGCTTTCTGTGATTCACCCGGCAAAGCGGGACGAAAGCCAAGTTCGGGCTCGGTAGCCCCATAAAGGAGACAATAAGCACGCCGGTAATGCGGGCCTGGATATCCGGTGCCCTGCTCGTGTCCCCACAGGGTTTGGAAGTTGGCGGCCGGTACGGCAAGGCCGTGGCGCAGGGCCGTCTGACGTAGCCGTTCGCCTGCGGCTTCCAGGGTGAGCCCGTGGGCTTCCCGGTGTTCCCGCAGGCGGGAAGGGAGCCAGCCCGGCCGCTGGGTCGTCTTCATTGCATACCTTCGCCTTCACACTCGGGGGCGGTGTGCGGTCGTGCAGGTGAAAACGCTCGTGTAAATCGCCGGTAAGGCGACCTGAAGAAGCTTAGCTAGATCATCGTGATACAGAAACTCTGCAGCTCGCGGTGAACTTGCGTCATCCCGAAAGGCGAAAACCCGGGGAACGCGAGGAGAGCACGATGGGCGCAGAGGAGGAACGGATCCTGCGGGAGTTGGCCGCGATCCGGGAAGAGCTGGATGAACTGGTGTGTCGGGTAGACCAGATCACTTCGGCTCTTGGAACACCGCCGACTCCAGAGCGGCGAGTCGATCCCCCAGCTCCTTGAGACTCTGGCGCATCTGGGTGAGCTGGTCGAGGACTTCGGCGTTCACGCCTGACGGCTCGGGGCCGGCGGCTGCGGCGGGGACCTCGCGAACGAACACGCCCTTGCCCTGCTGGCCGATCACCGTGCCCTCGGTGCGCAGAACGCTGATCGCGGACTTGACCACGCTGGCGGAGACATCGAAGCGCTCACACAGTTGGGCGATGGACGGCAGTGCCGTACCGGCGGGCAGTGCTCCACTGCGGATCTGGTCGCGCAGCTCGTCGACGATCTGCAAGTAGGCCGGTCGGCCGGTCTTCTCCACCATCTGCGCTCTCCTCGCCTCCCCTCAAGTTCAGCACACCCCCGTAAAGAAACCAACCAAGGAGCCAAGGAACGCATTGACAACTTAGAATTCCAAGTGTTCCATGTCTTCTAAGAAGTCCAGCTAGCAAAGGAACGATCATGCGCAACATCCCCATCCCCGTCGACGTCAGCAAGCTCCAGATCACCTGCGTCAAGGCCGCCAAGCCCCGCCTGGTCAGCAAGGAGACCGGCGAGATCAAGCGCGACAAGGACGGCAACACCATGTACGAGCTCACCCTCCTGTTCGAAGACGAGTTCAACCGCATGGAACTGGTCAAGGTCAGCACCACCCCCGAACCACAGGTCAACGTCGGTGAGGAGATCATCCCGGTCGGCCTGGTCGGCTACGTCTGGGCCCAGGGCGACCGATGGGGCATCGCCTACCGGGCGCGGTCCTTCGTCCCCGCCGGTTCCGCCAGAACGGGGGCGGACCTGTGATCGACCTCCACCACCCCTTACTCAAGGTCCTCGCCGTCCTGATCGCCTTGATCCTGTGGCGGCGCTGGGCTCCGGCCTCCTACTGGTACCTCTTCGTCTTCCCCCGCAAGGCCATCGCGCTGCGCTGGACCTGGCGGCACGTCGCCACCGGCTGCGGGCTGACCAAGAAGCGGCACCGCTGGTGGTTCACCACCGTCCCCGGCCTGATCGCCTCAACTGGCGTCGTACGGGTCAAGCGGCGCTTTCAGCGGGTCGAGGTCGACACCAAGCCCTGGATGAGCCTGCCCCGGCCGGTACGGCACGGCTTCCGTATCACCTTCCACCTGCTCGACGGCCAGATCCCCAACGACTACGCCAAGGTCTGCGAGCGCCTCGCGCACGCCTGGCGGATCGAGGCGGTCCGCGTCGTCGGCTCCCGCCCCGGCCGCGTCACCCTCCAAGGGATCACCCAGGACCCTTTAACCCACGTCGCGCCCGCCGTACCCCCGGCTGAACCCTCCGGCGGCTGGCGCGCCGAAGACCTGCTCCGGCCGATCGTCGGGGTACTGGAGACCGGCGCGGCCTGGCGAATGGACCTGCGGCTCATCCCGCACTGGATGAACGCGGGCGCCACCCAGTCCGGCAAGTCCAACCTGATCAACGCGCTCATCGTCGGCCTGGCCCCGCAACCGGTCGCCCTGGTCGGCTTCGACCTCAAGGGCGGAGTAGAACTGTCGGCCTACGCCGCCCGGCTCACCGCACTGGCCACCACCCGTGACGAGTGCCTCGACCTGCTCGGCGACCTCATTGCGGTCATGGGCGCCCGGATGCTGGCCTGTCGCCGGTACGGCGTGCGCGACATCTGGCAACTGCCGGATGCCTCCCGCCCCATCCCGGTCGTGGTCCTGGTCGACGAGGTGGCCGAACTGTTCCTCACCGCGGACAAGGCCGAAAAGGACCAGGTCACCCGTACGGCTACCGCCCTGCTGCGCATCGCCCAGCTCGGCCGCGCCTTCGGAATCCACCTGATCCTGTCCGGCCAGCGCATCGGCTCCGACCTCGGCCCCGGCGTGACCGCGCTACGTGCCCAGATCGGCGGACGCGTCTGCCATCGGGTCAACGATCCCGAAACCGCGGTGATGACACTGGGCGACCTCGACCCCGACGCGCTGGTGGCCGCTCGGTCCATCGCGCCGGAACAGCCCGGCGTGGCCGTGATCACCGGTTCGGACGGCCGGTGGTACCGGGCTCGGTCCGGCTACGTCTCGACCACCGCGGCCGAGCAAGCCGCCGGCACCTACGCGGCCGTGACCCCCTCCTGGAACCAGGTCGCCGCCTCCGGTCTCGGCCATGAACTGCCCGGTGCCGACAGCACTCCCGAACTCGCCGCCTGACCTTCTCCACGGCCGAAAGGAGGAACCCCGATGACCACGACAGCGCCTCGCCTGGCCGTACGGCTGGCCGATGCCGGACCGGTGCTGATCCTCGCCCTGATCGCCGGGGCGGGCAGCTTCACCCACATCCGCGACACGGCCACCGAACACGGACAGTCCGGCCCGATGGCCTGGGCGGTGGCGGTCTGCGTCGACCTCACCTGCGTCATGGCCGCGCGAGAACGACAGCGCGACAAGAAGAACGGACGCAAGCGAGACGGCTGGATCTCCTGGCCAACCCTCGTCCTCGTCGGCGGGATCGTCCTGTCGCTGGCCGCCAACCTCGCTCAGGCCGAACCGTCCGCCTGGGGGTGGATCACCGCGGCGACCCCGGCAGGGGCGTTCCTGATCGCGGTCTCCATGCTCGAACGCCGCGCCACCGAACCCCGTCCCGCACTACTTCCGGAAGCCGTTCCCGTCCCCGTCGCCGTACCGGAAACCGTCCCTGCGGCGGACGCCGTACCGGAGATCCAGAACGACCCCACCACGCTCTTCCCGCTCCCCGTCCCCGCCGTACCCAACCCAAACGACACCCAGAACGACCAGAACGGAGCGGGTACGGCTGATCCGCTCCTGGACTACGCGCGCCGCGTCGCCGACGAGCACCACGTCCGGCACGGCAAACCGATCACCCGCGACACCCTGCGCGCCCGGCTGGGTGTGTCCAGCCAACTCGCCTCCGACCTGCTGCGCACCCTGCGCGACAGCCCCGAACTCGCCTGACACGAAAGGAAACGCCATGCCCTCCATCGACCCCCGCGCCGCCCTCATCGACGGCCTGCGCAACCTGGCCGACTTCCTGGAAACCAGCCCCGGCGTCCCCGTCCCCTTCTCCGTCACGGTGCACCACTTCCCCGACGGGACCGACACCGAGATCCGCGCCGAGATCGACGGCATCGCCGAACTCCTCGGAACCGACGTCGACCCCGGTGACGCGGGTTACGGCCACTACCGCACCGGCCTGGCCTTCGGGCCGGTCCAGTACTCGGCCGTGGGCATCCTCGCCCACTCCCGCGCCCGCCACGACGCCGAGATGTCCTACGCGGGCTGCATCGACCCCATCACCCCGCCCCACGCCGCCTGAAAGAGAGATCCCCATGCGTATCCGCATCGACGGCACCTATGCCGAACTCGTCCACGCCGCCAACACGATCCGCAAGGTCCTGCCGATCGGCTCGATCTCGCCGATCCTGCCGCTCCACGAGCGCCCCTACACCTGGCGCGTGTTCCTCAACACCGCCCCCAAGCGCGACACCGGGAGATGGACCGCATGACCGATGACCAGGACACCTCGCCCGTCGACCTCACCCCCCGGCGCTGGCAGTGCTGCGACTGCGGCGGGACCGGGCTCGACGGCCATGGCCAGACCTGCGAATTCTGCGAGGGCCTCGGCTTCTGCTGAGCCTCGGCGCCCCCGGCGTGACCACACATCCGCCAAGACGCTCGTCACGTCGGGGGCCATCCCGCACCGAACCCCTAAAAGCCCGGAAGGGACGTGCCCCATCATGCCAAACACCCACGCGGTAGCCGGGATGATCACCCGGCTCCACGATCCCCAATACGAACGCTGGGCCTCCCAGATCCTCCGCACTGGCGGCTGCCGACAGCCCATCCACCTACGCGGCCACGTCTTCCACGTCGACCCCACCACCGGCCGGCGCCTGCACACCTACACCACTGCCACCGAGCCGGACGGCATCCTTCGCCTGCCCTGCAAGACCCGGCGGGCCTCCCGTTGCCCCGCCTGCGCCGAGATCTACCGGGCCGACACCTATCAGCTGATCCGCGCGGGCCTGGTCGGCGGCAAGGGCGTCCCCGACTCGGTCACCGCCCACCCGTGCCTGTTCGTCACCCTCACCGCCCCCTCCTTCGGAACCGTCCACACCCGGCGAGAGCAGGGCGGCACCGTCCTGCCCTGTCACCCCCGGCGGGACGCGCCCACCTGCCCCCACGGGCGGGTCATATCCTGCACCGCGCGGCACGGGGCCGACGACTCCCAGCTCGGTGAGCCGCTGTGCCCGGACTGCTACGACTACACCGGATCGGTGCTGTTCAACGCCATGTCCCCGGAACTGTGGCGGCGCTTCACCGAAGCACTCCGGCGGCGCATCGCCAAGCTCGGAGGGCTGACACTCCGGGAACTGCGCGAGCACGTGACGGTCCCGTTCGCCAAGGTCGCCGAGTACCAGCGCCGCGGCGTCGTCCACTTCCACGCCGTGATTCGCCTCGACGGCCCGGACGGGCCTGCCTCGGCTCCTCCGGCCTGGGCAACGGCTGACATGCTGGCGGACGCCGTACGGCATGCCGCCTCGGCCGTCGCGGTCACCACCCCCGCCGCGGCCGACGAACCCGCTCGGGTCCTGCGCTGGGGAACCCAGCTCGACACCCGTGAGATCACCATGAACGGCGATCTCACCGAACAGGCCGTAGCCGCCTACATCGCCAAGTACGCCACCAAGGCCGCCGAATGCGTCGGCACCCTGGACCGGCGTATCAACCCCCTCGACGACCTGACCGCCTTCGACCTACGCGACCACCCCCGCCGCCTCATCGCCGAGTGCCTCCGCCTGGGCGCGCTCGACGAGATGGCCGATCTCCGGCTCATGCAGTGGGCTCACATGCTGGGATTTCGCGGCCACTACTCCACCCGCTCCCGCCGCTACTCCACCACCCTCGGCAAGCTCCGCGCGGCTCGTGCTGCCTTCGTGCGCGGAGAGGAGATCACGACCGGTCGACTCCCGATCCTCGACGAGGACACCGTCCTCGTGATCTCCCACTGGGAGTACGCAGGAAAGGGCCTGTCGGCCGGTGACGCCCTCCTCGCCGCCGCACTGACCGGAAGATCCCTACCTCCGTCTCCAGCGCTCGGGGGTGACCTCTGATGCCGAGGAACGACAAATTGCTGACCGTGCCTGAGGTGCTGGAAGAGCTGAACGGCATCTCACGCCGCACCTTCTACCGGTGGCGTGCGCTCGGCAAGGCGCCCGTCTGTGTCCAGTACCCCAACGAGGAACTCCGCGTGTGGCGTAGTGACCTCGACGCCTGGCTCGACTCGCTGCGGGAGGCGTCGTGACAACCAGCTATGACGTGAAGTTCTGGGAGATCCGGCCCAACCTGTCGACGCCCAAGCCGGGCAAACCGCGTAAGACGATCTCGCACACGGTCCGCTGGACGGTGGGCGGGGTGCCGAAGTCCAAGACTCTCCGTAACAAGGAACAGGCTCAGAACCTTCTGTCGGACCTCCGGCAGGCGGCAAAAGCCGGGGAAGCCTTTGACATCGCGTCCGGGCTGCCCATGTCGATGCTGGCTGCCGTACCGGCCCCTGAACCTTCCGGGCCGTCGTTCCTGGAATTCGCGCAGTCGTACGTGATCAGCCGATGGCAGGGCGCTGCGGCTCGGACAAGGGAAACCGAGGTCTACGCGCTGTTGTCATTGATCCCTGTCTTGGTGGCAGACGTCCCCGATCGCCCCGACGACGAGGAGTTGAGGGAGGTACTTCGCAGCCACGCGCTCCTACCGGAGAACCGCCGGCAGGAGCTGACCCGCACCCAGGTAATGGCACTGCGCTGGCTTGAGAAGGCGTCCCTTCCGCTGGCCGACCTGGCGGAGACCACCGTGGCACGGCGTGCCCTCGACGCCATCTCCGTCACGTTCGAGGGGAAGGAGGCGGCGGCCAATACGGTGCGGCGCAAGCGGGGAGTTCTCCATCACCTGTTGGAGCGGGCGGTGGAACAGAAGAAGTTCACCAAGAACCCTCTGGATGAGGTGAAGTGGACCCGCCCCAAGGCGGTTGATGTCGTCGACCCGCGCACGGTGGTCAATCCGGCTCAGGCCAAACGGCTCCTGGCCGCTGTGCTCAAGGTGGGGCGTACCCGCGGCCCCCGGCTCAGAGCCATGTTCGCCTGTATGTACTACGCGGCGTTGCGTCCGGAAGAGGCAGCGGATCTGCGGTTGAAGAACTGCACGCTGCCGGATACGGGGTGGGGACTGATCATCCTAGAAAAGGCGCGACCGCAGGCGAACAAGCGGTGGACCAACTCGGGGGAGACGCACGAATCCCGGAGCCTCAAGCATCGGGCGAAGAAAGAGACGCGAGAGATCCCCATCCCGCCGGTCCTGGTGGCCATCCTCCGCGAGCACATCGCCGAGTACGGCACGGCGGATGACGGCAGGTTGTTTCGCACCTCCAAGGGGCGTCCTTACTCGGGCTCGGCGCACTCCTACGTCTGGCAGGAGACACGGGCGCTCGTTTTCACGGCGGCTCAGGTGAACTCGCCCCTTGCCGCCCGGCCGTACGACCTGCGGCACGCTGCCCTGTCCCTGTGGCTGAACGCGGGGGTGCCCGCTACTGAGGTGGCCATGCGGGCGGGGAACAGCGTGGAAGTCCTTCACCGTGTCTACGCCAAGTGCCTGGACGGCCAGCGAGAGAGGATCAACGGGAAGATCAATAACGCGCTCAACGAGTGATCCGCAATAGTCCATGTCGTCAGGCCCTGGCTTCGGTCGGGGCCTTTGTCATGCACGCCTCAGGCGGGCGTGTTGTCCCTGTGCAAGATCTCCATCGCCTGAATGACGTCGGTGACGACGTGGTGTGCTGAGTGATCCTGCCCTGACCAGGTGCCGCGGTCGATCCAAATCGTTCGCAATCCGGCTGCCTGACCCCCGCCGATGTCGGCGATGAGGTTGTCCCCGATCATCCACCCGCCCTTGGCGACAGTCGTTCCGCAGCGCTGAGCGGCGATTTCGAACAGCTCGACATCGGGTTTGCGGATGCCCTCGGCTCCCGAGAGCACCCAGGCGTCCACGGCGTCGGCCAGACCGGTGTTACGGATCTTCCCTAGCTGGTTGTCCGCCGTGCCATTGGTGACGATCGCCACCCGCCAACCGGCCATGCGTAGCCGAGACAGTCCGTTCAGCACCTCGGGCCGACAGTGAACAAGGTGGGGCATACGCCTGCGGTACCGGCCCCACAGTTCCTCAACTGTGTCGGGCAAGGCGAAACGTTCCCGCACCTTGCCGAAGAAGACCTCACGATGGGGGAAGCCGTCACGGTTGAGTCCGAGTAGCCAGTCAACCGCGTCATGCTCCAACCCGTGCTCCTCGGCGAACTCGGCGGTCCATACCTGGAACGCCTCGTCGAGATCTACGAGGGTGTTGTCCAGGTCGAAGAGCGCGAGCCGTTGCACGATGGCTCATCCTAGGTTGGCAGTCTCTCGGGGCCTGAGACGGCGGTGGAGTCGGAAGACTCTGGCGTGCCAGCGGTGCGTCGATCTAGGGAGCGACCTGCGGAAACGCCTTCAAGATCATTCCGTGTATATTCCGCGACCACTGGCACAGGGCTGCCTATGGCTGCACCTGGCTGCCTATGCGCGCAAAGGCGCGATCATGGATATCCCAGGTCAAGGGCGTATCCGCTGGTGGGAAGAGTGCCCCCGGCATGATTCGAACATGCGACACCCGCTTTAGGAGAGCGGTGCTCTATCCCCTGAGCTACGGAGGCAAGGGACTCCCTGTAAGAGTAGCGAAAGAGTGGAGTGGATGTGCGGCTGGAGGGGGGTCGGTTGGCGATCGGCGGGTTATCGGTTCGATGAGCTGCGGTAAAGGGGCGGCAAGTGAGTGCGTGTCTCGTGGGCGGGGGTGGTTAGTGTCGCGCTCTGTGACGGAGCGGCGACGGAGGCGGATTCGGGGGCATCGCGCGCTACGGCCTCTGGTGCTGTGCGGGGCGATGCTGGCACCCGCGCTTCTGGCGCTGGGACTTCTGGTGGCGGAGCTCACCGGATATCGGGAGACCGTTCGCAGGATTGTCGCCGAGGGGGGATCCCTGGAGATCGAGGGTGGGGTCCGAGGAGACGTGGGCGACGGCTGGGAAGGGGGCAGAGGTTCGAGGGGGGCGGGCGCGGCGGTGGCGGATGCGGTGGCGCCGGTCCGGGGGGTGGTTCTGGAGCCGAGGGTGGTTCCGCCTCCTTATCGGCCCGCGCGGGTTTACGGGGGGTGGGCGCCTCCGGTGGTCGTCGCGGATGTACGGCGTTCCGCGGCTGAGGTGTCTCTCGCGGAGGGGCCCCCGGTCGTGCGAAGAACGGCACCCCGAGAATCTTCGGTGCCGCATGTGAGGCAGACGCCTCAGCCGGAACATCCGGAGGACACGTTCGGGTGTCCGAGTGAGTGGCGGGAGACCTGGTTGTGGGAGGTCTGTAAGGAGCGAGTGCGACGAGAGGCCTGAGTGAGGAGAGCGCTAAATGGGGTGTTCGGCGCATATCAGCTGTACTGAGTCTGACCCAGACACTCGGCCAGCTGTAGTAACGTGCGTGCCTGACCCAGGTCACGAGTTCGCAAACGGAGGGGTCGAACGTGCCACCTCGTCGATCAGCGGGTCTGATCGCCGTCGTCGCGACGATGTCTTCCCTGTTCCCCGGGGCGGCCGCCGCGAGTCCGACGCGGATGGAGGCCAGACCGGTCACCGTCACCGATTCGGCGAACCTCGCCGGTTCGGAGAGCCTCGCGAGGGTGACCAACCTCGCCGGACTGCTCCGTGACCCCGTCAACCTCACCGAGCTTCGCCGTGAGTCGGAGAAGGCGGCCAAGGATCTTGAGGACGCGACGAAGGCGCTGGAGCAGAGGCGCGCCAAGATTCAGGCTTCGGAGAAGGAACTCGCCGCGAAGCTGCGCGAGCTCCAGGCCGCGGAGAGGGCCTTCGCCCAGGTACGGCAGCCGCTGTCAGACCTGGTCGGCCAGCTCTATCAGCGGCCCATCGGCGGAGACGCGGCATTCTTCCTGTCCGGCGACGCCAACGCCTCGACCCTCAGGGCCATGGCGGACGTCAGTCAGCTCGTGGCCCAACGTGACCAGGTTCTCGGTGACGGTGCCCGGCTGCAGGCCGAGCGGGAGAAGCTGGCCGCTGAGGCGCAGGAGCTGCGGGCCGGCAACCTCCTGTCGGAGGCCCAGATGGGCGCCGAGATCGATACGCTCAGGGCGCGTTCCGAAAAGATCGTGAAGTCGCTGACCCAGGCGCTGGTGAAGCTGGGGATCAAGGTCGACAAGTCGGGCAATCCTTCGGCGGGGTGCAACCCGATGAGGGCCGCATCGTTGAATGACTTTCCCAACGGCCTGATCCCGAAGGCATATCTCTGCCCCCTCCAGCAGCGGGGCAACGAGCTGCGGGGTGACGCGGCGCTCGCGTTCATCAGCCTGAACGAGGCCTACCGAAGGCGGTTCGGCAGGGCCATGTGCGTGACGGACAGCTATCGGAGCCTTTCCGAGCAGCAGTCGGTCTACTACCGGCGGCCAGGTTTCGCCGCCGTCCCGGGGCGCAGCAATCACGGCCTCGGGCTCGCGGTCGACCTGTGCGGGGGCGTGGAGCGTTTCCGGTCGGAGGAGTTCAACTGGCTGGAGGCCAACAGCAAGAGGTTTGGCTGGATGCACCCCAAGTGGGCCTATGTCAGCCCCTTCGAACCGTGGCACTGGGAGTATGACCCGAAGCTCGGCTCTCTGCTGTAGGCGTCGTCATGGAGCCGATCATGGGTGCCTCTCGATCTCGGCCGCGTCGACGGTGCTCGCGCTGACCTCGATCACGTCGCCGCCCCTCGTTCTGGTTCCTGATTGACGTCCGTGGACTCGGCCTCAAAGCTTCACCGCTTTAAGTGTTCATGACATTACCCTGTGCGAGGCTCGATCGCGATTGACAGGCGTCCGCCTGTCTGGGCCGAGGCCAGTTCGACGGCCTGTGCGGAGGTCGTGGCCAGTACGACGAGCGCGCCCTGAGCCGGCTCTCCGTCGGGTATGGCCAGAACCGTGACGTTCTCGGCCACGGTCCGGGCCGGTGCGGAGCCGTCCCAGGTGGAAGGGGCGGCGAGCACGTCCACGACATCCCCTGGAGACAGCAGGCGCGCCGTCTGCGGGTCGGCGACGCGGACAGGGGTGGCCACCGTCCCCGGTCTCTGGGTGCTCAGCAGGCCGGGGCCAAGGAACCGGACATCCGTCAACGGCTCTCCGCGCCGCACGGGACCGGACAGGATCCTGCCGGTGACGGACGCTCCGGGTTTCAGGACGCCATCGGGGACCGTGTCGGGGCGCAGGGCGACGACCTTCAAATCGGCGGGGGCGAGTGTGCCTCCGGGGAGGTCTCGGGCCGCGGCGAGCACGGTCACCGATGCGGTGTCCGGCCGTAGTCCTGTTACGGCGCATGCCATCGCGAGAGCGGCGACGACGGTGGCGATGAGGCGATGGCGGCGTCCGCCGAGATGACGGAGGGCGCGGTTGCGGAAGGTGGGGGTGTGGGAGGTGGGGGTGCGGACGATGCGCACGGCTGACTCCATGGGGGGAGGGCCCGATAGGGGGAGAGTGACCTGCCCGACAGGGGAGGGGTGACCCGGAGGAAACCGGTTTGGAGGGCCATGGGAATCAGGCGGGGGATGACCTGGAGGAATCAGGGCGGAGGTGAGTCAGGAGGAGCGGGCTGGAGGCGGACTGGAGGAAATCAGCCTGGGAGCCGGGGATGGGAGGCAGCCGGGGGAGGCGTGAGAGGGCTGCGGCATGGCAACGCCGTGCAGGGATCTGGGAGCCGTGGGTGCACGGGGAGCCACAGTGTGGGGAGCGCGAGGGCGGTGTGTGGGGAGTCGCGGTGTGGGGAGCACGGGGGCGGTGTGGGGCCACCGTACGGGGAGCACGGGGGAGGAAGGTGCTCCGCCGTACGGGAGGGGTGCTCGCTGTGCGGGAAATGGAGAGCCGCTCGGATGGAGAGCCGGGCGGATGGAGAGCCGGGCGGGAGGTCGAAGACGGGAAGGGCTGTTGGGAGGTCGGAGAGGGTTTGGCGGGAGGGGGAGGTCAGCCCGGGAGCTCGAAGGGGAGGCGGAGGCCGTTCAGGACGTCGGGGCAGGGGCAGGTGCGTTTGTCGGGCAGGGCGGTGACGACGTCGGCGATGAGGGATCGCATGCGGGTGATGTTGGTGGCGAAGAAGGAGAGGACTTCCTCGTGGGTGACCCCCTCGCCCGCCTCGACGCCGGCGTCGTGGTCGGTGACCAGGGACAGCGTGGTGTAGCACAGGGCCAGTTCGCGGGCGAGGACGGCCTCGGGGAAGCCGGTCATGCCGACGATGGTCCAGCCGTTGGCGGTGAACCAGCGGGACTCGGCGCGGGTGGAGAAACGGGGGCCCTCGATGACCACCAGGGTGCCGTCTTCGGCGAGGTCCCATCCGGCGGACCGGGCGGTGTCGATGGCCGCCGCGCGGCCCGCGGGGCAGTAGGGGTCGGCGAAGGAGACGTGGACGACGCCGTCGGTGTCGTAGTAGGTCTGCGTGCGGCCAGAGGTGCGGTCGACGAGCTGGTCGGGGACCACCAGGGTGCCGGGGCCCAGCTCGGGGCGGAGGGAGCCGACCGCGCTGGGGGCGAGAACCTGGCGGACGCCAAGCGAGCGCAGGGCCCACAGGTTGGCGCGGTAAGGGATGAGATGGGGAGGGAAGCGATGGTCGCGGCCGTGGCGGGGCAGGAACGCCACGGACCGTGATCCGATCCGGCCGACGGTGATGACGTCGCTGGGTGGGCCATAGGGAGTGGTGACCTCGATCTCTGTCGCGTCGTCGAGCAGAGAGTAGAAGCCCGAGCCGCCGATGACCCCGATATCCGCATTGGTGACCATGGCGCCGAGGTTAGCGGCACAGGTGAGCCGCTGAGGAGCCCGGATCGTGTCCTGTGGATATCGGAAGAGGCTGGATCCCCGCCTGTGGATAACCGTATTTCCCAATGTGGTGATCTGATCACGCTGGGTATGATCTGTGTTACATCGATCGGGGGCGATCGGGGGTCGATATGGGCGTTGAGCCTTGGGGGCGGGCCGAAGCCGACACGACTGCCCGACCTGGGAAGTGGGCCGGGAACGTTCGCCGGGTTGCGCGCCGTCCATGGGCGTGGGCGTGGGCGTGGGCGTGGGCGTCGGCCGGGTCCGTGCCGTGGCTCGCCGTACCGGAGACTTGGGGGCTTCCGCATCCGGCGGTGAGGTCCGGTGGCCGGTTGAGGACCGGAGGCGCGGGGGCGGAGGCCGGTCGCCGCGTCGATGGTGGGGGGCCGGGAGCGGCCGGACGGGGTACGGGCGGCCGGGGGTGTGGGCGGCGGGGCGGATGAGTGTCGCCGAGTCCCGGCGGACGACAGGAGGGCTGGGGTTCGTCATCGGCGCGCTCATGCTGGGCATGCTGCTCGCCGCGCTCGACCAGACCATCGTGGCGACCGCGCTGCCGACGATCGTCGGCGACCTGGGCGGCCTCGGGGAGCTGTCCTGGGTGGTCACCGCCTACATGCTCGCCTCGACGGTTTCCACACCGCTGTGGGGCAAGCTCGGCGACCAGTACGGCAGGAAGCGGCTCTTCCAGGGGGCGATCGTCATCTTCCTGGCCGGCTCGGCGCTGTGCGGCATGTCGCGGAACATGGGGCAGCTGATCGGCTTTCGCGCGCTGCAGGGGTTCGGCGGCGGCGGTCTCATGGTGCTGGCCCAGGCGATCGTCGGGGACGTCGTGCCCGCCCGTGAGCGGGGAAGGTACCAGGGGTTCTTCGGCGCGGTGTTCGCCGTGTCCAGTGTCGCGGGGCCGCTGCTCGGCGGCCTGTTCGTCGACCATCTGTCCTGGCACTGGGTCTTCTACGTCAACCTGCCGGTCGGGTTCGTCGCGCTGGCCGTGATCTCCTCGGCACTCCCGCCGGGCACGGACCGGAGGCACCATGTCATCGACCATCTCGGCATCGTCCTCCTCGGTACGGCGGCCGCCTGCCTGGTGCTGATGACCACCTGGGGCGGGACCGTCCGTCCCTGGGACGATCCGGTCGTCATCGGGCTGGGGGTCGCCGCGGCGGCCCTGCTGGCACTGTGGTGGCAGGTCGAGAGGCGTGCCGCGGAACCGGTGCTGCCGCTTCACCTGTTCGGGCTGAGGGCCTTCGACGTGGCGTCGCTGATCGGTTTCGCCGTGGGGTTCGCGATGTTCGGCCCGCTCACCTACATGCCGCTGTTCCTCCAGGTCGTCCAGGGCGTCTCGCCCACCCTGTCCGGCATCCACCTGCTTCCGATGATGGCGGGCATGCTGGTGACCTCGATCGTCACCGGGCAGGTCATCACGCGTACCGGGAGATACAAGGTGTTCCCGATCGCGGGCGGCGCGACCACGACACTCGGGCTCCTCCTGCTCTCCCGGGTCCGCGAGGACATCTCGGTCTTCGAGCTGAGCGCGTACCTGCTCGTGCTGGGCGTCGGCATCGGCCTGGTGATGCAGGTGCTGGTGATCGTCGTGCAGAACGCCGTGGGCTTCGAGGACCTGGGGGTGGCCACCTCCGGGGTCACCTTCTTCCGCTCCATCGGGGGCTCCTTCGGCGTCGCGGTCGCGGGGACCATCTTCACCTCGCGGCTCGCCGAGGAGCTGGTACGGCTGTCGCACACGGTCCGGCTCCCGCCCGGCCTCGATGCGGCGGTCCGGTCGGACCCGGAGGCCGTCCGGAGGCTGCCGCCCGAGACCGTGACCGCGTTCCTCACGGCGTATTCGGACGCGATCGCCCAGGTGTTCCGCTACAGCGCGCCGGTCGCCCTGGTCGCCTTCGCGGTGGCGTGGCTGCTCCCCGAGGTGCCTCTGCGCGAGACCACCAAACCGGTCGACCTGGGGGAGTGCTACGGCGCCGTGCCCACGGCGCGGTCCTCCCTCGACGAGGTCGAGCGGGGGCTGTGGCGGCTCGCCGACGCGGACATGCGCGGGGACTACTATCGCCGCCTGGGCGACATGGCCCGGCTGGATCTGCCTCCCGGCTCTGTGTGGCTGATCGCGAGGCTGGGCACCCGGGGCAGTCAGACGGGCGCGGAGCTGGCAGAACGGGCGGGGGTGACGGTCGGGCAGGGCAGGCCGTACGCCGACCTGCTCGTCGACCGGGGCCTGGCCGGCCGTACGGCCGGCGGCACGCGCCTCGAACTCACCCCGGCCGGTGAGCGGGTGGCGGACCTGCTGGTCACCGAGGTGCGCGAGGGGCTCAGGCGCATGGTCCACGACTGGGGCGTCGCTGAGCATCCAGGGCTTCGCGAACTGCTGAACAGACTGCCGCACGAGATGCTCGGATCGGCCTCCGACCGTCCTCGCGGTGGACCCGGCGGACCCGGTGGATCGGGCGGACCCGGTGGACCCGGTGGACCCGGCGGACGAGGCGGACCCGGCGGGCACAGTGGACGCGGTGGACGACCGTGAACGCGGTGAATGACGTCGGGCCCGGCGGACGAGCTGGATGACACCGACCCTGATGTGGGCCGGTGCCCGTTTCCCGTCCTGAGACGGTCGGGCTCCCCGTTCGTGGCGGCCGACCACCACCGTCGGGTGACCGGATCATCGCTCATGGTGGCCGGTCACCGCCGTACGGTGACCGAGGCGCCGTCCGTGGCGGAGACGTCGACGGTCCGCGACCGGTCCGTCATCCCCGCGACCGGTCGTCACCCCTGTGAGGCCCGGCGTCCCCGTGTCGGCCGGGCTTTCGACCCCGTGACGGCTGTCCGCCGCTTCCATGGTTGCCGCCTTCGCCGCCACGGTGACCGGCTTCGGTCCCCGGTGGCCGGTTCGGGACGGGCGGGTTCAGGAGGCGGCGGGTGCCGGGCTGCTCGCGGCGGGCGTGGGCTTCGACTCGGCGGGCTTGGAGTCGGTGGACTTCGACTCGCCGGAGGAGCCCGTGGCCGAGGACGCGCCGGAGCTCACGGTGCTGGACGAGGAGGACCGGCTGTCGGTCCGGTAGAAGCCCGAGCCCTTGAAGACGATGCCGACCGCGGAGAACACCTTGCGAAGCTCACCGGCGCAGGACGGGCACTCGGTGAGCGCGTCGTCGGAGAACTTCTGCACGATGTCGAACTCGTTGCCGCAGGCACTACAGGCGTACTGGTAGGTGGGCACGCGCTCCTCCTCTTGGGTCCGCGCCGATTGGCACTCTATTGACGCGACTGCTAATGATAGGCAGCCGACAAGCTTAAACGCGAGTCGGATCTGTCACATTCCATCCGGTATTTGGCTGATCACTTACCCAGCTCGCCGAACCAACCGGCGAGCTTGCCGCGGCGGCTGATCGCCTTCATCCGCCGTTCGACCAGTTCCCGGTGCGCCGCCGTCGTCACCACCAGGAGCTGGTCGTCGACCCTGATCCTGGTCGATCCCTCGGGCACGAACGTCCGGCCGTCCCTGACGATCAACGTGACCTGGGCGTCCGTGGGCAGTCTCAGTTCGAAGATCTCCACGCCGTGCAGCTTGGAGGTCGGCGGCACCTTGATCTGCAGCAGGTCGGCGTTGAGCTCCTCCAGCGGCGCCGACTCGACCTCCAGGTCCCGGGCCTCGTCGGGGGTGGACAGGCCGAGAGTCTTGGCCAGGAAGGGCAGCGTCGGCCCCTGGATCAGGGTGTAGACGACGACGATGACGAAGACCTCGTTGAACACCAGCTTGGCGACGCTGCTGTTCGTCGCGTTGGCGGCCCAGGGGATGGTGGCCAGCACGATGGGCACCGCGCCGCGCAGACCGGCCCAGGACAGGAAGGCCTGCTCCCGCCAGTTCAGCCGGTCGATGCGCGCCAGCCGTATCACCTGGGCGCAGATCACGATCGACAGGGGCCGGGCGACCGCGACCAGGATCAGCCCCGCCACCAGGCCCGGGATGATCGCCGAGGGCATCTCCGACGGGCTGGCCAGCATTCCGAGCATGACGAACAGGCCGATCTGGGCCAGCCAGGCCACGCCCTCGGCGAAGCCCCGCGAGGAGGCGCGGTGGGGCATGCGGGAGTTGCCCATGACCAGGGTGGCCAGGTAGACCGCGAGGAAACCGCTGCCGTGCAGGAGCACGGCGCCCGCGTAGGCGACGAACGCCAGCGCGAGCACCGCGATCGGGTACAGGCCGGAGACGGGCAGGGCGATGCGGCGCAGCGCGTACACGCCGAGCGGGCCGACCACCAGGCCGACGACCGCGCCGACGAACAGCTCGAAGACGACCATCAGCAGCGCCTGCCCCAGGCTGGGCGAGGCCGCGGCGCTCAGCAGCATCACCGCGATGACGGTGGGCGCGTCGTTGAAGCCGGACTCGGCCTCCAGGATGCCCGCCAGACGTGAGGGCAGCGGCAGGCGGCGCAGGACGGAGAAGACGGCCGCCGCGTCGGTCGAGGCGAGGACCGCGCCGAGCAGCAGCGCGGTCCGCCAGTTCATGCCGAGCAGCGTGTGCACCGCGACCGCGACGGCCGCGATGCTCACTCCCACCCCGAGGGTCGCGAGCACCAGCGCGGTGGGGATGGATCGCCGTACGTGGTGCCAGTTGGTGGTCAGACCACCTTCGGCCAGGATGACCGCGAGGGCGATCAGGCCCATCTGCTGGGCGAGCAGCGGGTTCTCGAACTGGAGCCCCAGGCCGGATTCACCGAGGAGCAGACCGAAACCCAGGAAGATCAGAAGACTGGGCAGTCCGCTGCGATGGGCGATCCGCACCGCGACGATCGCCGCGATGACGATCCCCGCCCCGAGAAGCAGCCAGACGTCCAATCCCATCTGGCCCCCTCCCTGATTACAGGGACCATTGTGTCGTATTGGACTGACTCGTCAGTCACACCCCATAACCACTTGTGTTATGCCGTTCGGCTGTGCAACGTAGCGAACCGGCAGGTCATGGGGCTCGGCGGGGACTTCGTCCAGGAGTTCGCCCTCGTGCAAAAGCGCGACCGTCGGCACGTTGGGGCCGACCCGCGCCAGCGCCCTGTCGTAGGAGCCGCCGCCCCGGCCGAGCCGTACGCCGGTCGAGCGGTCGACCGCCAGCGCGGGCACGATCACGAGCGCGGCGGTCCTGACGGCGTCCACGCCCCGCCGGACATCGACCGGCTCCATGAGACCGAAACGTCCCGGGGCGAGGGTGTCCGGCCCGTCGTACACCGCCCAGTCGAGGTCGTCGTCGTCGCGGAGCACCGGCAGGATCACGGTCGCGCCGTGCTTCCACAGGGCGAAGACGAGCCCGTGGGTGGACGGCTCGGTGCCGATCGACCAGTAACACGCGACGAGCCCCGCCATCTGGACCCACGGCTGCTCCAGCAGGCACTCCCGGGTCCTGACGGAGGCCGCGTGCCGCTCGTCTTCCGGGATCGCGGCACGGGCGGCCTCGATCGCCGACCGCAGCCTCAGCTTGTCCACAACCCCTCCACTATCGTTTTCGTATGGCCGACTTCGATCTCGTGACCAAAGCCGTCGTTCCTGCCGCGGGCCTGGGCACCCGCTTCCTCCCGGCGACGAAGGCGACTCCCAAGGAGATGCTGCCCATCGTCGACAAGCCCGCCATCCAGTATGTCGTCGAGGAGGCGGTCTCCGCCGGTCTGCTCGACGTCCTCATGGTCACAGGTAAGAACAAGCGTTCCATCGAAGATCATTTCGACCGGGCCATCGAGCTGGAAGATGTCCTGGAAGCCAAAGGCGACGACGAACGGCTCTCCCAGGTGCGGGAGCCCGCCGACCTCGCCACCCTCCACTACGTACGACAGGGCGAACCGCGCGGCCTCGGCCACGCCGTGCTCTGCGCCAAGCAGCACGTCGGGGACAACCCCTTCGCGTGCCTGCTCGGCGACGACCTGATCGACTACCGTGACGAGCTGCTCAAACGCATGATCGAGGTACGCCGCGCCCGCGGCGGCAGCGTCATCGCGCTGATGGAGGTCCCCAAGGAACAGGTCTCCCTGTACGGCTGCGCAGCCATCGAACCCACCGAGGAGAACGACGTGGTCCGGGTGACGGACCTGGTGGAGAAGCCTCCCGCCGAGGAGGCCCCGTCCAACTGGGCGATCATCGGCAGATACGTGATCGACCCGGCCGTGTTCGAGGTCCTGGAGAACACCCCGCCGGGCCGTGGCAACGAGATCCAGCTCACCGACGCCCTGCGCACCCTGGCCACCCGCGGCGCCGAGGAAGGCGGCCCCGTCCACGGCGTGCTGTTCCGCGGCCGTCGCTACGACACCGGCAACAAGATCGACTATCTGCGGACGGTGGTGCAGCTCGCCGCCGAACGCTCCGACCTGGCACCGGAGTTCCTGCCCTGGCTGAAGGAGTTCCTGGCGTCCCGATGAGTCACACAAGCCCGGCGAGCCCCGCCGCTCCTCTGAGAACGGTCGACGAGCACCTCGCCGACATCCTGCTCACCGTGCGGTCGCTCGCTCCACTGGAGATCGAGCTGGAAGGGGCGCTGGGCACCACGCTGGCCGAGGCGGTCACCTCCCCGGTGTCGCTGCCGCCGTTCGCCAACTCGGCCATGGACGGCTATGCCGTACGGGCCGAGGACGTGGCGGGGGCGCCGACGACGCTGCCGGTGGTCGGCGACATCGCGGCCGGCGACGGCCGGTCGCTGGTCGTCGATCCCGGCACGGCCATGCGCATCATGACCGGTGCCCCGATGCCCGCGGGAGCGGACGCGGTGGTTCCGGTCGAGTGGACCGACGGCGGAACGGCGCGGGTCGCGATCGAGCGGCCCGCGCCCGCGGGGTACGCGATCCGCGGGGCGGGTGAGGACGTGCGCGCCGGTGACGTCGTGCTGCCCGCCGGCACCCTGATCGGCCCCGCCCAGCTCGGCGTCCTGGCCGGGGTGGGCCGCCGCAGGGTGCTGGTACGGCCCCGCCCCCGGGTCGTGGTCATCTCGACCGGCGCCGAGCTGGTCGAGCCCGGCAGCCCGCTGGCCCCCGGTCAGATCTGGGAGTCCAACAGCTACACCCTTGTCGCCGCCGTCCGGGAGGCCGGCGGCGAGGGGTACCGGGCCGGGATCGTGGCCGACGACGCCGCGAGCTTCCTCGACCAGCTCGACGCCCAGCTCCTGCGGGCCGACGCCGTGATCACCAGCGGCGGCGTCTCGATGGGCGCCTACGAACCGGTCAAGGAGGCGCTCGGCCCCCTCGGCACGGTCCGTTTCGACCGCGTCGCCATGCAGCCGGGCATGCCCCAGGGTTTCGGGGTGGTCGGGGCGGACCAGGTTCCGGTCTTCGCGCTGCCGGGCAACCCCGTGTCGTCCTTCGTGTCGTTCATGCTGTTCGTCAGGCCCGCGCTGCGGAAGATGCAGGGCCTGCCCGCGGGCCCGACGCCCACCGTGCGGGCCGTGATCTCCTCCCCGCTTCGTTCCCCGAAGGGGAAGCGCTCCTACCTGCGCGCGGTGCTCGCCGCCGACGGCTCGGTCGCTCCGGTGACCCGGCAGGGCTCCCACCAGCTCGCCGCGCTGGCCTCGGCCAACGCGCTGATCGTGGTTCCCGAGGACGTCACCGAGGTGCCGGAGGGGGCGACCATGGAGGTGATCCCGCTGTGACCGGGGTTCCGGGACCGGCGGCAGGCAGACCGGATCGAGGGGAATAGAGGGGAATCGAGAGGAACGGTGTCCGTATGAATGGCTTCACCCACATCGACGAGACCGGCGCGGCGCGCATGGTGGACGTCTCGGCCAAGGACGTCTCCGCCCGTACGGCCGCCGCGAGCGGCAAGGTACTGCTGTCCGCCGAGGCCGTCGCCCTGCTGCGCTCGGGTGACGTTCCCAAGGGCGACGCGCTCGGTACGGCGCGCATCGCCGGGATCATGGGGGCCAAGCGCACCCCCGACCTGATCCCGCTCTGCCACCCGATCGCGCTGCACGGTGTGAAGGTCGACCTGGCCGTGGTCGACGACGGCGTGGAGATCGTCGCCCGGGTCAGGACCGCGGACCGGACCGGCGTGGAGATGGAGGCGCTGACCGCCGTCTCGGTCGCCGCGCTGGCACTGATCGACATGGTCAAGGCGGTCGACCCGGCGGCGGTGATCACCGATGTCCGCGTCGAGGAGAAGACCGGCGGCAAGACCGGAGTCTGGACCAGGCCGTAGCAGCGGGGCTGGCAGGATGGCGGCATGAGAGCTCTGGTGATCACGGCGTCCAACCGGGCCTCGGCCGGGATATACGAGGACAGGTCCGGCAAGCTGCTGGCCGAGTTGCTCGTCGAGGCCGGTTGCGAGGTGGACGGCCCGCGCGTGGTTCCCGACGGCGAGGCGGTGGAGGCGGCGTTGCGCGCCGGGGTCGCCGAGGGCTATGACGTGATCGTCACCACCGGGGGCACCGGCCTGACCCCGGCCGACCTCACCCCGGAGATGACCGCACGGGTGCTCGACAGGGAGATACCCGGTATCGCCGAGGCCGTCCGCCAGGCCAACCGTGACAGGGTGCCCACCTCGATCCTGTCCAGAGGGCTCGCGGGGCAGGCGGCGAACACCCTGATCGTCAACCTTCCGGGTTCCTCCGGCGGGGTCCGCGACGGCATGGCGGTGCTCGCGCCCGTTCTCGCGCACGCGGTCGACCAGATCCGCGGCGGGGACCACCCGCGCTGACGGACGGGGATCACCTCCGTCGGCGGGTGGGGGGCGCTCCCGCCGGTGGTTGGAGACCACCCGCGTCGACGGGCGGGGTGCCCCACGCCGGGCGGGCGGGATTTTCCACGCCCGCAGAGCCGGGACTCCGCCCGTGCAGACAGGGGTCGGGGACTCCGTGGCACGTCGGCGTGTCTTCGGGAGATGATGGAGGATGTGGATCGACTTCGTGGCTGGCCGGTGACCCTGACGGAAGGCCCGGTGGGACTCCGGCCGCTACGCCTTCGGGATGTGCGCGTCTGGCGCGAGATGCGGCTGCGCAATGCCAACTGGCTGCGCCCGTGGGAACCGAGCAACCCTGAGACCCCGCTGTTCCGGACCGGTCTCGGCCCCTACATCTCGATGGCGGGCACCCTCCGCAGGGAGGCCAGGCAGGGACTCGCGCTGCCGTGGGTCGTCACCTACCAGGGGGCTTTCGCCGGACAGCTCACCATTGGTGCAATTGTCTGGGGCTCGGCGAGATCGGCCCAGATCGGCTATTGGGTCGACGGCGCCCTGGCCGGGCGGGGCATCATTCCCACCGCCGTGGCCATGGCGGTCGACCACTGTTTCTTCACCACCGGGCTGCACCGGGTCGAGGCGAATATCCGTCCGGAAAATCACGCGAGCCGCCGTGTGGTTGAAAAGCTTGGCTTTAGGGAAGAAGGCATCAGACGGCGTCATCTGCACATCGATGGCGCTTGGCGTGACCACATTTGTTACGCCCTCACGGTCGAAGACGCACCAAGAGGTTTGCTGGTGCGTTGGCGCAGGGCCCGGGAGGCGGCGGCCCACGGTGGCGCTCCCCATGAAGAGGTTTGAAGATCTCGCGACACACCGCACTGAATACTCGTCAAATAGTGACACGCGGCCTTACTGTGCGTGACGTGAGCACATTGAAGACGCCAAGGGACCACAGGCGTTTTCATGCTGCCCGGAGGTGGCCGTGAGCAGTGTTCTTCTGTACCTGGCCATTGTCGTCATGTGGTTGTGCGTGCTCGTGCCCATGTGGTTGCGCCGTGACCGGCCCACCTTCGTGGAGCTTCAGGACGACGCGGAGCAGTACGTTCAGGACGAGCAGGCGATGGAGGACCCCTCGACCGAGGTGATCCCCGCCCCCGGGTCCGCGCAGGCCTCGCCGTCCACGTCGGCGTCGGCGTCACCCTCCGTGTCGGCGTCCTCGTCGTTCTCTCCGGCCGCGTCCGCTCACGGGTCCCACGCGCCCGCCTCGGGGACCACGCCGGTGTCGCGCTCCGCCTCCTCACCCGCGTCGGAGTCCTCCGGCGCGTCGGCCGCCGCGCCCCCGCCCTCGGCGGGCCCGCCGCTCAGGCCCAGGCGATCTCCGGTCGGCCGCAGACGCGCCGAGCTGCGCCGGCGGGCACTGCGGGTCGCCAAGCGCAGGCGGCTGACCCTGTGGTGCGTACTGATGATCCTCGCCTCGGTGGTGACGGCCGCCGTCCAAGTGATCCCCTGGTGGGGGGTTGCGCCCTCAGTGGCTCTTCTCGGGTTTTATCTGGTGATCCTCAGGGTTTCGGTGCAGATCGACGCCGAGCGCCGCAGAGCCGCCTCCCGGGCCCGCGCGGAACGCGCCAGACGTGCTCGCCGAAGGGCTGAGCTGGAGGTTCGGCGGCCGGTGGCGGAGATCATCGATCTGACGGCCGTACGCGACGAGATCTTCGACCAGTACGCCGACCCGGGGCGCCGCGCGGTCGGCGACTGATCTTCGGCCTCCCCGGCCGCATATGGCGCGAGCGCCTCCGGAAGTTTGCTAACCTAGGTGACGTCTTGGGGATGTAGCGCAGTCCGGTAGCGCACTTCGTTCGCATCGAAGGGGCCAGGGGTTCGAATCCCCTCATCTCCACCAAGGCCAGAGGCCGCTTCCGAGAGATCGGAAGCGGCCTTCTGCATTGCTGAGTGACCAACTGAGTGACTATGTTTTTGATCATCACTTGGGGGGCCATCCCCAGGATGGGATTCGTTCACACGATTTAGCGTCGCTGCTGCCCCTCCCACCTTCTTGGCCGTCCGTGACCGGATGGCTCCGCCTGGCTGCTCTCGGCGTGATGGTGGCCAGAAAGGACAGTGAGCGGTGCCCGATTTGGGGCGGCTGGACGCGGGGGGACCCGAAGGATCTGGCCACGATAGGGCTGGGCAGCATGCAAGTGGCCCCCTCGATCCAGGCCAGCCTGTCCCGTCCAGTCGGTCCGCACCTACCGACCTTGTGCCGCCGGTCCCCATGGCCGCGAAGAACACGGCTCCTGCCAAGGACAGGACTTCAGAAACGTCGGCCGTGGCGCGGTCGGCGTCTTCCCGCCGACGCCTCGGGTGGATGATCGCCGCGCTGACGGCTTGCGTGGCGCTTGCCATCAGCTTCTGGCCTTCCGCAGATCTGCTGGGCCACCACGATGACGTCGTCTCGGCGGTGGCGGTCGGGGAGGTGGACGGACGACCGGTCGCCGTCACCGGCGGTGGTGGCGGTGAGGGGGGTGACGGGACTGTGCGGGTGTGGGATCTGACCACACGTGCACCTGTCGGCGAACCGATGAGCGGTCACCCCGCCGGTGTTTTGGCGGTGGCGGTCGGGGAAGTGAACGGACGACCGGTCGCCGTCACCGGTGGCTATGACGGCACTGTGCGGGTGTGGGACCTGATCACGCGCCAACCCCTCGGCGAGCCGATGGTGGCCAGCCGCAGCGATTTTGTCCATGCGGTGGCAGTCGGGGAGGTGGATGGACGACCGGTCGCCGTCACCGGCGGTGACTGGGGTGATGCCACGCATAAGTTCCCCGTGCGGGTGTGGGACCTGATCACGCGCCAATCCCTCGGCGAACCGATGACCGGACACACCGGCCTTATCGTTGCGGCGGCGGTCGGGAAGGTGGATGGTCGCCCGGTCGCTGTCACCGGAGACGTTGACGGCACTGTGCGGGTGTGGGACCTGATCACGCGCCAACCCCTCGGCGAACCGATGACCAGCCATACCCGCGTCTGGGGGGTGGCGATTGGGCAGGTGGACGGGCGGCCGGTCGCTGTCACCGGCGGTGAAGATGAGAACATGCGGGTGTGGGATTTGACCACGTACAAACTCATCGGCGAACCGGTGCCAACTGGCCACACCTACGGTTTCTCGGCGGTGGCGGTCGGGGAGGTAAGCGGGTGGCCGGTCGCCGTCACCGGTGGTGGCGGCGGTCCCGACAATGATGGGACTGTGCGGGTGTGGGATTTGACCACACGCCAACCCCTCGGCGAGCCGGTGGGATACACCAACAGTGTCTTTGCGGTGGCGGTCGGACAGGTGGATGGCCGCCCGGTCGCCGTCACCGGAGACGGTGACGGCACCGTGCGGATACGGGATCTGAGTGTCTACACGCGATGAGTCATGACTGTCGAAGTCGATGCTTTCAAGGGATCGATGCATCACCAATGCTCGAAATCTGAGCGTAGATCACTTCGTAAAGATCAACTATTTGGGAAGATTCGGTCCATTGCCTCGGCACCTTCCAACATCACGGGTCTGAGCTGTTTGCGATAGATGATCTCAGTGACGGTGGTGTTGCGGTGGCCGACCAGGCGGGAGATGTTCTCTAGGGGGACGCCGGAGTCCGACAGCAGCGAGACGAAGCTGTGGCGCATCTCACGGGGTGTCCACTCCTTAGCGTTCAGCCCCGACCTGTTGAGCACGCTTCGGAAGGAATGCTGGACGCTGTGCGCGTCGAGGGCCGTGCCGACCTTGGACGAGAAGTGGCCGCGGAAGCAGAGTGTGTGAGCCCACTGCCGGAGCCGGAGCGGTGCGAGGTCGGGGTGGGTCTCGGGGTTGCCGAGTTCCCACGCGGTACGGATGGATGCGATTCCCCCGGGGCAGGGCTTCGGGGAGCGTGGTGGTGGGGCCGGGCGGTTCCGGGCGTGTGATCGTGTGGATGTTCCTGGAGAAGAGAGGGGCGGTGGGCGGTGGGGTGGCCGTCGGCGAGTGGTCGGTCATCTCGAAGATGTGGTCTTCATTGGATAGCATCACTATCTTATGTTGGATAGCATGGTTATCCAAAGGAGGGTGAGTCCTGTGACCGTGATCGTTCTCGCCGTGGCCGCGCTGTGCTTCCGTCTGTTGGGCGTGCTGCTCGGTCTGGCCCGCTTCGCCACCTGGCGTGTGAGCGCCGCGCACGGCCTGGCCGTCATGCTCGTGATGACGGCCAGTGCCCACTTCGTCCCGTCAGACGTGACCTTCATGCCGAACCGTGCCGACATGGTGGCCATGGTTCCGCCGTTCGTCCCGTTCCCCGCCTTCGTGGTCTATCTGACCGGCGTCCTGGAGCTGGCCGGGGCGGTGGGCCTTGTGCTCCCGGCCACCCGGCGGGCGGCCGGGATCTGCCTGGCGCTGCTGTTCGTGCTCATGCTTCCGGCCAACGTCTACGCCGCGCTGGCCGGGGTGACCTTGGCGGGAGAGGCGGCGACGCCGCTGTGGCGACGCCTGCCCGAGCAGGTCCTCTACATCGGCGTGGCGCTCTGGGCGGCGGGCCTCGGTGCCCCCGGGGCATCGACGAGCGTGGCCCGATCCCGGATCCGTGGCGATCATCCGGCAGCGCCGATGCCCGCCAAGAACGGCCTGGCCGACTCCGGTGAACCTGAGGGGTCAACGCATTAGTCTGATTCCCAGGCGACTCGGACGGAGGCGTGGACGCAGATGAGCGAGGCCGATCCGCACATCCACGTCGAGGAGAAGGTGACGCAGGCCGGTGCCGCTTTCCGCAACGTGATCGTGTCGTCGTTGGGGCGTGTGCCCGACGCGCCGAGTGTCGTCACCACCGGTTGCGGGCTCCAGGTGCCCTACGCGATGACCTCACCCCGTCCGGAAAGCGTCACCTGCCTCGCCTGCCGGGAGCACGCCCACCGGGAGCACCTGCGCTTCGCCGAGCAGGTGGAGCGCCTGAGCCGGATGCCCGGCGCGCCCGTCACGGGCGAGCAGGCGGCCAAGGCCGCGCAGTGGGCCCGGGACGTCGCCAAGAGGTTCTCCGACTGACCAAGAGCGCTTCCAGCACCCCGGTGGGGATCCGGGCCGGTACGAGGTGGCCAGGCGTGGTGAACGCTCTCGCCGGGCACGGCTTCCCCGAGGGCGTCTCGGCTGTGACCATGAATCTCGCCCGCGTCCCCATGCTCGTCCGGGGGCCGCCGCTCGCCCTGACGGCGCCGGCCTACCGGTGCCGGAGAAGCGCGGGGAGCGGGGAGCGGCGCGGGTGATAACGCCTTGCCGGCCTTGCCGGAGATCTGCCACCGTCGATCTCGTACGAGCGACCGGAGTGAGTGGATCATGGACCGGAAGACGCCTCAGGAGAAGAAACGGCTGAGCTACGCGAAGGATCGTCGTAACGACTACGGCGAGAACGACAAGAGCTCTCGCAAGAGCATCCGGCGACACAAGCGGGTTCCTCATCGCGCCAACCGGCACCGTGACCATCAGATCCTTGAAGGGGCCCGGGGTGCCGTCGACGAGCGGCTGGGCGGAGTGGTCGAGGAACGGCTTTACGTCAGGCGGCCCAAGCGCTGGAGGAAGTTCCGCGACGCGCCCCTCGGTGAGGTCCTGCAGGCCCGTATCGAGCACCGGGTGAGGCAGGGCATCGAGGATCCGGAGACCGGACGGAGACGTGTCCGCCGCATTCGCCGGCGGCAGGGTAAGGCGACCGGCGACGACTGACCCGCCCCGGTGTCGTCCTCGCCGGTCGGCGAGGCATCCCCTCGTCTTCACCGGGACGCCGGGATGCCGGGATGCCTCCGGGATGCAGACGGGTCATCGGGACGCAGGCGGGACACCAGGATGCAGACGGGACAGCGGGATGCCGTCGGGATGGGGGGAAAGGACGAGATCCCGTCCGATCTCTCGATCGGGCGGGATCTCGGTTCTTCCGGGGAGACGTGGCCGGGGAGGCCGTCAGCGGCTGGTCGGGGGCTCGGGGGGTGACGGGGAGTTGGCCCCGGGGATGAGCAGGCGGGGGGAGCCGGTGCCGTCGGCCGGGACCGACCAGGTGTTGTTGGTGCCGTCGCTGGTCTGCAGCGCGTAGGCGACGGTCCGGTCGTCCAGCCAGACGGCCTGGTCGTCCACGCTGTGGGTCTCCGCCAGGGGGGTGATCCGCTGGGTGGCCAGGTCCAGGACGGACAGGCGCCAGCCCTTCTTGGGGTCGGCGTCGACGGCCGACTTGTAGGCGATCCGGGTGCCGTCCGGGGAGAGGGACGGGCACTCGACGTTCTCGCGCAGCGTCCGGACGGTCTTCGCCGCGAAGTCGCCCTCGACCAGGTAGCGGTGGCCGTTCGTGGACAGCGTCGCGTAGAAGCGGTTGTCGTCGCCGGTGAACGTGACGCCCCAGAAGTTGACGTCGGAGTTGCGGTACGGGCGGCCGTCCACCGTGATGGTGAAGTCCTCCAGCGTTTTCACCAGCCGCCCGGTACGGGTGTCGAGGATGCCCGCCTGGGTGGAGAAGCCAGTGGTCGCGTAGGAGTGCCCGTCGATGAACAGCGTCCAGGCGACCATCCGGCCCGTGGACGAGACGCGCAGCCGGTTCGGGAAGCCCTTCAGCGGCAGGGCCGTACGCTGGCGCAGGGAGGCGTCCATGACGACCAGGCCGGTGGCGCTGAGCGGGCCGACGGGCTTCAGGCAGGCGACCGTCCCGGCGGTGCTGTAGGCGCGGTCGCACTGTACCTCGGTGACCTCGCGCGGGCCGCCGGGGTCGGAGGCGGAGACCGTCGACAGACGGCCGTTGGTCAGTACCTGAAGGCGCGGGCCGTCCTTCAGGGGGCCGGAGCGCGCGGCGACGGGCTGGTCCTTGGCGAGCGCCGTGTAGGTGACGACGACTCCGGCGAGCAGCAGGGCGGCGAGGGCCGTCACGATGACACGGGTGCGGATGCTGAGAGCGATCGTGACTCCTTGGTGACGAGGAGGACGGTGATGGGCAGGGCGACCGCGGTGGCGCAGGCGGCGGCCAGGCAGGCCGGCCCCGGTCCCCACGCCTGCCAGGCCAGCCCGAACAGCACCGACGAGACGACATAGGCGAGGGCCTGGCCGCTCTGCACGAGCGCCAGGCCGGTGGCGCGCAACTCCGCCGGGAACATCGACCCGGCCAGCGCCATGAGGACGCCGTCGGTGGCGGCATAGAACGTCCCGTAGAGCGCCAGCACGAGGACGACCAGCGGCCAGCCCCCGAGCGGGCCGTCCAGGAGCAGGTAGACGCCGATCAGTGTCGCGTTGCCGCCGACGAACACCTTCAGCCGTCCGATCCGGTCGGCCAGTCTGCCGAGCGGGGCGGCCAGCAGCAGGTAGACCAGGCTCGTGCCGACCGCCAGCATCGGGAACCAGCCGATGCCCAGCTCCACGCGCCGCTGCAGGACGAGATAGACGAACCCGTCGCCGATCGTGACGAGGCCGAGCAGGCAGGCGGCGAGCAGCAGGCGGCGGCGCCCCAGCCGGGCCACGGCCCGCCAAGACACCGCCGACGGGTGGGGCCGCGCCGACCGGGTGTCCGGCACGAACAGCGCGAGGATCAGTACGGCGAGCAGCGCGACGCAGAAGCTCGTCATGAAGACGGCCCCGAACGCCCCGCCCGCCAGCGCGAGCACGCCGAGCGTGACCAGCGGCCCGAGGAAGGCGCCGACCGCGTCCATCGTCCGGTGCACCCCGAACGCCCGGCCGAGCTGTTCCGGAGGGGTGGCGAGGGTGATCAGCGCGTCACGGGGAGCCGTGCGCAGTCCCTTCCCCGCCCGGTCCGCCGTGATCACCAGCCCGATGAGCGGCCCGGAGGCCCCCGCCGCGAGCAGCCCCAGCTTGGCGAACGCCGACAGCCCGTAGCCGACTCCCGCCACGGCCTTGTGGCGGCTGACCCGGTCGGCGACGTACCCGCCGATCAGCCGCAGCAGTACGGTCGCGCCGGTGTACACGCCGTCGATGACGCCGTAGGCCGCCGGGCTGAACTGCAGCCCGACGACCAGGTACAGCGGCAGGATCGCGGTCACCATCTCGGCCGACACGTCCGTCACGAGACTGACGGTGCCGAGCGCGAACACGGTGCCGCTGATGGCTCGCATGGAGCCACCGGCGGCCCGGCCCCTGTCAAGGGTGGAGAGATACACGTGGCTAGTGGCAGGCGGTGGTGCCGCTGTCGGTGAAGGTCTTCCCGGCCTCCGGCACGAACTGCCAGCTGTAGCTGCTCGGGTTGAGGGTGAGCTTCAGGACGCCGTAGGTGTCACTGTTGCGGACCTCGCTGTTGGCCAGGATGGTCCCGAACCCGTAGTGGCTCGCCCCGCCGGACCCGACGACGAAGTGCCGGATGCCGCGCGCGTTGTCGAGCTGGTTGGACGGGTTGATCGGCGCGAACCGCTCGTACTGGTGGTTGTGGCCGGTCAGGATCAGGTCGGCGTTGTTGTCGTACAGCGCCTGCACCAGCGGTGCGACCGAGGTGTCGGGCGAGTGGTTGGAGCCGGAGGTGTAGCGCGGGTGATGCCACATCGCCACCGTGCACGGCTTGCCGCTGGCGGCGAGGTCGGCGCGCAGCCACTTCTCCTGGGTGGACCCGGCGCTGCAGCCGCCGATGGCCGAACAGTTGGAGTTCAGCACGATGACGTGCCAGTTCGAGCCGAGGTCGTAGGAGTAGTAGCCCTTGGACGGGTCGCCCGCCGAGGCGCCGAAGTAGCCGTAGTAGCCCGTCGCGCCGGAGGTGTTGTAGTCGTGGTTGCCCGGCACCGGCCTGGTGCGAGCCTTGTGACGCCCCCAGGTCGGGTTGTAGTAGGTGTTGAACTCCGAGGTCGTTCCGCTGTCGTAGACGTTGTCGCCGAGCGTGAAGACCGTGCCGGGGATGTTGTCGAGCAGCGCGGCGGTGGCGGTGTCACCCGAGCCGGAGTTGGAGATGTCGCCCGCGCCGACCAGCACCGGGGCGTCACCGGACGTCGGGGTGACGGTGGGGGTGGGGGTGACGGTCGGGGTGACGGTGGGGGTGGGGGAGGAGGTGGGGGTGACGGTCGGGGTCGGGGTCGGGGTGGAGCCCGCGTCGGTGGTCACCACGAGCTGGGGAGCGGTCGAGGCACCGCTCTCCCGCGAGTCGTAGTCCGCGCCGTCCGAGCTGGAGGAGGTGACGCCGATGCTGTAGGTGCCGTTGCCGGTCACGTAGGACGTCACGTCGATCTCGTACCAGGCGTTCCGGGACACCGAGCCGAGCGTGCCCAGCGTGGCCCCGTCGATGGCCGGCTGGTTGTTCCACGTGGTGCCGGTCTCGGACCAGGTGGTGTCGCTGACGCCCTTGAACGTGCCGCCGTTGCCGCTCTGCGAGCCGCTCACGTCGTCGGTGTGGACGCGCAGCTTGACGCTGCTGATCGTGCCGGTGATCCCGGAGACGCTGAACCGCAGGAAGGTTCGCTTGACCGGTGAGTTGTCGATGCCGAACTGTCCGGACGTACCGTAGTTGGTGCTGGTGTTGCCGTTGTCCACATAGGTGTCCGCCACCGGGTTGAAGGTGGTCGCGGCGGCGTTCGCCACGCCTCCGGACAGGGCCACGGCCGCGAACACGGTCGCACCGCCGACGATGACGGACATGGAGACCGCCGTGAAGGACTTGCGTCGGAACATACGTTTGCTCCTCGTGCATGGAATGGGGGGCAAACTCGGACGGTAAATCGCCAAATGCTCGCTCCGATGAGCACAGGTGAATCAAGTGGAGTCCGGAAGGTTAATGACCCGCGCATCGGCGAGGACACGCGGTGCGACTTTACAGGTCGTCGGACTTTCGGGTTATGGAATTGTCGGATCATCCGCGCGCCGATCGAGCCGCCACGGCCGGTCACGGACGTCGCGGGCACTGACGCCTCTTCAAGACTCTTCGCGCCGCGCGGCCCCGACGATCCCGCCGCGCGGCGTCCGAGGGTCCCACCGCGGGCTCCCGGCCGCCGGTGAAAGCCGCCAACGTCCTGCGGGGTTCACCGGCTCGCCGAAAGGCGGTTCCCGACGCCGGGGCGGCCGCTCCCGACGCCGGGGCGGCCGTTCCCGAGTCCCCGGTCCGGCGGGCCGGATTGCCGTATGGTCGAGATCATGAGCGGTCAGGAGTCCCCCGCCTTCGCCCGTCCCCGAGCCGCGGCGGGCGCGCTCTTCTTCGACGGAGACGGCCGGGTCATGCTCGTCGAGCCGTCCTACAAGGAACAGCGGGACATCCCCGGAGGCTTCATCGAGCCGGGGGAGACCCCGTACGAGGCATGCGTGCGGGAGGTCGCCGAGGAGCTGGGCATCCGGCCGCCGATCGGCAGGCTCCTCGTGGCCGACTGGGCGCCCGATCCGAACGAGGGCGAGCTGGTCCTGTTCGTCTTCGACGGCGGTGTGCTCGACGCGGAGACGCTCGCGCGGATCGTCTTCGCCGACGGTGAGATCGTCGCTTTCCGCTTCCATCCGGCCGAGGACCTGGACGGTCTGCTGATCGACCGGCTGGCCCGCAGGGTCGGGGCTGCGCTGCGGGCCCGCGAGCTCGGCGAGACCGCCTATCTGGAGCACGGCCGGGTGCTGCCGGCCGGGTGACCGGCTCTCCTGGCGGTTCCGCTCCGTAGGCGGAGCCGCCTCTCCGGAGTGCCCTCCGCGCGGCTCTTTCCGGCGTGCCCTCCGTGCCGCTCCTTCCGGTGTGCTCCCCAGGTCGCCTGAGGGTCCGTGAGGGCGCGCGGAGCGGCCAGGCTAAACCTGCGAAACACACTGTTACTTGATCGTTATGGCGCTAGGTACGCATATTTCGGGCTTCGGTTGTCTCACATATGGAACGCGTTGGCGCTGAATCCGGCGCGAAAGCACGTATATGAGGAGTAGACCGTGAACACCCTCAGGCGGACGGCCCAGGCCTCGCTTGCTCTCGTGGCCCTCGTCACCGTGGCCGCCTGCTCGGCGGAGGGGAGCACCTCCGCCCAGCCCGCCGCACCCACGCCCACGCCGACGTTCGTCAGGAGCGCCGCCAAGGCGCACCCCCGGTCCCCGGTGGGCGGCGCGGCCATCAAGGCGAAGGTGGCGAAGCCGGTGCTCGACATCGCGGACATCACGCCGATGGACGAGAAGGTGGAGAAGATCGGCGTCGGTTCACCGATCATCGTCACCTTCGACAGGGCGGTCGCCAACCGGGCGGCTGCCGAGGCCGTACTGCAGGTCCAGGCGGAGAAGCCGGTCGAGGGCGCCTGGCGCTGGGTCTCCGACCGCAAGGTCATCTACCGCACCAAGACCTACTGGAAGCCGCACCAGAAGGTCCTCTTCACCGCCCGGCTCAGCCAGATCCCGGGCAACCAGGAGGCCAAGGACGTCAGCCGCCGTTTCGCGATCGGCACGGCCAACATCTCCATGGTCAGCACCGGCAGGCACATCATGAAGGTCTATCGGGACGGCAAGCTCGCCAAGACCATCCCGATCAGCGCGGGCCGCGGCGGCATGGTCAAGAACGGTGTCGACGTCTATCTGACCACCAGCGGTGTCCATCTCACGATGGGCAAGAAGGCCGTGGAGACCATGACCTCCTCGTGGCTGGGCGTCACCGACCCCAAGGACCCGCGCTACTACAAGGAGGAGATCCCCTGGGCGGTGCGGATCTCCGACAGCGGTGAGTACGTCCACCAGAGCGCGGGCTACTACCAGTTCCTCGGCCGCTCCAACCAGAGCCACGGCTGCGTGCGCGCCACGCCCGAAGGGGCCAAGTGGTTCTACGGCATCGCCCAGCGCGGAGACGTCGTGAAGATCGGCGGCACCAAGCGGAAGCTCGACTGGCGCAACGGCTGGGGCTTCTGGCAGCTCAGCTGGAGGCAGTGGAAGCAGGGCAGCGCGCTGCCCGCCACCGGTCCCACCGCGGCCCCCACCGCCAGTCCCAGCGCGCCCCCGGCCACGGACCCGGCCACGGACGACCAGCAGGAGGGGCAGACCGGCGGGCTCTGACCCCGTCCCGTCCCGTTTCGCCGATCCTCGGGAGACGGCGGCACGGGCCGGACACGTCTCGGACAGAGACGGAAGGGGCCGGTGGAAACCTCCACCGGCCCCTTCCTTTTGGGGTCCGTCAGGGCAGGCCGCCACAGGCGACCGGCCCCGAGCGGTCATGGGGGCGGGGGACCGTTGATGCTCCAGCCGCATCTGCCGGCGGTGAAGGGCCGGTCGAGGCGATGGAGCTCGGTCGGGCCCACGCGGATGTGGGGGCCGAGGCGGCCGTCGTCGGCGGTGGAGTCGTCAGGACGAACATCGCTGTCGTGACGAGCCGCCGACGCGGTGCGGTTCCAGGGAGTGCCGAGCAACTTCACGTCCTCACCAGCCTTCCCCGTCGGAGACACAGATCGATCTCAAGCGTGATGTGGAGCCGTGGAGGTCGTCACCCCGCACGCCGGTTTCCCCACGCCCGAGCATGCCGGGTGAGGAGGGGAAAGTCGTTGCCGATTTCCGCACGGTTGTTGCTGATTTCTGCATCACCGCGCGGTGTGCCGGGACGGCGATGCGGATCGGCCGGGAGCCATGAGAGTCAGGCCCGTTCCTGCCGGGGAAGGACCACCTCGCGGACGATGAGCAGGATCGCCGCGACGAGGGGGATGCCCAGCAGGGCGCCGACCACGCCGAGCAACGCGCCGCCGAGCAGGGCGCCGACGATCGTGGCCAGGGGCGGGACGTCCACCGAACTCCGCATCACGCTTGGCGCGATCCAGTAGTTCTCGATCTGCTGGTAGACGGTGAAGAAGATCACGCAGACGACGCCGACGGTGGGGGAGACGAAGAACCCGACGATGGAGGCGGCCCCCGCGCCGATGAAGGCGCCGACCATCGGGATCAGGTCGGTCAGGGCCACGACCAGGGCGAGCGCCAGCGCGTAGGGAACCCCCATCAGGATCAGGAAGAAGAAGGCGGCCACTCCGGCGATCAAGGAGACGATCAGGTTTCCGCCGACGTAGCCGCCGATGCTGTCGATGATCTGGTCGCCGAGCAGGCTCGCGCGGGTCCGGCGGGACCGGGGGACGAGGCGGTAGGCCATCTTCTTGAGCGAGTTCAGCGAGCCCAGGAAGTAGAGGGTCAGGACCAGCACCGTCAGCGCGTTGAAGACCGCCCCGATGATCACCTGTCCGAAGCCGAGCACGCCGCCGAACATCTGGCTGCCGAAGTCGCCGCTCGTCACGTACCGCTGGAGCTTCTCCAGGATCTGGAACCGCTGGTCCAGGTCACGGATCAGCGGGTTGTCCTGCAGTTCACGGACGTACTGCGGGACCTTCTCCATGAAGTCGGCCGACTGCGCGGTCAGCGGCGGCACCACGGCCAGCCCGAAGGCGGCGAAGACCGCGATGACGCAGAGGAAGACCGCCGTGATCGCGACCAGGCGGGGAAGGCCGCGTCTCTGCAGGCCCTCGACGGCCGGGTTCAGGCCGATGGCGAGGAAGAGGGAGACGGTGATGAGGATCAGCACCGAGCTCGCCCCCATGACGGCCTGCACCAGCCACCAGGCGGTGAGCACGCCGAGGGCGGCGGTGAAGCCGAAGACGAAGGGGTTGCCGCGTATCGGCCTGCCCGGCCTGCCGAAGGGGAGATCGGAGTCGCCCCCGGGGGCGGGTGCGGTACTCCCGGCTTCGAGTGGAGTGTCCCCGGGGGCGGGCGCAGCGTTCCCGGCCCCGGGCAGGGCGGGCGGGCGCACGGGGCCCGCCGAGGTGAGGAGCGGTTCGGGTGCGGGGGTGGTGGGCTCGGACACGCCGCACAGCTGCCCGTTATGTGGCGAAATAGTCGGCTCTATGGAGATACCACGGAGACGACCGTTCCGGAGGGCTCGCCACCGGGGTGGCGAGTGCTCCGGGGGTGTCAGGACATGTTGACGTACTGGCGGGGACGCAGCGCGTGGCTCCGTAGCGCGGCCAGGGCGGCCGACCGGCCCGCCGGGGTCAGCTTGCCCGCCACCCGCAGGCCGAAGGCGTCCAGGCGTCGTCCCAGCTCCGCCAGCGAGGCGTCCACCTCGGAGGTCTGCCACTCCTCACAGTCGATCACCGCCGCGACGTGGTCGCGGTCGGCGGGCGAGCCGTCGGCGAGCAGCATCAGCGCCACCTCCCTGGCCGAGGACCTGAACTCGTGATCTCCCGACGCGGGAGCCAGCAGCAGCGCCGCCGCGGCGGTCTCCCAGAGCAGGTCGGGGTCCTCCAGCAGGCGCCGTCCGGTCGAGGTCGTCACCAGCCGCCTGCCCGTACGGCGCAGCGCGCCCATCTGCGTCTGGGCCACCTCGCGGGCCGCGGCCAGCTCGGCGGCGCTCCAGGTGCTCTCGGCGAGCACCGAGCGGGCCAGGTTGTGCCGCTGGGTCAGCGGGATGCCGCCGGGCATGCGGCCCATCCTCAGCAGCCAGCGCAGCGCCTCCAGGTGGTCCTCCGCCGGGGCCGGGATCGGGGCGTGCAGGCACACCTCGAAGGGCTGGGCGAGCTTGCGCCAGGCGCTGCCCCGGCCGAGCACCCAGCGGTTGAGCCGCTCGCCCTGGACCCGGTGCAGCCAGTTGTCCCCGCCCAGCTCGGGGCGGGGCGTGGTGAGCCACAGGCGGGTCAGCCCGCCCCGCTCCGGGGAGTCGGGGGTCAGCTTCCCCGAGACGATGGCGAGCTCCAGTGCGGCCGAGCACGCGCCGTGCGCGCCCAGCTCCTCCGGGCCCATGATCGAGCTCCAGCGCAGCTCGGGGACGTCGGGCGGGAGCACTCCCGTGGCGTTCAGGGCGCTCTGGTAGGCGGCCGTTCCGGCCTCCTCCCCCGAGCGGGCGTACGTGCGCAGGATCCGGGTGGTCGTGGGCGAGGTGCAGATCGTGGCGTAACGCTCCAGACCGCCCAGCCGCAGCAGGGAGCCCAGCGCGCGGGCGATCGCGGTACGGTCGCCGCCGACCTTGGTCGGCAGCGTGTACCAGAGGAACTCGCACACGTTGAGCTCGGTGATCGTCTCCAGCGGCTCGCCGCCGGTCAACCAGTCGATGGCGCTCCGGGCGTGCTCGGCGTAGTCGGGCTCTGACCGCTCCAGCTCGGAGAGGAGCGCGGCCACGTCCGGTGCAGGCATGCTTCGAAGTCTGCCGTATACGGGCCTGCCCTGACGATGAACGTGACGTAATGGATCGTGCACGTCGCCTACCCTAGGAAATCAGTGCTAAGCGGATCATGAGCGGAACGCTCAGATCCACCCCTTCTTGAAGAGCATGCGGGCGTTCCACTCCGCGTAGGGGATGGTTTCGGCGGTGAGCACCGGGTAGAGCCACCAGAAGTTGATGATCGCGAGCACCGCGAAGCCGCCGACGATCGAGGCGCCGACGATCCGCCGCGACGACGGGGCGTCCACCGGGCCGATGACGAGTCCGGCGGCGAGGGTCAGGGCGAGGATCATGAACGGGACCATGGTGATGGCGTAGAAGATGAACATGGTCCGGTGGTCGGTGATGGCCCAGTAGAACCAGGGCAGCCAGCCCGCGACGTAGGCGAGCAGGACGGCTCCGGCGCGCCAGTCCCGGGTGGCGACGTACCAGGCGATCATCGCGATGAGGGCGACGAGCCCGCCGTACCAGATGACCGGGGTGCCCACGCCGAGCACGGCCTGGGAGCAGGTGTCGGCGCCGCACCCCTTGGGGCTCTCGTAGAAGAACGCGACCGGGCGCAGCAGCAGCGGCCAGCTCCACGGATCCGACTGGTAACCGTGCGGGGTGGCCAGGCCGGTGTGGAAGCTCAACACCTGGAAGTGGTAGTTCAGCCACGACCTGAGCGAGTCGAAGACGAAGAAGGCCGGCCCCTGGGAGGTGGCCTGGGCCCAGTTGCGGCCCCAGCCGGTCGCGGTCACGAACCACCCGGTCCAGGAGACCAGGTAGGTCAGCGCCGGGGCCAGGGCCATGGCCCCCAGCGCGGTCGGCAGGTCCTTGACGAACGCCCCGCTGTACGGCCGGCGCAGGCCGACGGCGCGACGGGCCCCGAAGTCCCAGAACAGGGACAGCAGGGCGAAGGCGATCAGGTAGAACATCCCCGACCACTTGACCGCGCACGCCGCGCCCAGGCACAGGCCGGCCGCGATCCGCCAGGGCCGCAGCCCCAGCCAGGGACCCTGGTCGCCCAGCGGCGAGGACTCGTACCAGTCGACCAGCCGCCCCCGCGCCCGGTCACGGTCGACCACCAGGCAGGCGAACCCGGCCAGCACGAAGAACATCAGGTAGATGTCCAGCAGCGCGGTGCGCGACAGCACCAGGTGCAGGCCCTCGACCGACAGCAGCAGCCCGGCCAGGCAGCCCAGCAGGGTCGAGCGGGTCATCCGGCGCGCCACCCGGGCCAGGATCAGGATCGACAGCGATCCGACGAGCGCCCCGACGAACCGCCAGCCGAACGGCGTCATGCCGAACAACTGCTCGCCGATCGAGATCATCCATTTGCCCAGCGGCGGATGGACGACGTAGGAGGCGCATTTGTCGATTTCACTCGGCGCGCAATGCTGCCAAATGTCGCTGTTGCCGTCTATCAGGCGCTTGTTGGCGTCCTCAAGCATGTTGCGTTCGGCGCCGAAGTTGACCAGTGACCACGCGTCTTTGGCGTAGTACGTCTCGTCGAACATCACCGCGTTCGGGCGGCCCAGATTGACGAAACGGAGGATCGCGCCGAAGGCCGTGACCAGCAGTGGGCCGAGCCAGCCCCACAGGGCGCCGCCGGGCATCGGCGGCACCAGCCGGTCACGCACGGAGCCCGCCGAGCCGCTACTCGGCTGGGTTTCCGGCTCTTCGAACGCCTGGTCGGGGAAGTCAGTCACGGCCACCCGGCCATCGTACGGGCCCCTTCGTCCCTGGAACCTAAGAAACACCGCCTACATGTCTAATTACGGAACTTCTCCCCCCACTTGTGGAACTTCTCCCCACGGCGGGATCCCGCTCCGGATGCGGGAGGATGGGAAGGTGAACGACAACGGCAGGCTGGTGCTGGCGGGGGCTCCGATCGGGCGGGCGGGCGACGCCTCGCCCCGGCTGCGCGAGGCGCTGGAGACCGCCGACGTGGTCGCGGCCGAGGACACCCGCCGCCTGCGGCGCCTGGCCGGCGAGCTGGGCGCGGAGATCAGGGGCCGGGTCGTCTCCTACTACGACGCCAACGAGGCGGGCCGGGCCGCCGAGCTGCTGGGGACGCTCCAGGAGGGCGGGACCGTCCTGGTCATCACCGACGCGGGCATGCCGGGTGTCTCCGACCCTGGTTACCGCCTGACCAGCCTGGCCGTCGAGGCGGGGATCACGGTCACCTCGCTGCCCGGCCCCTCGGCGGTCACCACCGCGCTGGCCGTGTCCGGGCTGCCCAGCGACCGGTTCTGCTTCGAGGGCTTCCCGCCGCGCAAACCCGGCGAGCGCGCCCGCAGGCTGGAGGCCCTGGCCGGGGAGGAGCGCACGATGGTGTTCTTCGA
The DNA here is from genome assembly GCF_040683035.1 of Streptosporangium sp. NPDC051022. Classification (NCBI taxonomy): domain Bacteria; kingdom Bacillati; phylum Actinomycetota; class Actinomycetes; order Streptosporangiales; family Streptosporangiaceae; genus Streptosporangium; species Streptosporangium sp. NPDC051022. Next base: position 109,351 of record NZ_JBFBCF010000005.1, on the reverse strand, counting down.
GGCGCCGCACCGGCTGGGGGCCGCGCTCGGGGCGATGGCCGAGGCGTTCGGGGCCGACCGCAGGGCCGCGGTCTGCAGGGAGCTGACCAAGACCTACGAGGAGGTACGGCGCGGCGGCCTGGGCGAGCTGGCCGCGTGGGCGGCCGGCGGCGTCAAGGGCGAGATCACCGTGGTCGTCGCCGGGCACGTCCCCGACGCCGTGCCGCCGGCGGTGGAGGACCTGGTCGCCGAGGTCGTGCGCCGCGAGGAGACGGGGGTGCCCAGGAAGCAGGCGATCGTGGACGTCGCCAAGGCGGCGGGGATCCCCAAACGCGATCTTTACGACGCCGTCCACCGCGGGTGATTTATCCCCATAACTTTCCGGACGGGGTTAACGAGAGGGCGATGCCCGCCTCCCGTACCGGGAAACCCCCGGCCGGGACCGCCGGGCCCCGGCCCGCCGGAGGCGGCACGTCCGCCACCCGCCGGCGAGGTCATCCCCCGCTCGGAACGGTCGCCACGGACGTCCCCGCGTCGGTGGATCCGGCGGATCCGCCGGGCCGGGTGAAACCGCGCCGCAGCGTGATCGCGGCGGCCAGGCAGGCCAGCGGTACCGCGGGCAGGACGTAGCGGTAGTCGAACTCGGCCGTCGCAGCGGGGGCCAGGATCAGGCCGAAGGCCCCCAGCCACGGCAGGAGCACCGGGCCGCCCAGCCTGCGCCAGCGCACCACGACCCCGGCCAGGCCGATCAGCAGCAGAACGCCGACCACGATGCCGGGCAGCCTGATCGTCTGCTGGTAGCCCTGCATGAACTTCGCCCACGGGTCGTGGACCTGGGTGCCGATCACGCCGGGCTTGCCGCGGATCTGCGCGGTCGGCAGGCCGGGGTCGTAGAGCTGGGCGTCGTGGTCGCTGGTGCCCCGGTAGGAGGACCAGTTGGGCAGCACCTTGCCCTCGGGCAGGAACTCGTACTGCCGGTAGGTGTTGGCGTCGGGGAACTGCGGCCGGTCCCAGCGGAAGGCGCGGAAGAAGTCTCCGGCCATGACGGCGAGATAGTCGAGCGGCTGGGCGAGGATGGCCCGCTTGGCGAAATCCCCCGCCGCCCGGTTGATGTCGGGGGTGAAGGTGGTGTCCGGCCCGAAGGCGTGGAAGCGCTGCCCCGGCTGGGCCCACCAGAGGTACTTCTGCCCGGAGAAATGACGCTCGCTCGGCGGGGCGCTGATGCACAGCAGCGCCAGCTCCAGCTCCTTACGCGGGTCGATCTTCATCGCCTTGCAGTCGGCGAACAGCGCGGTGCGCATGTACAGGATCGCGCCGTCGCTGTTGGTCATCGCGAAGTTGCCGTACGCCGAGGCGAACCAGGCCATGTAGCCGATCACCGGGACCGCGCACGCGGTGACCATGGCGGTGATCGGCCTCCAGCCGGTCCGCTTGACGAGCATGTAGGCCACGACCAGGGCCAGGATGGGCAGGCCGATCGACCTGGTCAGCGCGGTGAACGCGAGCAGCAGCCCGATCACGGCGCCCAGCCGCCAGGACATCTCCCGGTGCCACAGCACCAGCACCACGATGCCCACGACCAGCAGTATGAACATCGCGTCCGACATGACCAGGTGCTCGAGCTGGATCTGGTAGGCGTCGAACAGCACCGGCAGCGTGGCCAGGGTCGCCCCCCAGCCGGGCAGGCCGAACCTCCTGCGCAGCAGCGCGTAGATCAGCACCGCGATGCCCAGCCCCATCAGGTGCTGGGTGAAGACCACGACGGTGAAACTGTGCAGGGGCCGAAGCAGCAGCAGCCAGAAGGAGTAACCGTTCGGACGCAGGGCATTGGGCCTGTCGGGGTTGATCGCCCCCGAGACATAGCCGAAGGAGTCGTTGAACCACAGGGCGGGGCCGTAGCCGAGCATGGTGACGACACGCAGCAGGAACGCCAGCGCCACGGCCGCGACGAACAGCCGGTGGCGCCCCAGGAGCGTCCACACGCGTGTGATCACACCCGCCGGAGGCGCCTTCAGGCGTGGTGGTTCGGTGACGGTCACCATGCATTACAGGATGCCAGCCGTTTCACGGAGTTGACCCGCGCGGTAGACGATAAAGGGCATCATGATGAGGTTGGGCTGTGCCGTAACTGAAAGGTTGAGACGTGGAACTGACCGTGGTCATGCCTTGCTTGAACGAGGCGGAGACCGTGGAGACCTGCGTACGCAAGGCACTGGCCTGCATGCGGGAACACGGCATCGACGGAGAGGTCCTGATCGCCGACAACGGCAGCACGGACGGCTCTCAGCAGCTCGCACGCGACGCGGGGGCCCGCGTCGTGCACGTGGACGCCAAGGGGTACGGCAACGCCCTCATGGGCGGAATCAGGGCCGCCCGCGGCAAGTACGTCATCATGGGCGACGCCGACGACTCCTATGACTTCACCGCGCTGCTGCCGTTCGTCGAGCAGCTGCGCGACGGCGCCGACCTGGTGATGGGCAACCGTTTCAAGGGCGGCATCGCCCCCGGCGCCATGCCCCCGCTCCACCGCTACCTCGGCAACCCGGTGCTGTCCTTCATCGGGCGCCTGTTCTTCCCCAGCGCCATCGGCGACTTCCACTGTGGCCTGCGCGGTTTCCGGCGCGACTCGATCCTCAAGCTCGGCCTGCAGACCGGCGGCATGGAGTTCGCCAGCGAGATGGTGGTGCGCTCGACGCTGTCCGGGCTCGACGTGCGCGAGGTGCCGACCACGCTCTCGCCGGACGGCCGCTCCCGCCCGCCGCACCTGCGCTCCTGGCGCGACGGCTGGCGCCACCTGCGCTTCCTGATGCTGTACAGCCCGCGCTGGCTGTTCTTCATCCCCGGTCTGATCCTGATGACCGTCGGCCTGGTCGCGGGCGCCGCCCTGACCTTCGGCCCGGTCTACATCGGCAAGCTCGCCTTCGACGTCGACACCCTGGTCGGCGCCTCGGCGGCCGTGGTGATCGGCTTCCAGGCCGCGCTGTTCGCCCTGTTCACCAAGGTGTACGCCGCGGAGGAGGGCTTCCTGCCCGAGGACAGGCGCGTGCGCAAGCTCGTCGACATCGTGACCCTGGAGAAGGGCCTGGTGGCCGGAGGCCTGCTGGCCCTGGCCGGTCTGGCCGGTCTGGTCGCCTCGCTGGCCCACTGGCAGACGCGCAGCTTCGGCCCGCTGATCCCGTCGGAGTCGCTGCGTCTGGTCGTTCCCTCGGCCACCGCGCTGATCATGAGCTTCCAGACCATCTTCGCCGCGCTGTTCATCAGCATCCTCGGCATCCGCCGTACCAAGGAGACGCCGATCGACGTGGCCGCCTCCGCGGCGGAGGAGGCCGCCCAGGCCGTCAGCATGAGCGGGGGGGACGAGCCGGAGCGGGCGGCCCGCCAGGAGAGTGCCAAGGCCTGACCCGCACCCCCATAGGCGTCCTTTAGGCTTGGCATCATGTCCCAGCACATCCTGACCGCGGTCGCGTGGCCCTACGCCAACGGCCCCCGCCACATCGGGCACGTCTCCGGATTCGGCGTGCCGTCCGACATCTTCAGCCGCTACCAGCGGATGGCGGGCAACAAGGTCCTGATGGTGAGCGGGACCGACGAGCACGGCACGCCCATCCAGGTGCAGGCGGACAAGGAGGGCCTGACCGCCCGCCGGCTCGCCGACCGCTACAACCGGGTGATCGCCGAGGATCTCCAGGCCCTGGGACTGTCCTACGATCTTTTCACCAGGACCACGACGGACAACCACTACGCCGTGGTCCAGGAGATCTTCAAGGGGCTGTACGACAACGGCTACGTCTTCCCCAAGACCACGATGGGGGCGATCTCCCCCTCGACGGGCCGCACCCTGCCCGACCGCTACATCGAGGGCACCTGCCCGATCTGCGGCTACGACGGCGCGCGCGGCGACCAGTGCGACAACTGCGGCAACCAGCTCGACCCGATCCAGCTGATCAACCCGGTCAGCAAGATCAACGGTGAGACGCCGATCTTCGTCGAGACCGAGCACTTCATGCTCGACCTGCCCGCCTTCGCCGAGGTGCTCGGCGGGTGGCTGCAGTCCAAGCAGGGCGACTGGCGGCCCAACGTGCTGAAGTTCGCGCTCAACCTGCTGGGCGACCTGCAGCCCCGCGCGATCACCCGTGACCTCGACTGGGGCGTGCCGATCCCGCTGGACGGCTGGCGCGACCAGCCGAACAAGCGGCTCTACGTCTGGTTCGACGCCGTCATCGGCTACCTCAGCGCCTCCATCGAGTGGGCCCGCCGCTCCGGCGACCCCGACGCCTGGCGGCAGTGGTGGCAGAACCCCGACGCCCGTGGTCACTACTTCATGGGCAAGGACAACATCGTCTTCCACGCCGAGATCTGGCCCGCGCTGCTGCTCGGCTACAACGGCCAGGGCGCCAGGAACGGCACGCCGGGCGCGCTCGGCGAGCTGAGCCTGCCCTCCGAGGTCGTCTCCAGCGAGTTCCTGACCATGGAGGGCCGCAAGTTCTCCTCCTCCCGCCAGGTCGTCATCTACGTCCGTGACTTCCTGGCCCGCTACGACGCCGACGCGCTGCGCTACTACATCGCGGTCGCCGGCCCGGAGAACCAGGACACCGACTTCACCTGGTCGGAGTTCCTCAACCGCAACAACGGCGAGCTGGTGGCGGCCTGGGGCAACCTGGTCAACCGCTCGATCTCGATGGCCGCCAAGAACTTCGGCGCCATCCCCGAGGCGCACGACCTGACCGACGCCGACCGCGCCATGCTGGAGCGCAGCCGCGGGGCCTTCCCGAAGGTCGGCGCCGAGCTCGAACGCTCCCGCTTCAAGAACGCCACGAACGAGGCGTTCGACGTCATCCGCGAGGCCAACAAGTACCTCGCGGAGCAGGAGCCGTGGAAGATCAAGGACGACCCCGAGCGGGTCAAGTCGATCCTCCACGTGGCCCTGCAGGTCGTCGACGACGCCAAGACGCTGCTCACCCCGATCCTGCCCTCCTCCTCCAACAAGATCCACGCCATGCTCGGCGGCACCGGCGTGTGGTCCGGGATGCCGGAGATCAAGGAGGTCGACGAGGAGGGCGGCCGGCAGTACCCCATCATCACCGGCTCCTACGAGGGCGAGGCACGCTGGGAGTCCACCCCGCTGCGGGCCGGGATCCCGCTCGCGCCGCCGACCCCGCTGTTCACCAAGCTCGACCCGAAGATCGTCGACGAGGAACTCGCCCGCCTCGGCGAGTGACCGTGCCGCATCGCGGCGCCGAAGGCGTCGCGATGCACGGGGCGCAATAAAATCTGCGGGTGAGCACGACGAAGCTTCCCACAGTCCCCGACCCCCTGGACGCCGAGGTGTTCGACAGCCACTGTCACCTCGACATCATGGTGGGCAACCGCCAGGCGTCCTCGGGGGATCCCGTCGCGCAGGCCGCCCAGGCGGCCCAGGCGAGCATCGAGGGCATCCTTGGCCAGGCTCGCTCGGTGGGGGTCACCAGGCTCGTCACGATCGGCTACGACCTGCCGTCGTCGCGCTGGAACGCCCGGACGGCCGAGCTCCACCCCGACGTCTACGCCGGGGTGGCGATCCACCCCAACGAGGCGCACGCCTCGACGCCGGAGGTGCTCGCCGAGATCGAGGAGCTCGCCCGCCTGCCGCACGTCAGGGCGGTCGGGGAGACGGGCCTCGACTACTACCGCGACTGGGCTTCGAAGGAGGACCAGCACGCCAGCTTCAGGGCGCACATCGAGATCGCCAAACGGACCGGCAAAGCCCTGGTGATCCACGACCGCGAGGCCCACGACGACGTGCTGCGCGTGCTGGCGGACCAGGGAGCCCCGGAGATCGTGGTCTTCCACAGCTTCTCCGGCGACGCCGAGATGGCCAAGAAGTGCGTCGAGGCCGGTTACTTCATGTCCTTCTCGGGACCGGTCACCTACAAGAACGCGGGCTACCTCCGCGAGGCCGCGGCGGTCGCGCCCAAGGAGCTGATGCTCGTCGAGACCGACGCGCCCTACCTCCCGCCGATGCCGCACCGGGGCAAGCCCAACGCCCCCTACCTCATCCCCATCACGCTGCGCTGCCTGGCCGAGGTCAAGCAGACCGACCCCGCCGGGCTCGCCGCGGCCATCAGCGCGAACGGGGAGGCCGTCTTCGGGTCCTGGTGAGCCGTCCCGTCACGGCGGGGGTCAGCCGACCGCGGCGCCGAAGTCGGCCGAGCCCCCGTCGTTCAGGGCGGGCACCCGGCCGGTTCCCGGGGACAGCAGGATGCCGGTGTCGTCGTTGCGGCCCAGCAGCGCCACCGCCCCGGAACTCCCGTGATCCGGCGCGCCGACCACCAGGCGGTTGCCGCTGAAGGCCACCGACCAGCCGAAGTGGTCGCCCGCCCCGCCCTGGTCGATCCGCCGGGCCCGCGCCGGATCCCCCACCGGGATGAGCCGTACGCCTCCCCGCCGGCCGGGGCCGCCGAAGGGCACCCCGACGGCCAGCCGGGCGCCGCCCTCCCCGGTGAGGGCCAGCGAGAAGCCGTACCCGTCGCCCGCCGCCCCCTCCGCTCCCTGGTCGAAGGTGGCCACGGGGGTGATCTCCTCGGTGGCCGAGGCACGGAAGAGCCGGACCAGGCCCGAGTCCTTCACCCGTCCGCCGTCGCCGAGCGGTGCGCTCACCGCCAGGTATCCCACGCCGTTCTCCTCCGCGTAGGCCATCGCGTAGCCGAACCGGTCGCCCGCGTGGGTCTCCACGACCTGGTGCAGGTCCCACTTCCTGGCGGCGTACTCCCCCTGGGAACCGGACACGTCGAAGAGCACGGCGATCGATCCCGAGTCGATCTCACCCTCCCCGTTCTGCCGCCCCGCCCCGTCGTCGTTCTCGTACGGCACGCCGACCGCGAGGTCCGGCTCGCCCGGGACACCGCCCAGCGCGCCGATCGCGACCGACCAGCCGAACATGTCCCCGATCTCGCTGTTGCCGGGCACCCCCGGGGTGTCCTGGGTGATCCGACGCCCTCCGCCGAGGGTGCCGGAGTCGAACAGGTAGACCGCGCCCGAATCGTCCGCTCCGTCGGCGTCCTCGTGCGGGGCGCCGACGGCGATTACGGAACCGCCGGAGGCCAGGGACCAGCCGAAATGGGCCTCGGCCTGCGGGTTCGGGGAGAGCAGGCGGACCGTTCTGGGGCGTGCGCCGCCGTACACGGCGTAGACCGCGCCCGCGTCCCGCAGTCCGGCCACGTCCGCGTACGGCGCGCCGACCAGCAGGTCGGCGCAGCCGTCGGCGTCGAGGTGGGTCATCCGCACCGACCAGCCGAAGCCGTCGCCCGCCTCCGGCGGGGACGCCCGCACGACCGTCCCGCTCTCCCCCCTGCCGAGCAGCACGTGGACGGCCCCGGCGCCGTCCCGCCCGCCGGGGGCGGCGAACGGGTCGCCGACGACCAGGTCGTCCACGCCGTCACCGTCGAAGTCGTTCGGTCCGGCGGACGTGGCACAGCTGGCGGCCGGGGCGGAGGGAGACGCGGGGAGAGAGCCGGAGAAGGCCACGGCGGAGGACGCGGGGAGAGAGCCGGAGGACGGACCGGAGAACACGGTGGAGGGTGGGGGAGGCGTGATGGGGAGCGGGGGATGCGCAGCGGGGAGTGGGGGAGACGCGGCGGGGAGTGGGACGAGTGCGGTGGAGAGTGGGGGAGGCGTGATGGGGAGCGGGACGAGCGCGGCCGCCACCAGCAGGGGGAGCAGGGATCTCATGACAGCCTCACCTCGATCGGCTGCCCGCCCTCGACCACCTGGCCGGTTAGCTTCGCCGGTCTGCGGTCCGGGGGCAGGTCGTAGATCAGCACGTCGTCCACCCTGCCACCGGGGGACAGGGCCGTCGGCGGACTCGCCGTGCCCGGTACGGGGCGGTGGGCCGTTCCGAGGTCGTCGACCAACGCGAGCGGGGTACGGCTGAGAGGGACCCGCCCGCCCCCGGTGTTGATCAGGGTCCACGCGATCACGCACAGCCGGCCCGTCGTCGCGGTCGTGCCCTCGTAGGAGGTCAGGCCGCACCGAGGGGGCCGCGGGACGATCAGCTGCGGATCCTCGATCAGCGAGCCGGTCGCGATCCGCCGCCCCACGTCGGTGACGCCTGTCGTGGTGCTCCCGGGAGGCGTCCGCCCGCCGGGTTCGTCACCCGCGCGGACCAGCACCGTGACCGTGACGGTGAGCGCCGCCGTCACGGCGATCCCGGCGAGCAGCCAGCGCCGCCGGGCCTGCCTGACGGAGGCGGTGAGGGCCGTGGGGCTCGACGAGGACACCGAGGACACCGGGGGCGCCGGGGACTCGGGGAGGCCGGGAGACCCGGCGGGGGCGGAGGCCGTACCGGCCGGAGGCGGAGCGGGTGTCGGGCGGGAGGGGGTGAGGGAGACGGGGGACACAGGGGACACAGGGGACACGGGGGACACAGCCGAGGCACCCGGCCGCAGGACGTTGAGGACCTGCGTGGAGTCCGGCTCCACATTGGCCGGGGGCCGCCACGACGTGCTCAGCACGTCGTCCGCGACCAGGGTCGGCGGATCGGCCGGGGCGGCGGCCGGGGCCGGTGCCGCGATGCCGCCGCCGACCAGGGCGATCAGCAGGTCCTGGGCGGTGGGCCGTTCCCCGGGCTCCATCATGGTCGCCCGGCGGACCAGATCGTCGAGCGGGGCGGGAAGCGTGCCCAGGTCGGGCGGCCCCTTCAGCAGCCGGGTCGCCATGGTGATCATGTCGCCCCGGCCGTAGGGATGGCGGCCGTTTCCGGCGTAGGCGACCAGGCAGCCCCAGGCGAAGACGTCGGCGGCCGGGGTGATCTCCAGGCCGCGCACCTGTTCGGGGGCCCACCAGCCCGGGGTGCCGAGCACCTCGCCCGACCGGGTGAAGCCGCGGGTCGAGTCCAGCGCTCTGGCGATGCCGAAGTCGATCACGCGGGGCCCGGACATGGACAGGATCACGTTGGCGGGTTTGAGATCGCGGTGGACCAGTCCGGCGACGTGGATCGCGGCCAGGGCTGCGGCGACCCCGAGGGCCACCCCGTGCAACGGGGCGGGCTCCAGCGCGCCGTACCTGCTGATCTGGCGGGACAGCGGCGTGCCCGCGATGTATTCGGTGACCATGTACGGCCGGCCGTCGTCGGCGTTCCCGTCGCCGAGCACCTGGGCGGTGCAGAACGACGCGACCCGCCGGGCGTTCCGCACCTCGGCGTGGAACCGGTCGGCGAACCCGTCCTCGACCGCGACCTCCGGCCTGACCACCTTGACCGCGACAGGTCGTCCGGCCGGGGTCAGCGCCAGATAGACGGTGCCCATCCCGCCCTCGCCCAGACGTCCGAGAAGCCGGTAGTCCCCGATCCGTTCGGGATCTCCGGGGCGTAACGCCTCGACACCGGGCTGATTGACGTCCTCCACGGGACGGATCCCTTCCTCGCCGACGACCCCCCGTACGGCAACGTTATCGGGCCGGAACGGGGGGCCGCTTTCGTGTGGGCACCGATTCTCGCGCGGGTTCTCGTGTGTCCCCGTGGGAGGAAGGGCGTCTGCGGCAGGCCGTACGGCCTTTTCACATCCCGGAGAGCCGTCCGGCCGTCCGGCCGCGAATTGTCGCGGGCAGCCGTTCGAAGGCTGTTTTCCGCCTCCGGTGAATTTCGAACAACAAATGTTCAGAGTGTCGTGGAGAATGGTGTGGCGACCGGGCGGGGTTGTGCCGGTGAATTTTCTCCGGGATGCGTCCGCCGGTCCTTTCTTTCGTTTGTGTGGGGTGGGTGGAGGGTGTGCTCCGGAGTGGTGGGCGATGATGTGTTTTGCAGCGGTGTGCGGCCGTTGTCCCGGTCGATGACCCTGTTCGTCAGGTGGGGAGGCTTGGTCCGCTCGATCCGGGTGATGCCGGAATCGGTGTTTTATATAGAGATTTGACGGGGTGGCGAGTAAAAAAACGCGTGTGCCTCGACCAACGTATCAGCAACGTTTGGAGGCTACTGTTTTCCGGGGTGTTCCGTCGAATCAAAATGTCCGTGGCGGAGTTTTTCATATATGCGCCCGGGGAGAAAACGCCCTGTGACAACTTTTGTGAAACGAACTCTGGCGGGTGGCGCGCTCGCCGGGGCCGTTCTTGTCTATTCCCCTGCTCCAGCAGGAGCCGATACGACGCCGGTCTGGCGCACCGCCCAGGAGGACGTCCACTCCGAGTCGAGTGGCGCCCCCCTGGACATGCCCGCCGGTCTCTCTTTCAAGGTGAAGCCCTACCAGGCCTCAACCGACACCCGTTCCATCTCAGCAGCAGCCGACGCCGACAAACCGGATCGCGGCCAGCCATCGACGGAGGCACGCCGGCAGGCGGTCTACATCCCACTGTGCAGATGGCTCCACATCCCGGAGTCTCTCTGCGAGGTTCCCGAAGGTCCTCCCGGGCCTCCCGGACCCAGGGGTCCCGCGGGCCCGACGGGTCCGACCGGCCCCAGAGGACCGCAGGGTCCCGCGGGCGCCAACGGCGCCACCGGCCCCGTCGGCCCGGCGGGCCCGGTGGGTCCGACCGGTCCCAGAGGACCGCAGGGGGCCGCGGGTACCGACGGTGCTCCCGGTGCGAGAGGACCGCAGGGTCTGCCGGGCGCCCAGGGAGCGCAGGGCGATCCCGGTCCACAGGGCCAGCCCGGTGACCCCGGCCCGCAGGGCGTCCCCGGCGTTCCCGGCATCCCCGGCATCCCCGGTCCTCAGGGGCCGAAGGGTGACACCGGCGCCAAGGGCGATCCCGGTCCTCAGGGGCCACAGGGTGACCCTGGTCCGCAGGGGCCGCAGGGCGATCCCGGTCCGCAGGGCCCGAAGGGCGACACCGGTGACAAGGGTGATCCTGGTCCGCAGGGTGACCCCGGTCCTCAGGGACCGCAAGGTGATCCCGGGCCGCAGGGCCCGCCCGGTCCGGCGGGTGCCGACGGCGCTCCGGGTCCGCAGGGTGATCCTGGTCCGCAGGGGCCGAAGGGGGACACCGGCGACCCTGGTCCGGTGGGTGCCACCGGTCCGGCGGGTGCCGATGGCGCTCCGGGTCCGCAGGGTGATCCTGGTCCGCAGGGTCCGCAGGGTGATCCTGGTCCGCAGGGTCCGCAGGGTGATCCTGGTCCGGTGGGTGCCACCGGTCCGGCGGGTGCCGACGGTGCCCCGGGCCCGCAGGGTGATCCCGGTCCCCAGGGGCCGAAGGGTGACACAGGTGACAAGGGTGATCCTGGTCCGCAGGGTCCGCAGGGTGATCCTGGTCCGGTGGGTGCCACCGGTCCGGCGGGTGCCGACGGTGCCCCGGGCCCGCAGGGCGATCCCGGTCCCCAGGGTCCGCAGGGTGACCCCGGTCCTCAGGGCCCGCAAGGTGATCCCGGGCCGCAGGGCCCGCCCGGTCCGGCGGGTGCCGATGGTGCTCCGGGACCGCAGGGGCCGAAGGGTGACACAGGTGACAAGGGTGATCCTGGTCCGCAGGGTCCGCAGGGTGATCCTGGTCCGGTGGGCGCTACCGGTCCGGCAGGGGCTACCGGTCCGGCGGGTGCCGACGGTGCCCCTGGTCCGCAGGGTGATCCTGGTCCGCAGGGGCCGAAGGGTGACACCGGTGACAAGGGTGATCCTGGTCCGGTGGGCGCTACCGGTCCGGCAGGGGCCACCGGTCCGGTGGGTGCTGTCGGTCCGGTGGGTGACCCCGGTCCGCAGGGTGCTCCCGGCCCCGAGGGGCCACAGGGCGATCCCGGTCCGCAGGGTCCGGCGGGTCCCACCGGGCCGCAGGGTCCGACCGGACCTCAGGGGCCGGTCGGTCCGGAGGGCCCGCAGGGGCCGGTCGGCCCGCAGGGTCCCGAAGGTCCTCCCGGACCGCCCGGTGGCGGTGCGCTGAGGACCGCCGGCTAGCCCCCGGCTCCGCCGGTCGCCGCGACTGATCCGTTCCGGCCGGGCCGGGCGCCTCGGAGATCGAGGTGCCCTGGCAGGAACGGCAGGAACGGTCGGCTGCGGACGGCCGGCGGTGAGACAGGGTGAGACAGCGAGAGGTGGGGGGGGGGGGGGCCCCCCCCCCGCGCGGTGGGCGGCGGGCCCCCCCCCCCCCCCCCCCCCCCCCCCCCCGCCG